>NZ_JAWUEI010000053.1:0-12933 GCF_036663495.1 Enterobacter sp. 342
GAAGAAACAGGACGCTCAGATTACAAACAGGCCAGAGTAATTGTCGCGATGCGGACGGGGTAATTGTCGCCTAATAAGTGGCAGGCTTGCCGTGTCAGCGATAAACCCTGCGGCCATGATAAACGCTAAGGTTGCTCCCCGGCTGAATCCCAGCGCCAGCAGCATCGCGATAACGATAGGTGTCAGGATCAGTGCCGCACCGTCGTTGGCAAACAGTGCCGCAACCATCGCACCAAGCAGGACGATCCAGGTGAAGAGCAGCCGCCCCCGGCCATTCCCCCAACGGGCAACGTGCAGCGCGGCCCATTCAAAGAAGCCGGATTCGTCGAGCAGAAGACTGATGATGATCACGGCGATAAAGGTGGCGGTCGCATTCCACACTATCTGCCAGACCACCGGAATATCCCCCAGATGAACGACGCCAGTCAGCAATGCCAGAATTGCGCCCAGTGAGGCACTCCAGCCAATCCCCAGCCCTCTGGGTTGCCAGATAACCAGGACGAGCGTGAATAAAAAGATAGCACCAGCCAGTAACATCAGAAACTCCATTCACATTTGTTTATTCGGATATATATATCGCCATCAGCAGGAGACAGATGCCACGCTACTGAGCTTGTTGCGTATGTTTTCTCGTTCACAGTTCCAGGCTGTATCAATAATACCCGCAGCCCATGCTGGCATGTGTGGCGACAGTCGGTAATGCACCCATTTTCCTTCGCGACGGTCGATGACCAGCTCGGCTTCACGTAAAAGGGCCATATGGCGAGAAATTTTTGGCTGAGACTCTGCGGTTGCCGCACAGATGTCACAGACGCACATTTCACCGGACTCCCTGAGAAGCATCACGATAGTTGAACGGGTCTCGTCGGCGAGCAGTTTAAAAAGCTGAACAGGCTGTAGCATGCTTAACCTCGTAAAAAAATAACAATACATATGGTATTTCATATGTGATAACTTTTAAAGCATAGCTTATGAAATGGAGATTTTTTATGACCGACTTACCAGCAATCGAACCGGCTTATTTTGATGATGCGCTTGCCAGCAAACTTACGGGCAACAACGAAACCATGCCGCGAATTCTCATCCTGTACGGTTCAGTACGAGAGCGGTCCTACAGTCGTTTTGCAGCGGAAGAGGCCGGGCGGTTGCTGGCAAAGATGGGGGCTGAGGTGAAAATATTTAACCCATCCGGTCTGCCGTTACCCGATGATGCGCCCGAAAGTCACCCCAAAGTGCTTGAACTCCGCGAGCTGGTCAGGTGGTGTGACGGAATGGTCTGGAGTTCTCCGGAAAGACATGGCGCCATGAGCTCGGTGATGAAGGCCCAGATTGACTGGATACCCCTGAGTGAAGGTGCTGTTCGTCCTTCCCAGGGTAAAACGCTGGCCGTCATGCAGGTTTGTGGTGGTTCACAGTCGTTTAACACGGTCAATCAGATGCGGATACTTGGCCGCTGGATGCGGATGTTCACCATCCCCAATCAGTCGTCAGTGCCAAAGGCATGGCAGGAATTTGATGATGAAGGGCGCATGAAACCCTCACCCTGGTATGACAGGATTGTCGACGTTACCGAAGAGTTGTTCAAAATGACGTTACTCCTGAAAGGGCACACAGCCTACCTGTCCGACCGCTACAGCGAAAGGAAAGAGAGTCATCAGGAGCTCGCGGCACGGGTCAATCAGGCCAAAATCTGACAGCCAGGCATGCCCGGATGGATTACCGGGCTTTAAATCGGTTTCTTCCCAAATATCTCTTCAGAGCGTGACTGAAGTTTCACCAGGGCATTGAACATATCGTCCTGATCCAGGGAACGCTGGGATTTCTTCGTCGTGGGAGCTTTACGCCTGCGAGAAGGGCCGTCTCCGGATGGTACGGATTGCGACCGGTTATTATCCCGCTCGGCCTGGACCAGCTGCGCCATTTCCAGGGCCCGCCCCAGACGTTTGTTATCCACAATGGCCCCCTGATCGATTTCAGAAAGCTTGTCATAGGTGGAGTAGGGAAGTGATACGCCATTAAGCCGGAGCTCTTTATGTCCATCCGGGTAATGCCAGACATCGATGTATTTACCAATCGCCCGACGACTGAATTCGCTGTCTTCAATCAGATAAAGGACTTTGTCGTATTGCACTGTGAGTGATTTCGACACTTTACGAGCTTCATGCCAGTTAAATACCATATCAAGATCGTCATCGACATCCAGTTCCCGATGAACATCAAACGCCTGGCGAGGCGCTTTTGCGAAACGACGGTTGTAATCGTTCATGAACTCTTCGGCAAATGCGTTCGCAGCTTCCATGGAACTGATGCCCTGGAGCCTGAGCTCCTTGACCAGTCGGTCCTGAAGCGTCAGGTGCGCCCGTTCAACGCGGCCTTTGGCAGCACTGGTTTCTGCACAAATGGTCTGAATGTTCAGTTCATGCATCGCACGGCCAAACTGGGTATCGCCGTCGCCGCCGGTTGCATTTTTATTGTTGATCCTGAATACGCTGGCTTTGTCGCTGTACAGCGCAAGCGGTTTGCCATGTTTTTCAATATAGCCCCGGGTCGCTTCAAAATAGGTGAAAGTAGACTCAGATTTCACGAAAAGAAGCTGCATTAAACGACTGGTTGCGTCATCAACGTAAACCAGTGCCGTACACTTAGGTCCCCGATTTTCAAACCAGTGGTGGTCGCAGCCGTCGATTTGTATGAGTTCACCGGCACAGGCACGGCGGTAACGAGGTTGCTGAATTTTTGGCGCACGTTGCTTACGTGGGACCCACAGACTGGCCTGAGTCATCAGCTTACGGACGGTTTCTTTGGAAAGATGAACACCGTGCACCTCAGACAGTTTTTCACAGGCCAGCGTCGGACCGAAATCGTTATAGCGTTCGCGAATAATGTTCAGCGCGTATGCGGCCAGTCCCTGAGGCAACTGGTTGTTACTGGATTTACCACGACGGCGGCTGGTCATGCCAATCGGACCATCTTCACGATAACGCGCAAGCAGACGACGGCACTGACGGTCGGAGATACCAAGCCGCTGAGCTGCCATTTGTGTTGTCAGACGCCGGTCGATGACATCCTGAATGATTTTGAGTCGGTTAACTTCATCCAATGTGAAAAACTCCGCTGCGAGAGCCGTCATGGTAATCCTTACTTGATTATACACGCCGGACATCTTAACTTAGCCATTATCGGACATTACAACTTTGCTACTACAACTTATGTCAAAGCAAGTTTAAAATGTCACCTCTTTGTGCAAGATAGAAAGGGCACTTTCAGCCTATGTAATCATATTAATGTGACTGCTGCGTTATCCCACTCAACCAATTAATAAAGCAAAAGTTAAATATGAAAGACTGGAATAAAAATATAACGAAAACATCTTAATATGGAAATATCTGTGTCAACGGGATCTTTAGTTATTGAATATCTGGTTCTAAATAGGTTCTACATTCAACGGGAAGGGAAACCAAATATCTATATGTTTTTTATAAATACCATTACGTGGCAAACAACAATCTGCATATTTTTTTAAAGAATCTCCACATGGACAAATATTTTCTGGCGATAATACTCCATCATGTTCTTTCGCCTTAAATCTCCAGGTCGTAATATTGAAAATTTGATGTGGGGATTGTATGTATTTGACAACACTAATTAAAGTTGAATAGTTATAATGATCACCATCATTGGAGAAAAAAACACTACATTTGTTAACGGGATTACTAACTATGTCATAAGTAATTAATTCAAAATCGATCACTTCATCAAAGCAAAGAACTCCATTATAAAGTTTATTTTTAACATGACCACAATCATTAATAAAACTACGGGTTGTATTACATACTGAACATTTCACTTCTTTTATTATTTCACGAGAACTACCGAAGATTTTATATGGGAATAACGCCTGCCAATTACATACCATTCTCGCTAAGAAGTTAACACCATAGAAATTAACCTCAGGCAGAAACTCATTATTTTCTTTAATATGTATTAAATCTATTTCTATCCTTTCAAGTTCTACCCATGCTTCATAAAAATCACCTCTTGTAAGTAAATTAATGACTTGAATATATTTTAAATGGGCTAGTAAAATTGTTTTGTATAAAAACAATCTGTTTGATTCATTATTCAAGCTCAAGGATTGAGCTTTTTTTAACTCAGCATTAAGATAATCAAGAATAGCACTATCTTCTTGAGTAATACACATCCAACGCTTTAACTTTTCGTGAATATTCATAATATCTATATAGATTTTTATTTGATTTTGTTAATTACTTTTAAAACATCGTCTACTTTTCCAGAAACAGTGTATTTCACATGTTTTCCTGATTTATTTTTTTTAATTATAGAGACTTTAACGTCTATATCTCTAGTTCCAAAGTTATCAATTTTTTTCTGAATATAATTTGAAACAAGATTTACTAAAAAAGGTATCATTACTGATGTGGCAAAGAAAGTGCCTAACGCTAACGTTATACTGTTTAATTGCAGGTACGAAACACCATTAGAATCTCCGTACACTTTAACATTAGAATGTGATTGCTTGGTGAACTGGAAAAAATCCAGTGCATTACCTCCAGTAATTTTTGAACTATCAAAAACGATCGCAATCTCATCATCTTGAGGTTCATATGAAGAAATGATTTTTACCTCTTCATCTTCATCACTCATTTCACTCAAAGTAATGGGGTTCATTCTCAACTCCTTGTTTTATATTTTTACATTCAAATTTTACTATACGACTGGTTAATTGCTCCTGTCCAACACACACCAGAGTTCATATGCTTAGCATACAAGGGACCAATGCCAGTAGCGACAGGCTAGTGTGTCAAAAAACCACATGAAGATCAATCTCCTGCGGAAAATTTGGCCGCAATTAGTTTCATTGTCCTTTCCATGCCTTGATAAACTGTCGCATCTGTAATGTTTAACCTTGCGAGTTCCTTAAGTATTCTAGCTTTGTTTCTGATCACTATTTTTTCTACTTTAAACTCTTGCATAGCATCATCAGGGTTTGAAACTAAATCGGGATAAACAGCATTATTCCCAAATAATAAGAATGCACCTGACTGTGATGACATCCTTTCATTATTATTTCTTCCTTTAACGAAAATTAACCTTTCCAAATCTGATGGTATAATTACATCTTTAAAATAAGGTTTTTCATCTTTAATGTAATGTATGAGTTTTTGACAAGCTTCAGTTTTATTGAAAGCCTCCTTGTCCATTTTACAATCCAGCTGATCTTTCAGTGTTTGACTTAGCATTGATATATTTGATATGCAACTTACTGTATCAGAGTCAAAGAATTTTATACGATCCCTTTTTGTTTTGAAAATAATAACATGTCCATCAACCTCATTTGTATTTTCATTATTACTAATGTCGCAACAAGCGAAATACAGAGCGATTAGTGGATTTGATGTTATATCCAACAAACGAGTTGGTAGTCCGTAGTGTTGCATCCTTACTAACTTGTCTAGCATTGTTTTATCATCAACAAACTCAGTTGGCCTTGCTGTTAGGGCTTCACGGACTAAATTTGATTCACTGTGCAAATGCTTGAAGTTACCTTTTTTGTTTTTCCTGAAAACTGATGGAGCCAACTCGTAAGATACATCAGAATGTCCACGATAAAATATTTCTGCATCTTCTTCATGATCTTGTTCTAAAACACGCGCCATGAAACTTTGAACATTATCTATTATTGGGTAGTTATCAACTTCATCAGGAAGTGCTTCAGTAGGAGGAAGTGGTGTACTTCTTGTCGTTATATTTAGAAGTGCTAATGTTTGATTTAAATCACGTGCTTTTATTCCCCAGTGAGTCCGTTTCAGCCCATATGCACCTAATTCTAAAGCTGTTTGATATAACTCTTTGTTTATCACTACGACATCATCTTGTGAGTGAGTGATTCTGAAATCAAACTCAACATTTTTGTTAACTGTTCGTAGATTTGAAATTACACCAAGTCGCAAAGTAATGTATTCAACATTGTCTCGGGAATAAAGTTCTGACATAAAAAGCGTAGGTAATTTCTCAATATAAGATAATGCTTTATCATTCAAAGGCGTTAACTTCAACCGGATGTCATCAGAGGTGCCTTCTAACATACGTGATATAGGAAAATCACAACTCCCACTAACCCGTTCATACATGGGCCAATGTTCAAAATAGTCAGGTTCTCCGCCCATAATTAGATTAAACATTAAAACTAAATCCTTATATTTTACTTAATGAATTATTTACAATCCAATCAATTGCGCCAGAGGTGCGAATCCAAGGCTTTATATTATGATTCACATAATAAATGGCTTCATCCATTCCACCTAACGTGATATATCCACTGTTAGACTTGATCTGTAATCTGCACTTCGATAACAAGCCGGGGATGTGTCTATTAGAATCAATCGCAGCTTTAGCGATATCATCGGCATCCGGGGATGACTGTCGGTAGGCGAGTAGGGCGCGTGTATACTGAAAAAACGAACGCATATCCCCAGGATAATCGTCCAGTAGCAAGGCCAGATCATCCACCATTTCAAGCTCAAGGTAATAGTTCGCTAATAAATGACGAATCCCCTGGTTATCGTTCGGGTTGAGCTTCAGCATTTCGCGGCTATGAGCCATAGCCGGATAAAAATTACCAGACTCCCATAAGGCCTCAGCCAAAGCTGCTTTTGCTCTCATATATGGACGTGTTTCGACAAATCCCCAGAAACGTCCTGCGAACTCCTGAAAATCCTCGCCAAGTGCAATGCTGGCTGCGTACAAAGCAGTCTCCAGCTTCCCGATTTTTGACTCAGGAGGTTCTTGAGATATCTCGCAGTAGAATGAGTATGCGTCAGCACAGAGCGGGGATTTCTTGATAGCTTTTCTGATGAGTTTCAGCACAACTTCCAGGTCATCATTTTCCCAGGCATCGAACATGAACTCCTGAGCCGCAACCAGATCTAGATGTAATTGCTCAGAGCTGACAGCAGTTTTATACAAATCAACGCGCTTTGTAGTCGGGAATTTAATCATCTCAAGTATCCTTTTGGGGACTCACTGTTCCGGTACTTTGCAGCACTGATGGTCGATTCTATCGCTTTGAACTTGCCACAAACAAGCTCGGGTCTGCCAGAACGGGATTGATAGCCCGGAGCTGTTCCTGGATGCGCACCTGAGCCTTACGGCTGGGCGATTTTTTGCTTCGTTCCCGTTTGCCTTCGCTTTCCCGCTCATCCTGTTTTACCTGAGCCAGTCGGAGTACAGTCCCGAGACGTTTGTTATCAACAATCTGCCCCTGGTCGACACAGGCCAGCTTATCAAATGCCTGGCACTTAAGGCTCCGGTGCCCATAGAGGAAGGCGAGGGTGCCATCGGGATAATCCAGTACTTTAATTTTTTCACCGGCAAGACGGCTATTTTCTTCTGTGGTGTCCATGAGATAAAGGATCTTATCGTACTGGAAGGTCAGTGATTTCGACACGGTACGAACATCATGCCAGGCAAAGATGTCTCTTAATTCATCGGGGCTTTCCTGCACCGGACGATGCAAATCTTTGGGGAACTTAGCCGGTCGTGAAAACCGGCTGTTAAAGTCAGCGATGAAAGTGGCAAGCCAGGCATTTGCGGCCTCAATGCCGGTTATACCTTCCAGACGCATTTCTTTGATCAGCCGATCCTGAAGTGTCTGATTCGCACGTTCCACGCGGCCTTTAGCTTCAGAGCTGTTGGCACAAATAAGCTCGATTGCCAGGTCATAAAGCACACGTCCGAACTGGGTAACGGTGGTATTGCGTTTCTCCGGACCACTGACGCGAAATATTGCGTGTTTGTCACTGTACAGCGATACCGGCTTCCCATGCTGCTCGATGTATTCCCGGGTTGCCAGCATGTAGTCAAAGGCTGTTTCTGACTCGCTGAACCGCAAATGCATCAGACGCCCGGTGGCATCATCGATAAAGACCAGCAGGCAGCATTTTGGCGCACGGCCTTCAAACCAGTCATGGTGGGAGCCGTCGATCTGGATAAGTTCACCCAGACAATCACGCCGATGTCGGGGTTGATAAACCCGTGACTTACGGCGAGCATGCGGGACCCAGAGTCCGTCAGACGTCATCCAGTTGCGGACGGTCTCGATTGAAAGCCGGATATTATGGCGCTCTCTGAGTTTTTCTGCGGCCAGTGTGGGCCCAAAGTCACTGTAGTTTTCACGTATCAGCGTGAGTACTCGTAGTTTGAGAGATTCGGTCAACCGGCGGTTGCTGGGCTGGCCGCGTTTGCGGCTGACAAGTCCTTCAGCACCAGAAACTCGGTAACGATTGATAAGTCGTTGCGCCTGACGTTCTGAAATGCCAAGCTGTGATGCTGCATCACGACGGCGTAGACGCTTTTCACAAACTGCCTGTATCACCGGTAGGCGGTGGATCTCTTTATCTGACATGGTCACCAACATGCGTTGAGCCCCTTAGAATTGCATTCAGTTTAGCTTACTCTAAGGTGACGTTTCTATCTGGATAAAAGGAAGTGCGGACAAATTCCTGGACCTTCAGGAGTTAATTTATGCATTCATACGAGGACCGGATTCGGGCCGTCGAACTCTATTACCGGTACGGAAAGAAAGCCTCCGTTGTCGTCATGGAGCTGGGATATCCTTCCACAAAACAGCTGGGCCGTTGGGTTCGGATTTATGAAGAGAAGGGCGATTTACCCAGGGAATTAAAACCAAGAGAACGCTATTCACGTACACAGAAAATTGCTGCTGTTGAGCATTATCTTACTCACGGTGGTTGCCTGTCGTACACTCGCCGAGCCATCGGCTACCCCAGTAACGAAATTCTAAAGCGCTGGATTGAAGAGTTTTACCCAAATGCGCGTCCCCTGGTCATTCGCTCAGGCACAAGCAAATGCTTCAGCCCGGAAGAGAGGTCTCAGGCCGTCCGGGAGCTCTGTAACCGACGTGGAACCGCGCGTAAAGTTGCACAAAGCATAGGCGTCAGCGTCCCGGTCCTGTACAAATGGAAGAAAGACCTTATCAGTGACGAGGCTTATCAATCCATGCGCAAACGAAAGGCAGCCCCTCAGGATAAAAATCAGGATGCTTTACTCGGTGAAATCCAGCGTCTCAGGAAGCAGGTTCATCAGCTGCAGCTCGAACGTGACATACTGACAAAGGCGAATGAACTGATAAAAAAAGATCTGGGCGTCAGCTTTCTGAAACTGAAAAACAGGGAGAAAACCCTGATAGTTGATGCCCTTAAGAAAAAGTACCCCGTTGCTGAGTTGCTAAGCGTTCTGCAACTTGCCCGCAGCTGTTATTTTTACCACAAAGCCAGCAAACGTCTGTACGATAAGTATGCGGAAATACGCGTGATCATGGCCGATATCTTTGAGGAGAATTACCGCTGTTACGGCTACCGGCGCCTTCACGCGATGCTTCGCAGTAACAACAGAGTTATTTCTGAAAAGGTTGTCCGCAGACTGATGGCAGAAGAGCAGCTCGTTGTTAAGCGCACCAGGCGACGACGATATAACTCTTACTGTGGCGAAATCGGTCCGGCACCGGAAAATTTACTCGCCCGGGATTTTAGTTCCTGCAGGCCAAATGAGAAGTGGCTGACCGATATTACGGAGTTCCAGCTTCCGGCTGGAAAAGTCTATCTGTCGCCGGTTATCGACTGCTTTGATGGCCAGGTTGTAAGCTGGTCGATAGGAACACGCCCGGACGCGACGCTGGTGAATACGATGCTCGATGACGCACTCGATACGCTCAGCGAACATGATAAACCGGTGATACACAGCGATCGTGGTGGCCATTACCGGTGGCCGGGCTGGCTTGAGCGTATCAACACCTCCGGACTTATAAGGTCCATGTCGCGCAAAGGATGCTCGTCGGATAATGCTGCGTGTGAAGGCTTCTTCGGGCGTATCAAAAACGAAATGTTCTATGGCAGAGACTGGGCGGGTATCACGCTGGAAAAATTTATCTGCTTCCTGGACAGGTACATACGCTGGTATAATGAGAAACGTATCAAGCTATCATTAGGTGCAATGAGTCCTGTGAAGTACCGGCAGCATCTTGGGATCACAACATAACAGTCCAGGAAAACATCCGCAGCCCCAAAAGTGACATTACTAAATGGTTCTAACAACTTAAGTGCGCATAATCAGGATTATGTAAGATCAGCGTTAAGTAGTCGATTTATTTGAAAGTGACGTCGTCTTTAAGTTAAAATCACCTATAATCAATACCTACTGGAGCAGCTCATGGCTGACACCTACCTCCCCCCGGGCTTTAAAAAATGCAAATCATGTCAGCAAGTTAAACCCTTTGAACAGTTTGGAAAAGAGCTCAAGGGCAAGTTTGGCCTCAAGAGTAAATGCCGAGCGTGTATTAGCGAGAAAAACAAAACGTACGCAGCAGGCCCAGGGGCCGAAGTAAAGACGCAAAATAATAGGACCTACCAGGCAGAAAACAAGACTGAGCTCGCGGAGAAAATGCGCGTTAAGCGTGCGAAAGAAAAATTTGGTGATCGCTATAATTCCTACCTCGCTTCTTTAGAGTCCATGAAAAAACTCAAATAATGTAATCGCCAACGGAGGAATAATGAATGTACATCTGAAATATGATACGATAAAGCACTATCACTTTGATTGGCTAACGCCTGCTGGCGACTATCCTAATTCAGCGGTTATGCTCGTAGGTTTCCGTGATGGGCGCTGGATTATTGTTCAAGAGTTCGGAAATGATTATAGCTGCTTCGAGGGCGTTCTGAAGAATGGTGATGATCTTAATACGGAGCCTAAATTCTATTCCGACTTAGAAAGCGTAGCGGTTGCTGCTTTTGGCATGATGAAGCAGATATATCCCCAGTACCAAGATAGCACGTTAGAAGAATTCCTCGCTGGATAAAATATTCTAGAAACCAAACTCGCCTTATTCGAAGGAAACTGACTATGTATAGAAAGGTTTTAGCTCTTTCAGCCTTACTGATTTCTGCTTGTTCCACCGATAATCCTCATAAACAAAGTATGCACCACAATGATTTTGAGCTTTCGGACTCAGCTGTAAAAATTCAAATCAAGTCTGGAAATAAGACAATCTCCGGCTCAGGTACTTGGATCGATGAACAACATATTCTTACAGCTTCACATTTATGGCTTGATGCAAGCAAGGATTATAGTCTAAGTATAATAACAAGGAATGGGAGCCAACCAGCAACAGTTATCAATATTGATGATCCTAAGAACCGGGACCTCGCTCTTTTAAAAGTAGAAAAAAATACTATTGTCAAAGCCCCACCTAATTGGAAGCTTCCAGTATGTGATAATGTTCTAGCTCCAGGTGAGTCTGTTTGGGTTCTATCGGGAATGTATAATACGCTTTCAAATACGTATGCTTCCCCCGACTCAACCTACTATTATAAAGGAATAGTTGGTTCTGATGGTTTGACTGCTTTTTATCAAAATGGAGTTAGTGGAAGCGCTGTGTTAAACCAATCTAAGAGTTGCTTATATGGTGTTGTGAGTCAACAAGACATTAAAAAGATCAATGTCTATCAGATATATATTACGAAGATTACTACAAATGAAATTATACGCGGATTCATAGGTTATAAAAATAATTAAATGAGCGTAATCTTACAACAGGCAATTCCGACGTTATCTGCGTTGGTCTACCTATCTGAACCTTTAAAAGGAACGTCTATCATGTATAAACTTTTACCCGCAATACTAGTCTTTCTTTCGGTGTTCCTTGGACTAATCGCTCTACTCAGTGCTATCAAAAATGGTTCTGATGAATTGGCGGTATTCCTCATTACACTTTCGGCGTGGTTCGCTGCTTTAAGTAAGTTTTATTCACTTAAACTGTATAAAAATAGTTAGCCTGTGAATCCAAATACAGTTGACAAGTATCCAGCACTGCCCCCGTGATTTATTCAGGTTAGAAGCATTCCCGGAGTGCAGGCTGGGATTAGAAAAGTTACTTTTCTTACGATGTACCAACCAATAGGGCACGACTTATCGTAATGCCTAATTACATATTACCTGTTTAAGTCGATCTAATAATTTCATTGGAGCAGACATGTCCCCGGAATTGGTATCAGGCATTGCACGAGTGGCGCATGAAAAGCTACTTTCAGTTTTGACGGAGTGCGGCACAAAGAAGACGAAAGGCACATGCCTTTTTGCAAGCTATCTTGTATGTTATTTAGCAAAAACTAAAGGTCTAGATGCTGTTGTTCGTGGGGGTAACGGTGCAGATGATGGCGGTATATTTACAGAGAGTGGTGGCTTTGGCCATTATTGGTGTGAATTGAACTTCGAAGAAGTGCAATATTATATTGACATCACTTCCGAGCAGTTTGGGTTTCATCCATACATAGTGAAACGCGTCAACGATATAACAGGATGGCCACGATATATTCCTGGTGATCAGGAAACGGTCGATAGTCATTTAGAACAATTATTACGCGACGGCTATACAGAATAGGCTGCGTATACACTATCGCAGCCTTTCAGGCTCTTAACCCTTGTGACCAGTTAACGGAACCACTCAGGATGACGCTGCCGATCAACGTTGATAACCTGCGAATTAAATTCAACGACATCCGCTGGAGTAAGCATTAATTCATCAGGATTTACAATAAATGGTCTTAAAACCACTTCGCCACCGTCTTCTTTTGCACCGTAGATATTAATAAGAAAGTGCAGTCGTTGATTTCCGTCAGCATTGCGTTGCCATTCTCTAAAAGTCAAAGTCTGTTTAATATAGTTTGTTAAAAGAAATGCGAATTCAGATTCTTCCGTTTGTGAGATACCGTTTTTGTTAGACATTTTTTTTAGTATCTTTCCGAGCATGGATACACAGGCATCTAGGGAAGGTGCGAATAAGCAGGTCATTTCTTCCCAAGCTGACTCGCTGATTAAAATTTCGCGGATCTGGGCCGA
>NZ_JAWUEI010000054.1:0-11725 GCF_036663495.1 Enterobacter sp. 342
ACTGATAATAAAAATCAAAACATAGAAAACATGAAATCACCTAAAAGCATGAAAACACATAGTTTTTTGCTTCAACAGTATGTTTCATATTACTAACCATATGATTTTAATGAAAATCTCTCAATGCGGATGAATTAATCTCCGGCATCGATACGCAAGCCAGCCATTATATCAGCAAATGGATAACCCTGGCGTATGAGTTGTAAAAAGCAAATATTGTGATTCCGATCACATTTGTTAATGCCTATAATTAATTGCTAGCAAATAATTAACAAAACTGACGAGTACTTTTCTATGGCTGAAACAAAAACTCAACAGCCGCGTCTACTGGTGACACTAACAGCGCTATTCGCCGCCTTCTGCGGCCTGTACCTGTTAATCGGTGGCGCCTGGCTGGTCGCGATTGGCGGTTCCTGGTACTACCCGATTGCGGGCCTGGTTATGCTTGGCGTAACTGTCCTGCTCTGGCGTAAAAAACAATCCGCACTGTGGCTGTATGCTGCATTACTCCTCGCCACCATGATCTGGGGCGTCTGGGAAGTCGGCTTCGACTTCTGGGCACTGACGCCGCGCAGTGACATTCTGGTCTTCTTTGGTATCTGGTTGATTCTGCCGTTCGTCTGGCGTCGCCTGATTGTACCTTCCAGTGGTGCCGTTGTAGCGCTGGTGGTAGCCCTGTTAATCAGCGGTGGCATCCTGACCTGGGCTGGTTTTAACGACCCGCAGGAGATCAAAGGCACGCTGAACACGGAATCCACACCTGCGGCGGCTATCTCTCAGGTTGCGGATAGCGACTGGCCGGCCTATGGCCGTAACCAGGAAGGTCAACGCTACTCCCCGCTGAAGCAGATCAACGCGGATAACGTTAAAAACCTGAAAGAAGCCTGGGTATTCCGTACTGGCGATCTGAAGATGCCGAACGATCCAGGTGAACTGACCAACGAAGTGACGCCAATTAAAGTGGGCGATATGCTTTATCTGTGTACGGCGCACCAGCGTCTGTTCGCGCTCGATGCGGCCACCGGTAAAGAGAAATGGCACTTCGATCCACAGCTCAATTCCAACCCGTCGTTCCAGCATGTCACCTGCCGTGGCGTCTCTTACCACGAAGCACGTGCCGATAATGCCAGCCCGGAAGTCATTGCCGACTGCCCTCGTCGCATTATGCTGCCGGTAAACGATGGCCGCCTGTTCGCTATCAACGCTGAAACGGGCAAGTTGTGCGAAACCTTTGCCAACAAAGGTATTCTGAACCTGCAGACCAACATGCCGGATACCACGCCGGGTCTGTATGAGCCAACCTCTCCACCGATCATCACCGATAAAACTATCGTGATTGCCGGTTCGGTAACGGATAACTTCTCCACGCGTGAAACCTCTGGTGTTATCCGTGGCTTTGACGTGAATACCGGTAAACTGCTGTGGGCCTTCGACCCGGGCGCGAAAGACCCCAATGCGATCCCGTCAGATGAACACACCTTTACCTTTAACTCGCCAAACTCCTGGGCACCAGCGGCGTATGACGCGAAGCTGGACCTGGTCTACCTGCCAATGGGTGTGACCACGCCGGATATTTGGGGCGGTAACCGTACGCCGGAGCAGGAACGTTACGCGAGCGCTATCGTGGCGCTGAATGCGACCACCGGTAAACTGGCATGGAGCTACCAGACCGTTCATCACGATCTGTGGGATATGGACATGCCATCCCAGCCGACACTGGCGGACATCACCGTTAACGGCAAAACCGTTCCGGTGATTTATGCGCCAGCAAAAACCGGGAACATCTTCGTACTGGATCGCAGCAACGGTAAACTGGTTGTGCCTGCGCCGGAAAAACCGGTTCCGCAGGGCGCAGCAAAAGGCGATTACGTCAGCAAGACACAGCCATTCTCTGACCTGAGCTTCCGTCCGAAGAAAGATCTGAGCGGTGCAGACATGTGGGGTGCCACCATGTTTGACCAGCTGGTCTGCCGCGTGATGTTCCACCAGCTGCGCTACGAAGGTATCTTCACCCCACCTTCTGAGCAGGGCACGCTGGTCTTCCCGGGTAACCTGGGGATGTTCGAATGGGGCGGGATCTCCGTTGACCCGAACCGTCAGGTGGCGATTGCCAACCCAATGGCGCTACCGTTCGTTTCCCGTCTGATCCCACGTGGTCCGGGCAACCCAATGGAGCAGCCAAAAGACGCGAAAGGCAGCGGTACCGAAGCCGGTATCCAGCCGCAGTACGGCGTACCGTTTGGTGTGACACTGAACCCGTTCCTGTCTCCGTTTGGTCTGCCGTGTAAACAGCCTGCCTGGGGTTATATCTCCGGTCTGGATCTGAAAACGAACCAGATTGTGTGGAAAAAACGTATTGGTACACCACAGGACAGCATGCCGTTCCCGATGCCGGTTCCGGTGCCTTTCAATATGGGTATGCCAATGCTGGGCGGGCCGATCTCCACCGCCGGTAACGTGCTGTTCATCGCGGCGACCGCAGATAACTACCTGCGCGCGTACAACATGACCAACGGTGAGAAACTGTGGCAAGGCCGTCTGCCAGCCGGTGGACAGGCAACGCCGATGACCTATGAAGTGAATGGCAAGCAGTACGTTGTCATCTCTGCGGGTGGTCACGGTTCGTTTGGCACGAAGATGGGCGACTATATTGTCGCGTATGCACTGCCTGACGACAGTAAGTAACTGAAAAGCCGGGTGGCGGCTACGCCTTACCCGGCCTACGGTAATATGCAAAACGGCAACTTCGGTTGCCGTTTTTGTGTTTATTCCCTCTCCCGGTGGTAGAGGGTCAGGGCATCAGGCCGCACTAATCTAAACGGTGAACCCCAACATCATCCCCGTATCTTCATGCTCCAGCAGATGACAGTGCGCCATATAGGCAGATTCTTTCGGCGCGGCATGGTCAAATTTCACCAGCACCTCGCTGACCCCTCCTTCAACCCTGACGGTATCTTTCCAGCCCGCGCGATGCGCATCCGGCGCTTTGCCGTTCTCTGAAAGAATGCGGAACTGGGTGCCGTGAATATGGAATGGATGCAGCATCATGTCGCCTTCGCCAGAAATCACCCAACGCTCAAACTGCCCTTTTGTGGCAGCAAACATCGGCGTGTTCATGTCGAACGCCTGGCCGTTGATCATGTTGGCGTTGTGGAAATCAAAGCCATGGTCACCATGATTCATGTTGCCCATGTTCCCCATGCCGCCCATTTTGCCGTGGTCCATATTCATATGCCCCATCATCTGCCCGTGGTGCATCCCCGCCATCGCCTGATCGCCATATTTCGCCATCAGCGCCTGCATACCCATCATATCGAGCATCGGGTTCATGGAAAGCTGCAGCTTACGTTGGGTTAAACCTTCAAGGGAAGGTAACGCCGGGAGCGACGTCAGCGTATCCTGCAGCGTGCCCGACGCTGTAACCTGCAGTGGCTGGATCCGCAGCACCGGGTGCGGCTTATCAAAGGGCGCAACGGCCATGCCCATCTGGCTGACCGGGAGCGTCACCAGGTCAAACGGCTTACCGTCGCTGATATCCACCAGCACCTCAAAGCGCTCACCCATCAGCATAGGGAGTTCATTCAGTTTGACCGGCTCAGGCAGCAGTCCACCGTCGCTTGCCACCACGTAAAGAGGGCGTTTATCGCTGGTGGCGAAATTCAGCGAGCGCGCATTACATCCGTTGAGCAGACGTAACCGCAGCCAGCCTTTTGGCGCGGCGTGCTGGGGGTAGATCGCGCCATTGGTCAGCAGCGTGTCGCCGAACCAACCAACCGCCGCGGTCATCACATCCAACTGATAATCAATCTGACCGTCTGCGGTGAATTTTTTGTCCTGCACAATCACCGGCACATCGTCGATTCCCCACTGTTTGGGCAGACGTAGCAAGCGGCTTTCGTCATCTTCAATCAGCACCAGGCCTGCCAGCCCCATTGCCACCTGATGGCCCGTTTTGCCGTGCTGATGCGGGTGGAACCAGCAGGTCGCCGCCCGCTGATCGGGAGTAAAGGTCACGGTGCGCTTCCCGCCCGCTTTAATAATCCCTTGCGGACCGCCATCGACCTCGCCCGGCACTTCCAGCCCGTGCCAGTGCAGCGTCGTCTCTTCTGCCAGCGTGTTGTGAATATCGACGGTGACGGCTTTCCCTCTGGGCAGTTGAAGCGCCGGACCAAGCAGATTCCCGTTATAACCCCACGTTGTAGCGTTGTGCCCACCGAAGGTCGTTTTACCGGACTGAACAACAAGCTGGATACGACTACGGGCGTCAGCAGTCAGTAAGTCAGGGATGGGTAAGGCAGGTCTGTCAGCCGCTAAAACCGTGCGGCTCCACAGTGGTAATGCGCTGGCAACCCCCAGCGCAACGGAATATTTTAAAAAATCACGACGTTGCATGTTCATTTCCTTATTTCCAGCCGGCGATCTTTTGAGCATAAACCCTCCCCTTACCAGAAGGTCAAGTAAAGCGGCAATAATAAAGATCGTCGCACTGGTATCAAGTATGCTAACGTTGATTTTCCGTGATGCAGTGGTAGAAGCAATGAAGACGTTTTTCAGGACAATTTTGTTCACCAGCCTGATGGCAATGTGTGCGAACAGCTATGCGCTAAGTGAAAATGAAGCGGAAGATATGGCCGATCTGACGGCGGTTTTTGTATTCCTGAAAAATGATTGTGGCTACCAGAATTTACCCAACGGGCAAATTCGCCGCGCGCTGGTCTTTTTTGCTCAGCAGAACCAATGGGATCTCAGCAACTACGACAGCTTCGACATGAAGACACTTGGTGAAGACAGCTACCGTGACCTGAGCGGTATTGGTATCCCTACTGCCAAAAAATGCAAAGCGCTGGCTCGCGATTCACTCAGCCTGCTCGCCTACGTGAAATAAGCTTCCCGACGCCCCTTGTTGAGCCTGTAGCCGTGCAACCACGGTGAGAGTTAGCTATCATGTTTCGCTCACTTTTTGTGAATGTAACGGATGTTAACAAAGGAGGAGTCTGCGTATGGCCGACCACACGTTGTGGCATGAAACACTGCATGACCAGTTTGGTCAGTACTTTGCCGTTGATAACGTGCTCTATCATGAGAAAACCGATCACCAGGATCTGATCATCTTCGAGAATGCCGCCTTTGGCCGTGTCATGGCACTGGACGGCGTCGTGCAAACGACCGAGCGAGATGAGTTTATCTATCATGAAATGATGACCCACGTCCCGCTGCTGGCGCACGGGCATGCGAAGCATGTCCTGATTATCGGCGGTGGCGACGGGGCTATGCTGCGTGAAGTTTCCCGCCATCGCTCCATTGAAACCATCACCATGGTGGAGATCGATGCGGGCGTGGTCTCTTTCTGCCGTCAGTACCTGCCCAATCACAATGCTGGTAGCTATGACGATCCACGTTTTAAACTGGTGATTGACGACGGTGTTAATTTCGTTAATCAGACCACGCAGACCTTTGATGTCATTATCTCTGACTGTACCGACCCCATCGGCCCAGGTGCATCGCTGTTTACCTCATCCTTCTACGAAGGTTGCAAGCGCTGCCTGAATCCTGGTGGGATCTTCGTCGCGCAAAACGGCGTCTGCTTCCTGCAGCAAGATGAAGCTCTCGATAGCCATCGCAAACTGAGCACCTACTTTGGCGACGTCAGCTTCTACCAGGCCGCCATTCCGACCTACTACGGCGGGATCATGACCTTTGCCTGGGCGACGGATAACGACGTGTTGCGCCATCTCTCCACCGAAATTATCCAGGCCCGTTTCCATCAGGCAGGTCTTCAGTGCCGATACTACAATCCGGCCATTCATACCGCAGCGTTTGCGCTGCCACAGTATCTTCAGGACGCCTTATCCACTAAGGGGGTGAGCTAATTGAAAAAGCTTAAACTACATGGCTTTAACAACCTGACCAAAAGCCTGAGTTTTTGTATTTACGATATCTGCTATGCCAAAACAGCGGAAGAACGCGATGGTTACATCGCCTATATCGATGAACTCTACAACGCCAACCGTCTGACCGAGATCCTGTCAGAAACCTGCTCGATTATCGGCGCAAATATCCTGAATATCGCCCGACAGGATTATGAGCCTCAGGGTGCCAGCGTAACCATACTGGTCAGTGAAGAGCCGGTCGATCCTAAACTTATCGACAAAACGGAACATCCTGGCCCGCTGCCGGAAGTGGTTGTCGCACATCTCGATAAAAGCCATATCTGCGTTCATACCTACCCGGAGAGCCACCCTGAAGGTGGGCTGTGTACGTTCCGCGCCGATATTGAAGTGTCGACTTGCGGCGTGATCTCCCCGCTGAACGCGCTGAACTATTTAATCCACCAGCTGGAATCCGACATCGTTACCATTGATTACCGTGTGCGTGGTTTCACGCGTGATATCAACGGCATGAAGCACTTTATTGATCACGAGATCAACTCCATTCAGAACTTTATGTCTGAGGATATGAAGGCGTTGTACGACATGATGGATGTGAACGTGTATCAGGAGAACATCTTCCATACCAAGATGTTACTGAAGGAATTCGACCTTAAGCACTACATGTTCCACACGAAGCCGGAAGATCTGAGCGAAGAAGAGCGTAAGGCAATTACTGACCTGCTCTGGAAAGAGATGCGCGAAATCTACTACGGCCGCAATATTCCGGCCGTGTAAATGTTACCCGGAGCAAGGATGCTTCGGGGAAGTTACCTCTGTTTCATAAACTCGCGGTATGCATTCACCACCTGAAGGAAGTCTTCTACACCACACATCGACAGACTTTCTTCGTCGTAGTAGCTCATCCCCTCTTCCATCTCGTCACCCGAGAATTCAAGCTGATTGGCTCGCACCATCACCTCTTCGCCATCCATCCACAGCGTGTATTCGTGTCCGGCTCGTTGCCAGGAGCGTTCACTGCCTTTCACCGTATTCGCCGCCTGTTCAACTTCATCAAGAAGTGCGAGATTTTCTTTCACCTCTTCGTTAAACCAGTGTCCAACGGCTTCGTGGCCCATCGACATACGCACTTTCACCACTCCGGTGATGTCGCGCAGAAATTCGTAATCCATAGTATTTTCCTCTGCAAAGCCATTAGGGTAATTATCGCAGCAGAGAGGCAGAAAAAAAGCGTGAGAGGCTGGAGGAATGAAAATAAAAAGGTGAGAGCAAGGCCCTGCGGCCTGATGCCCTCACCTTCAGCCCCTCTCCCACAGGAGAGGGGAGCATTTATTACACTGCCGTCTGGAAGATAACGCCGTCAGCTTTCTCAGTGTACTGGGACAGCTGATCGAAGTTCAGATAGCGATAGGTATCCACCGCTGTCTTATCAACCTGAGCGACAAAGGTCTGATACTCTTCTGGCGTAGGCAGTTTACCAATCAACGCCGCAACTGCCGCCAGTTCCGCAGAGGCCAGATACACGTTCGCACCAGTACCTAAACGGTTAGGGAAGTTACGAGTAGAGGTAGACACTACCGTCGCACCGTCAGCCACGCGCGCCTGGTTACCCATACACAGGGAACATCCAGGGATTTCAATACGCGCCCCGCTCTTACCAAATACGCTGTAGTAGCCCTCTTCGGTCAGCTGAGCCGCGTCCATACGGGTTGGTGGCGCCACCCACAGACGGGTTGGCAACTGGCCTTTATGGGTATCCAGCAATTTACCTGCCGCGCGGAAGTGACCAATGTTGGTCATACAGGAACCGATGAACACTTCGTCGATCTTCTCGCCCTGAACATCAGAGAGCAGACGCGCATCGTCCGGATCGTTCGGTGCACACAGAATTGGCTCTTTGATATCCGCCAGATCGATGTCGATCACTGCCGCGTATTCTGCGTCAGCATCGGCTTCCAGCAGCTGCGGATCGGCCAGCCATTTTTCCATACCCTGGATACGACGCTCCAGCGTACGACGGTCGCCGTAGCCTTCTGCAATCATCCACTTCAGCAGCACGATGTTAGAGTTCAGATACTCAATAATCGGCTCTTTGTTCAGCTTGATGGTACAGCCCGCAGCAGAACGTTCAGCGGAAGCATCCGTCAGTTCGAATGCCTGCTCAACTTTCAGATCTGGCAGACCTTCGATTTCCAGAATACGGCCAGAGAAGATGTTTTTCTTACCTTTCTTCTCAACAGTCAGCAGGCCCTGTTTAATCGCATACAGCGGGATCGCGTGAACCAGGTCACGCAGGGTGATACCCGGCTGCATTTTGCCTTTGAAGCGCACCAGAACGGATTCCGGCATATCCAGCGGCATCACGCCAGTCGCCGCAGCAAACGCCACCAGACCAGAGCCCGCCGGGAAGGAGATACCAATCGGGAAACGGGTATGGGAGTCACCGCCGGTACCCACGGTATCTGGCAGCAGCATACGGTTCAGCCAGGAGTGGATAACACCGTCACCCGGACGCAGGGAAACCCCGCCACGGTTCATGATGAAGTCAGGCAGCGTGTGGTGTGTGGTCACATCAACCGGCTTCGGATACGCCGCAGTGTGGCAGAAGGACTGCATCACCAGGTCAGAAGAGAAGCCCAGGCACGCCAGGTCTTTCAGTTCGTCACGGGTCATTGGGCCAGTGGTATCCTGGGAGCCCACAGAGGTCATCTTCGGCTCGCAGTATGCACCAGGACGGATACCGGCGACGCCGCATGCACGACCCACCATTTTCTGCGCCAGTGAGAAACCGCGATTGCTTTCCGCAACGTCTTTCGCGTGACGGAATACATCGCTGTGTGGCAGACCCAGCGCTTCACGCGCTTTGGTCGTCAGGCCACGGCCAATAATCAGAGGAATACGGCCACCTGCACGCACTTCGTCGATCAGCACGTCGGTTTTCAGCTCGAAGCTTGCCAGCAGTTCGTTGGTTTCGTGGTTACGTACTTCACCTTTGAACGGGTAAACGTCAATCACGTCGCCCATGTTCAGGTTAGAAACATCCACTTCGATCGGCAGTGCGCCCGCATCTTCCATGGTGTTGAAGAAGATTGGAGCAATTTTTCCGCCGAGGCACAGACCACCACCGCGCTTATTCGGCACGTGCGGAATGTCGTCGCCCATGAACCACAGCACAGAGTTGGTTGCAGACTTACGGGAAGAACCGGTACCCACAACGTCACCCACGTAGGCCAGCGGGAAACCTTTTTTCTGCAGGGCTTCGATCTGTTTGATCGGCCCGACGCTACCCGGCTGATCCGGCTCAATGCCTTCGCGGGCGTTTTTCAGCATCGCCAGGGCATGCAGAGGAATATCAGGACGAGACCACGCATCCGGCGCCGGAGAGAGGTCATCGGTGTTGGTTTCGCCGGTCACTTTAAAGACGGTAACGGTAATTTTTTCAGCCAGAGCAGGACGGTTCAGGAACCATTCGGCATCAGCCCAGGATTGCATCACCTGCTTCGCATAGACATTGCCCGCTTTCGCTTTTTCTTCCACATCGTAGAAGTTATCGAACATCAGCAGCGTTGAAGAGAGCGCTTTTGCGGCAATTGGAGCCAGCTTGTCGTTATCCAGCGCGTCAATCAGCGGATGAATGTTGTAACCACCCTGCATGGTGCCGAGCAGTTCAATCGCTTTTTCAGGAGTAACCAGTGGGGAGGTGGCATCGCCTTTGGCGATAGCAGCAAGGAATCCGGCTTTTACGTAGGCAGCTTCATCTACGCCAGGCGGTACGCGGTTGATCAACAGATCTAACAGGAATTCTTCTTCGCCCTTAGGCGGGTTCTTCAGCAGCTCGACGAGCGCGGCCATTTGGGTTGCATCTAAAGGTTTGGGTACAATTCCCTCGGCGGCACGTTCTGCTACGTGCTTACGGTATTCTTCTAGCACGACGGTTCTCCTCGCTCTCATTGTCATATGCGGCGGGCGTTCTCTTCACGCTCCTGTGAGACAGCAGTTTGTAGGGTAAATGCCCGATACCGCGTCGGGCAGCATAGCAGGATTTCTGCACAGTGTTAATCCGTTTACAAAAAAGCAACATTAAAAAATTTGCTGAATCGTTAAGCATGGTGTAGCGGGGAGAGGAGATGATTTGAAGGTACAAAAAAACCGCCTGGTAGCGGTTTATTTGTTGCCTTGCGGTGGTAGCACACCGGGCGGGCAGATTTGCGGCAATGCACTCAGCGTGAATAATGCTCCTGAGTCAGAAGATCTGCAAGTACCTATTTGGTGTTTACGAGTCGCCATCCAGTTTCGAATGAAAAAGGGTGTAACTGCATTTCACCTCTTCTAAGCTCTGACTGACTGTAATACTGTTGCTCCCGGCCTGCTTCGCTGGTGTAGCAACCAGTCACCGGGCCCGGGAGCAGTTCCGTAACCTACGCGGCAATGTACTCATTTGCCTGGTTCTGCCTTTCCCGGTGGAGAATGAACCCGCGTAGCCTTTACAGGAACGCACGCAATGGAGATGCGAATCACTGCGCTGATCGTTGTGATTGGTTTACTGCTTACCGCGCAGCACGGTGGCTGGAACATATCCGACATCACGGTGCTGTTTGTCGTCAACCTCGGCAATTAGCTGCTGGCCGCTCGCAAGAGCGGCCTTCTGAAATTCCAGCGATTTTTCCAGCATCACATATAATTGTGTAATAAATGCTCACACTCTTTATCCGGATACCCCGGATGGTTTCCCAAGAAAAGTCAAAACAGTAAAAGACGGGTGAATAATACTCACGCCAACCGTAACGCCTCACGGCACAGCGCTTGTCTCGTTGGAGTCATTTTATGAAGTTGTCTTTTAAGCCACATCTGCTTGTTCTTCTTTGCAGTACCGGGCTGCTTGCTGCCTCTGGCGTCATGTTCGTCAACAGTCGTGCAACGGAGCCTGCTGCTCCGACACCGGCCGTACAGCAACCCGTCGCACCGGTAGCCCAACCAGCCCCTGCTCCTGCCGCGGCACCTACGTACTCTGCCGCGCAAATCGATCAGTGGGTTGCCCCTATCGCGCTCTACCCGGATGCATTGCTGTCGCAAATTTTGATGGCATCAACCTACCCGGCTAATGTTATCCAGGCTGCTCAGTGGTCGAAAGACAACCCTAAAATGGAAGGTGACGCCGCTATTCAGGCCGTTGCCAGCCAACCCTGGGATCCCAGTGTAAAATCGCTGGTCGCCTTTCCTCAGTTAATGTCACTGATGGGAGAGAACCCACCGTGGGTACAAAATCTGGGCGATGCGTTTCTCGCGCAACCCAAAGATGTGATGGATTCCGTTCAACGCCTGCGCGTGCTGGCGCAGAAGACCGGAGCCTTACAGTCGACACCTCAACAAACAGTCACCACAGTGACAAAAGCGGCACCGTCTAAAACGAGCACCAGCGAGTCAACCACGACAACAACAACGTCCGCACCTGCCCCAACGGTGATCAAAATTGAATCTGCCGATCCGCAAGTCGTGTACGTTCCCACCTACAACCCTAATACGGTTTATGGAACCTGGCCAAACACCGCCTATCCCCCCACCTATCTCCCGCCTTCACCCGGCGAGCAGTTTGGCAACAGCTTCGTTAACGGTTTAGGCTTCAGCCTGGGTATCGCGACAACCTATGCCATCTTCAGCAGCATCGACTGGGATGATGACGATGACTGGGATCATCACCATGACGACTGGGATAATCACGGCGGCTATAACCGCAACGGTGATAACAACATCAATATCAACGTTGTAGATTCAATTGGTCAACGCAACAGTTATGTGAAAACATGGGGTTGCGGAGGTTTTTTGAATGAGACGAACAT
>NZ_JAWUEI010000055.1:0-11409 GCF_036663495.1 Enterobacter sp. 342
CATCGCCATCAAAGACTCCCTTTGTCGACATTGCAAGATGGATGCTATTGGAAGGTAACTCCGCTTTACACCGCCCCGCCAGCGCCGGTATCTGTGCCTGCCGAAGTTAGCTGGGAAGATGTTCCTGAAGATATCACCGAAGACGATATGGCTCTGGCATCTGCATGGGCGCATGGGTTCAACCAGTGCCGCGCCGCCATGCTTCAGGGTGCCGAACCTGTAACGACGGCTTACAAGTTGCCTACTGAATCAGCACGTGAGAAAGCTCTGGCTATTCAACTTCTGTCGGTAATAAAGGATTTGGGCCTGCCAGAAAACTGTCCATTCGTCGATGTTCTTAATGAAATCTACAGGCTGCAGAGCAACTCTCCGGTTATTCCGGATGGTTGGGTGGCTTGCAGTGAGCGGATGCCTCCTTTAAAGACTGGTGTAATCGTTGGTAAGTGGATTGGTCGCTCGTGGGCTACTAAGTGGGCAACTTATATCCCATCGCATCCTGAAGCTAACTCACACGGCTTCATAATGCCTGGAGGCTCTTGGGAACCAACTCACTGGATGCCAATTCCAGCAGCGCCGCAGCAGGAGGCGTGATGGTTACCGGTGGATATACGCTCGACTTAACATGCGACTGCTTGCACTGCCAACAATACATGGGAAATCCAGATTATCGTACTGAGGCGCAGGGATATAAGCAGTTTGTTGGTAGCAACTCAACGATGTGTTTTAGGGCAGCGAAAAAAAGAGGCTGGAAATTTAACGCCAACAAAACTCACTGCTTAGCACCTGGTCATGCATACCGTAAAGATGGTGACAGCGATGCCTAACCCATTTGACGCATAACTAAACGTCAAGCAACGTTTGATTTCCAATAATCATCCATCCATAATCATGTCATCGGAGCCTGAACAACTCCGGTGACTTCTTCGCATTTAAGGGGACTTAAATGCGACAACAATCTGAACTCCTCACCTTGTCACAGATGCAGAAATGCACCTGCAATTTTCTGCATTCTGCGGTTTCCGTTAAGGAGGCCGTATGACTCTTCCAGTAGACGGCATCAAACTCCATCGCGGCAACTTTGCGGCCATTGGCCAGCAGATTCAGCCATTGCTCGATGCCGGGCAATGCTTCCGCCTGCAGGTTAAGCCGTGGCGGGAGAAGCGCAGCCTGTCGCAGAACGCGCTCAGCCACATGTGGTACACGGAAATTAGCGAGTACCTCATCGCCCGCGGCAAGACCTTCGCTACGCCTGAGTGGGTCAAGGACGCGATGAAGCACACCTATCTCGGCTACGAAAGCAAAGACCGGGTAGACGTCGTGTCCGGAGAGGTCACCACCGTCCAATCCCTCCGCCATACCGCCGATCTTGAAACCGGCGAGATGTACATTTTCCTGTGCAAAGTCGAAGCCTGGGCGATGAATATCGGCTGCCACCTGACCATCCCGCAGAGCTGCGAGTACCAGCAGCTGCGCGATAAGCAGGAGGCCTGATGTCTACTCCACTTTCCCGCGTTATCACCAATGAAATCTTCCGCGTTCCGGCGCGCCGCAAGCGTAAGCCCGCGGTTAAGCCGTCCGACATCCCGACCATGAAAGACTACACCGCCCGCCTAGTGGATCAGAAATGGCTGCGTCTCGCGGCACGGAGGGCGCATGGCTAAGTTGCCGCGCCGCAAGTGCGCCCATAAATCTTGTCGCCAGTGGTTCCACCCGGTCCGCGACGGGCAGGTAGTTTGCAGCTTCGAATGCGCCAGCGCGATCGGCAAAGAACAGACCGCAAAAGCCCGCGAAGCCGCTCAGCAGAAGGAAGCGCAGCGCCAGCGAACCGAAGAGAAGGCAGGGCGACAGCGCCGCGCAAAGCGTCGTAATGAGCTGAAGCCGATCCGTCACTGGGTGCAGATGACTCAGCGTGCCTTCAACGACTGGCGTCGCGAAATGCTGCTGGCCGCCGGACACGGCTGCATCTCCTGCGGAACCAAGACCGCGTTTGCCTGGCATGCCGGGCATTACCGCACCACGGCCGCTGCACCACAGCTTCGCTTTAACCCGGACAATATCTGGCTCCAGTGCTCCGCCTGCAACGTTCACAAATCCGGGAACATTGAGGCGTACCGCTCCGCGCTGGTCGAGCTGATCGGCGAAGAACGCGTGCTGGCGCTGGAATCCAACAACGAAACCCATCGATACACCCGTGAAGAGTTGGACGGCATCCGCGCCAAGGCCCGGGCAGACCTTCGCGCGCTGAAACACCAGGAGGCAGCATGAGCACAGAAACCGAAATAGAAATGGGCAAGGTTGTCGCGTTCCCTACGAAGAATAACGACCTACAGGACGGGCTGGTTATTCAGCGCGAAGGGCAGAAGGTTATGTGCCTGCACTCCACTGTTTGGGTGAACGAAAAAGACCGGACCTTACGCTGCCGGAAGTGCGAAACGTTGATCGAGCCTTTTGAATACCTTATGACGCTCTGCGACCAGGAGTCTCGCTACATGGAGAACGTGAAATATCTCCGCCGGGAAGAAAAGCAGCGCCGTCAGAATATCGAGAAGCTCATTCAGATTGAGAAGAACGCCAAGTCACGCATTCGCCGCGCCGGGGATAAATCTCCACTCCCTCTTTGGCAGAACGAGAGGGTAGATGAATGACCCGCGACCAGATTGTCAGATACCAGGAAGAAAGCGTTAAGCGCGCCAACCTGCCGCCAGTAGCTAAGCACAGCCAGACCAAAACCAATCAGCCACATAAGGAAGCCGCATGAACAGTCAGCAACTGGAATACGTACGTCAGCAGCTCATTGTGGCGACCGCAGATCTGAGCGGGGCGACGAAAGGGCAACTGGTAGCTTTCGCCGAGAACGCGCAATTCACCGCTACGGCGCGCAGCCGGGGACGGAAGAAAATCACCGACCCGGTAACCGGACGTAAAGTTAACCCTAACTGCCCGGCGATGAGTGGCAGCCAGTCCCGCGCTAAGGGCTCGTCAATCGCGCTTGTGGGGCCGGTTGAGTTCGTAACCGCATCGTGGCGTCGCGCGGTGCTGTCTCTGGAAGACCATCAGAAAGCATGGCTGCTGTGGAGCTACAGCGAGAATATCCGCTTCGAGTACCAGGTGGCGATCACTCAGTGGGCATGGGCCGAGTTCCGGGAGCAGCTCGGCGCGAAAAAGGTGGCGGGCAAGACGATGGAACGCCTGAAGACACTGATATGGCTGGCGGCGCAGGACGTGAAATCGGAGCTGGCAGGTAAGGATGTGTATCAGCACCAAGACCTGGCGGCGCTGTGCGGCGTTAAACCTGATAACTGGAGTCATAATTACGCCGACTACTGGCGGGCCATGTGCGCCATCTTTAAGCGGCTTGATGGCGATTCTCTTCTCTGCACTGTGAGAACACGATCACAACAAAAAGCGACTTTTTCGCAGCAGGGTATTGCAAAAGTCAATTAAATAGCTTACATTTCATGTAAATCTGATATCGTCGCCATAGCTTTGATTGTCGACACAAAGAATACAAGCCTGAGGTTAACGCCTTGGGCTTTTTTATTTGCGGTGCGCCGCACACAGAACCCACTACCTGGGACCATTCGGCCAGAGAGCCGACATTGCCTTACCCTCATCTTCCCGGCCTGTCGCCGGGTTTTTTATTCCAGGCCCCGGGAACCATCATCGACACGCCTACTTGTTAAATTGTCCCGAGGGCCTGAACCAACTACACACGGAATAAATATGTCTGAGACCTTCACTATCGTAGGCGTTGGTCTTACATCGTCATCAGTCGGTGTAACCTTTGCCACGCTGTTTCCGGAGGCGACTCCAGCAGTGATGCTCGGATCACTCGCCGGAACGGCGCTATACGTTCTGACCTCAGATCCCCATCAACTCTGGAAGCAGGCTATCTTTGCGCTGATATCGTTTATCAGTGGCGTGTTCTTCTCCGTACCCATGGCGAAAATCATGGCCGGAATCATCAACACGCCGTTAAGCCTGATGAAGCCACCGGCCAGCATTGAGGTATCGCCAGCTGTCGGTGCAATTGTCACTGCTTCCATTTCCGTGGCAGTCCTGCTGCGTATTCTCCGCAAATCCAAAAGCGGGAAGATGCCGGGGCTGGGGGAGGAAGATAAATGACATGGCAGCTTCTTCTGATGGATGCAAACGCCATAGTTTGCCTGTTAATCATGGTCAGGCTGATGTTTTTCCGGAAGGAGGGAAAGCGTCATCGCCTGAGTGTCGCGGTACTGGCCTATCTGGTCATCCTTGCCGCCGGATTCAATGCCTTCAACATTCTGCTCGGCCACTACGTTCAGGTTAACCTCGGCGATCTGCTGCTTAACTCCGTCATCTGCATGGCGGTGTGGCTGGCGCGCGGGAACCTGGCGAAGGTCGTCATTACGGAATAGCCATGACCAAAGACGATATCTTTAACACCATCCTCGGCAAAGAGGGCGGTTATGTTGATCACCCGAATGATAAGGGCGGACCAACGAACTGGGGAATTACTCAGGCAACTGCCCGCGCGCATGGTTATACCGGGGATATGCGAAACCTTACACGTGAGCAGGCTCTGGCGATCCTTGAGTCTGATTACTGGTATGGACCGCGCTTTGACCAGGTGGCAGAAGTATCCCCTTCTATTGCCGCCGAACTTTGCGATACCGGTGTGAACATGGGGCCATCGGTGCAGGTTAAATGGTTCCAGCGCTGGCTGAACGTTTTCAATAACCAGCAGCAGTTCTATCCGGATCTGATCGCCGATGGCCAGATCGGCCCGCGTAGCATCAGCGCGCTGAAGTCCTTCCTGGCGAAACGAGGCGGAGAAGGGGAAATCGTATTGCTTCGCGCACTGAACTGTAGCCAGGGCCAGCGTTATCTTGAGCTGGCAGAACAGCGACCGGCTAACGAATCATTCGTTTATGGCTGGATGCGCGAGCGGGTGAGCCTATGACGACACTCAAATCTGTACTGGCGGCAATCGGAGTTGCCATCCTGATGGTTCTTGGTGCGTTTGGTGTGGGCCGTTTTCGCGGGCGTGAACAGGCTGAAGAAAAAGCAGACCGGCAGCGCACAGAAGAAAAGGCCGCAGCCATTGAGTCAGTAGCCGAACGCCGTGTAGAAGCAACGAAAGAGGCCAGCAATGTACAGCAGAATGTTAACCGCATGCCTGATGACGATGTTGATCGCGAGCTGCGTGACACGTGGAAGCGTCCCGGTAGTGGTTGATACAGCCTGTGACTGGGTAAAGCCAATCTACCTTACTGATCACGACATTGATGTTCTTGACCGCCAGACGAAGCGAGACATCCTGGCGCATAACAAAGCGTGGCAGGCAAACTGCCAGAAAACAAAAGAATAGGGGGCAAAGTGACGAAAACCAACCAGTGCAGTGAAGGTTTCGACAACCCATCCAAGTTCCGCGAGGAATGGGATAAGCAGACCGAAAATAAGTAGGCCGTTACAGAAGCTCTTCTCTGAGGGGCTTCGATAATGATCTGTGTAACCCCGCAAGGATGGTGATCACATCTTGCTGACGGGTAAGCCGTAAGTGGCTAAGCACTTCTGAGAAGCAGGGCAACAGCTGCGACAAGGCAAAGAGGTAATCATGTCCGACATCTACCAAATCACGCTAACCACTCAAACAGGCGAAACCTTCACGGGCAAGATGTCACGACGTCAGCCTGAGCTGGTAAACGGCTTTGTGCCGCTGGCGACCGAAACGGGGCAGTGGCTGTACTTCGCCCCTGCCGACGTTAAGCGCGTGGAGTTCACGCCGGTACCGGCAGAGGAAGACCCGGCAGAAACTGAGGGGCCGGCATCATGAAGAGCGCATTTATCCCGGTTACCCTGAGTCTGAATATTTCAGCGGCGGGCGAAGAGGCTCAGGCCGTAGCCAACGAACTGCTGCGCCGCACTAATGGGATTAGCCCGCGCATCTCTGAAGATGAGGCGCTTCGGATCCTGCTGGTAGACGTGACCCGCGATTATCTGAAGGCCAAGAGCAAGGCAGAACAAACAACGGAGTAACGAATGAGCAAACCAGATTGGGAGGCCATTGAATCGGCTTACCGGGCTGGTTCATTGTCAGTAAGGGCTATCGGTGAAAAGCATGGTGTTAACCACGCCACCATCCTGAAGAGAGCAAACAAAGAAGGATGGCAGCGCGACCTGACAGAAAAGGTCAGGGCGGCAACCAAGGCCAAGGTAACCAAGTCGGTAACCAAAGACGGTAACCAGTCACCAGTGGTTACTGATGAGCAGATTATTGACCAGGCATCCGACGAGGCCGCCGCTGTAGTCATGGCTCATCGGGAAAGTCTGGCGGCATGGCGCGGCATCACTAATAAGCTGCGTGACTTCCTCGAAGACGCAGAAATTACGGAAGACAATCACGCCTCAATGTCTCGCTCGATCACTGCCGGTGTCGATGCTCAGATAAAAGTGATAAACGCTGAGCGTAAGGCGTATAACCTCGACACCGAGGAAGGCAATAAGACGGTTGATGACCTGTCTAACCTGATGGATTCATTGTCTCAGGGGGCGTAATGAAACCTGAGCACCTGAAGCTGCTTGCCGACAAAGACTGGCGGCTGAACAATCTTTACTGGATCACCGACAAAGAGGGTAAGCCAACGCGGTTCAGGATGACACCTGAGCAGCGGGAATACTTTGAGGGGATCCACACCCGCAACATCATCCTGAAAGCTCGTCAGCTCGGTTTCACGACTGAAGTGTGCATCATCCAGCTCGACGCAGCCCTGTTCGAGTCGGCGAAGTGCGCCCTGATTGCCCACACGCTGAATGACGCAAAGCGCCTGTTCCGCGAAAAGGTGAAGTACGCATACGACAAGCTGCCGACTGAGATAAAGGCGGCCAACCCGGCGAGTAATGACTCTTCTGGTGAGCTCGTCTTTAAGAAGGGCGGATCACTCTACGTAAGCACGTCATTTCGTGGCGGTACACTGCGTTACCTGCACGTTTCCGAGTTCGGCAAGATATGCGCCAAATATCCGGACAAAGCCCGTGAAATCGTCACTGGTGCGTTTGAGGCGGTATCGACTGGATGCTTCGCTACTATCGAGAGCACGGCAGAGGGCCGGGCGGGTTACTTCTTCGATTACTGCCAGACAGCAGAGAAAGCCTTGCTGCAGGGTAAAACGCTATCCGCGCTGGACTGGAAGTTTTTCTTCTTCTCCTGGTGGAAGAATCCGCAGTACGCAATCGACCCGGTTGAAACGCTGCCGGTGCGCCTGCTTGAGTACTTCGCTGAAATGGAGGCGAAGCACGGCGTAATCGTCAATGAGCGCCAGAAAGCCTGGTACTACGCCAAAGAGAAAACGCTCGGCGATGACATGAAGCGCGAATACCCGACCATTCCGGCCGAGGCGTTCCAGCAGTCGGTCGAGGGCGCGTATTACGCCAAACAGTTCCGCTGGCTCTACACCAACAAGCGGATCGGCCAAATCCCGAATAACTCACATCTACCGGTTCACACGTTCTGGGATATAGGCGTGGGTGACTCCACGGCGATCTGGTTCGTTCGCGAGATTGGTGAAGAGTTCCACGTCATCGACTACTACGAAAACTCTGGCGAAGGCTTGAGGCACTACATGAAGGTGCTGAAGGACAGGGGTTATGAGTACGGCGAACACTGGGGTCCGCACGACATCGAAAACCGCGAGTTTGCCGCTGATGCTAAGTCACGCAAAGAGCTGGCTCGCGAAGGTTACGAGATTGACGGCCAGATGTATTCGATGAACTTCCGTGTTGTGCCGAAGGCCGGTATCGACACCGGTATTGAGTCGGTCCGTGAAATCCTCAAGTCCTGCGTATTCGATGAAGAGAAGTGTGCTGTCGGCATCTCTCACCTCGAAGGCTACCGCAAGGAGTGGGATGACAAGCGCGGCTGCTGGAAAGATAAACCGCTTCACGACTTCACCTCGCACGGTGCCGATAGCTTCCGTTATTTCGCAGTAGCGAAGAATAACCGCAAGCAGGTCGGCACAGTATTCTTCTAAGGAGCATCGCCAGTGAGCGAACAAGATAACGGCCTTCAATTGGTTGTGAACAACCTCGCCACTGAAATGAGGCGAGCAAATTACCTGAATGCCATCGGCATCGGTGGTGGGAACACGAAGCGCCCGACGCTTTACCAGGAATTTGGCTACCCGCGCACGATCACCTTCAACGACTTCTACAACATGTATCGCCGCAACGCTGCTGGGTTCGCTGTGGTGCATCGGCTGCTGGAAGGTTGCTGGCAGGACTATCCGGTCATTGTTGACGGTGATGAAGCGCAGGAGGCGGAGAAAACAAACGACTGGGAAAAGAAAGTCACCAAGTTCATGAAGAAGCTGTGGCCGAAGGTGAAGGATGCTGACCGCCGCAATATGGTAGGGCGTTATTCAGCGCTGCTGCTTCAGGTGAAAGACAATCGGAACTGGGATCAGGAAGTCGATACTGCTTTAGTAAAACGACTCGGCGAGTCAGCGCTGGTAAAACTTATCCCGGTATGGGAGCCGCAGTTAACTGTCGCCGAATGGGATAACGACCGTCAGTCAGAAACTTTCGGGCAGCCGAAGATGTTCAACTTCAACGAACAGCCGGTCGGTGATGAGCCATTTGTTGGGCCGATGCGCGGCGAACCGGTACACCCGAGCCGCGTTATCCTGTTCTGCGAAGGATCTGAAGACGACAACGTTCTGTCCGGCATCCCGCTGCTGGAGGCTGGTTTCAACAAAGGCCTCGATATCGAGAAGATTTCCGGCGGTGGCGCTGAGGGCTTCCTGAAGAACGCCAGCCGTCAGATTGCCGTCGAATTCAGCAAAGAAACCGACATGAACACGCTGGCAGACCAGGCCAAAAAGGCTGGCTATGCCGATCTCGGCGAAGCGATGGGCGACAAGGTCAACAAGCTTAACCGTGGTACCGATGCTGCCGCCGTGATGCAGGCCGGGCAGATGCGCGTTCTGAGTGTTACGCCAGGCGACCCGGGCCCGACCTGGGAAGTCACTGCTAACGAACTGGCAGCCTCCGTGCAAATCCCGTTCACCATCCTGTTCGGTCAGCAGACTGGTCGACTGGCGAGCGATGAGGATAAAACGGACTGGGCTATCCGCCGTAATACTCGGCGCAATGGCTTCCTTACGGACCGGATCACCGCTCTGCTGGAACGCTTCTGGACGCTTGGGATTATCGACCCGCCGACCAAAGGCGAGGTCACCATTTCCTGGAGCGACCTGCTGGCGCCCGGCGAGAAAGAGAAGATCGAGAACGCTTCGAAACTCGCTGACATCGTGCAGAAAACCACGCCTTATTATGGTGGAGACGCGCCGTTTACCGCAAATGAGCTGCGCGAGATTGTTGGGCTTGACCCGCTGCCGGAGCCAAAAGAACCGCCTAACCCGGATGATAAGGTAACAACAGATGATCCACTGGCCGACGACACTCGAACAGACGGCAAAGGTGGGGCTGCCGATAGTTCCGCGCAGCAAGGTTGACCCGAACAGATCGGCAAAGCAGGTAACCGCGATGTTCCGGGATATCGAGAATCGGTATCTCAGCATCAAGCGCGCGCTGAAAGCTCTGTTTGACCGGAGCCTGACCGGACGTGAGCTCGAGGTAAACAGCCATAACTGGCACTTCCTGTGCCACGACAACGGCGAGGATATGCGGCTCTACCAGGTCAACGCCGGCAAGTTCATCTACGACATGTCGTCGCAGGAGCTGGCTGACCTGCTGGAGGCGGTGCAGGCTATTCTCGATGACCATCTGTTGGAAGGTGGCGAGCAAAACCTGTGGGCGATGGATTACGTCGTTGCAGAAGCGCAGCGCGGCACGCTGGAGGCATTCAACAACCTCTCGCAGCAGTCGCAGGTGTACGCCAGCCAGACGACGTTACAGCAGCTTTTAAGCAGCCCCGGTAATCTTAATCAGGTGGCGGCGGCCAGGCTGACAACGTTCAGCGACTGGAAGGTCATCAGCGATACTGCCCGTGGCGACATGACCAACATCATCACCGATGCGGTCGCGCGCGGCGTGAACCCTCGCGAGACGGCCAGCGTCATTAGTAAGCGCCTCGATGTATCGATGTCGAAGGCCAAGACCATAGCTCAGACCGAGCAGGTCGGCGCGCTGCGGCAGGCACAATGGAACGAAACGGATTGGGCCGCTGACCGGCTTGGGCTTAACACCGGCCTGCTGTGGCTGTCAGCGCTCAAGCCTACGACGCGCACCTGGCACGCCAGCCGTCACGGCAAGGTCTACACCACGGAAGAGGTGCGGGACTTCTACGCCGAGAACGGCAACCGGTACAACTGCTACTGCAGCCAGATTCCCGTGCTGCTCAACGATGATGGCAGCATTTTCAACGAAGGGTTGGCGGATAAGCTTGCAAAAGAGAGAAAAGACTGGGGTAAATAATCAATAAAGTTCATGTTATTTTTGTCGTTATTAATTAACGGTTCCTTAATTAAATGGAAAATGACATGCAATCAAAATTTAAAGATATTCGCTTCGATAGAGTACAGCCAGTCACTAAAGCTAAGTACCGAACGAACATAGCTTTTCTGACGATTAACGGTGACACCTAATCAGCATTAATTGCTGAATTAAAGAAACGATACCCCAAAGAAGGTATTGAACTAGTAAGCTATAAAAAATAATAAAAAGGTCGCTCAGGCGGCCTTTTTTATTGCCTGAAATCCACCAATGAGGACGCAACGTGAAGCTATCCAGCATCCACGTTAAATCCCTCGCCATCAACGCCTCCAACATCTCAACGACCACCATCAACGGCCAGGAGCACTACGTCATTCGTGGTGCGGTCCCGATCGTCGATGACATCGTGATGAATGGCGGCCTGTACCCGGCGGAGGAGATTAACAACAGCTACCAGACGATGGAGCGCAAGTTAATGCCGATCGGCCACCCGATGGTGAACGGCAAATACGTCAGCGCCAACGATCCGCAGGCGGTCAACGACTACTACGCCGGAGCATGGTCTCAGAACGTCAGCAAGGCCAACGACAAGGTCGTGATGGACGTTTACGTCAACAAGGCCGTGGCAGATACCAAGCCTGACGGTAAGCGCCTTATTCAGCGCCTGGACGACATGATTTCCGGCAATAACGCCGACCCGATTCATGTCTCTACAGGTCTGCTGCTGAACAAAGAGCAAAAGGCCGGGGAGTCGAAGCAGAAGAAGTATTCCTGGGTAGCTCACAACATGCAGTTCGACCACATCGCGATCCTGCTCGACGAGCCCGGCGCCGGGACGCCTGAAGAAGGTGTAGGCATGTTCGTTAACGCTGACGGGCAACAGGCCGATGTTGAATCGACAAGCCTCATCGATGCCGCCAACAGCATGAAAGACGGCTGGTGGAACAAGGTGAAGTTCTTCATCAGCAACGCTTCAGA
>NZ_JAWUEI010000056.1:0-11341 GCF_036663495.1 Enterobacter sp. 342
TCGGTGGAGCTGCATGACAAAGTCATCGGGCATTATCTGAACATAAAACACTATCAATAAGTTGGAGTCATTACCTATATTTCGTTCTTTTTCCCAGCAATCAATGTATTCCCCTACGATTGGATCAACAGGTTTGGTGAAGGCCGTGCTGGTTTTGTTCACGGGGACATCCAGCAAACATATCCGAGAGCCGCCCTGATGTTCATCATTTTGCCAGCGTATACAGCCTGTTCGCATCCGCAAAATTTCATCACGACGCAACCCACCAAACAGCCAGAGAACACATAATGCACGAACCATAGAAAATGGGTAGCGATAGTAAAGTTGTTCACCATAATGCAGATCCTGCTCCTGCAGGTTCAACCCTGCCCAGACAAGTTTACTCCATATATCATCAGCAACGACTCTTGGTGCAGGGCCAATACTGGCCCGGATAGCGCGGGGTAAACGGAACGTTCTGACAGGATTAAATCGGACGATAATAAGCCCCCATTCCTGAAGGTCTCGAAAAAAAACTCTGATAGCCTGTAAAATCCCCGCCCGTGCAGAGGCTGTCATTAACTGGCCTATTCGATTCTGATACATATGGCGCGGTTCAGACCACTGGCCTATTTTCATTTGACACACTGCAGCTACGTATTCAAGTGCGATGTCCCGGCTCCAGTCTGCAGGAGAATGTATATCAGGGTGAGTGGCTTTCAGCCAGCGCCCACACTGCAGGATGCGGTACCATGTACTGAGTTCAGATGATGGTGCTTTAATAGCGGTTTTACGCCAGCGTTCACACCATCGCAACCATTCTTCCGGAACGTTACTGGTTGCACGATATTCCCCGTGAGGCCGTCTGCGCTCAAGAATACGATGGTCAATGCCCGCTGGGAACAGCCCCATCGCAGCAAATATCCTTGACAAGGTGGCCGCAGAGCGACGCATATAAACAGGCCCGTAAGTTATTACTCGCTTAAGTGTTTCCAGTTCCAATTTTTCAGGATCAACCTGCCGCTGACAAAGCATAGACAGCAGTAGCGCATTACGAATGTTATTGTCAGCAGCGACAAAGCCGAGGCGCTGCATGTTCTCCTGAAGCTTGTTTACCGCCGCCTCTGTCGCCGGGCGGCCAAAAACTTTGACAGAAAGCCGATAATGATAAAAGCAGCCAGCCGCCTCAAGTCGATTAAATCCGCACAGTAACCAAGCAATCGCGAGGACATACTGTCGACAATTACCACAGCTGCCATATTTTTTGCGAAATACCTCTTCACTGCTGCACAGCACTTCGAGCCAGTCGTCCTGGGTCCATGACCAGTAGTTTTTTTCCAGCCGGTGCATTTCCAGAATGATGTCATGAATTGCAGAATTGGTTGTTGTGGATGCGGCATTCATCCACTTTAATGCTGCTCTGAGTGGAATTATCAGGCGAGAAAGCCTTTGTCTTACACAGTTCGACCAGTTTTGTTTATGACGTCCAACAACATACTGAGCCAGCTTTATCAAAGTATCTCGTTCAATCGGCTGTAATTCGGGAGAACAATCCCAGTCAGGATCAGGTTGCCATACTTCGTAGTCAAAAGGGGCTGGCGCATCATATTCAGTTTTCATTGCCATCCGTATTGTCCCCCTTTAAATGGTGTAACCGATGTTCATGTATCGACGCCATACCTGCGTTAAATTTTTCCGTAAGATCACGCGCACTAAGATGGATATAAAGTAACGTTGACTGGATACTCTGATGGCCGGCAAACGTAGCGATCTCATGAATATCCCAGTCAGCTCTGGCGAGATCGGTCAGACATAGATGTCTGAAGGTATGCGTACTCAATTGGGGTAGCCCCGCCTGCATTGCCAACGACCTTACGATCTTGGACCAGGTCCACCGGGTTATTGGCGCAGTTCTGTTGCGACAGGAATAAGAAAGAAACAGTGGGCCACGGGAAGTATTTAATTGTCGCCGTTCTGCTAACCAGAGGAAATATAACTCTCCGGTTACGACAGAATAGGGCACAACCCGACCTCGCTTAGTTTTTGTCGTTTCAGCCCGAACTGTTAGCAAGCGACGAGAAGGGTCAATATCGCCGGTAGCAACGGAGCACAACTCTTCCCGGCGCAGGGCACAGTCGTACGCAAGAGATAGCATAAAACGATTACGTATTGTGGTCTGGCGGGCTGCGATAAGTAAGTTTTCCCAGTCACGGTCACTCGGTATCCATGGCAGGCGTCGCTGTGCCTGAATGAGCCCCCTGCGCCCACCTCCGCCAGGATGCCAGCTGCCTCTCATAACGGGGTTCAGTACTATTAATCCTTCTTCTCGCAGGTAGTCACAATATAATCGAACGATAGTGAGTCGATGACGAAGGCTGGCAGCCGCCAGATTGCGGGAGATATTAAGATGCCGAACATACAAAGCCAGGATCTCCCGGCTGGCTTCTGTAGGGCTCACATCATTCTGGCGACAAAAACGCAGCCAATCATCGATCCCACGGGCATAAGCTTCAACCGTATTTGGCGCCTTCAGCAAACTTTCCTGTAAGCATAACCAGCGAAAAGCTGTAGGCTCAGCCATCATGTAAGGTAAAGATGCCAGCAACGATGCACGCATACACTTTCCTTCCGAGTCAGAAAGCACAACCTAAGGATAGTCAATTCCAAATAACATATAAGCCAAACGGCTGGGTATAAAGATGGGAACCCCCTGGTTCCAGCTCAAAGAGGCGCAGTTTCCTGAAAAACTGTACGTTTTTTCCAGCAACTACGAGCTCTACGCGAGCCTGAGTAACCGTGTGGTCGCCCTGCTGGAAGAGCTGTCGCCCCGCGTCGAACAATACTCAATTGACGAATGTTTCCTGGATGCCCGAGGAATTGGCCACTGTATGGATCTGGAGGATTTTGGCAGGCAGCTGCGTGGGCATGTTCTCAGTGGAACCGGACTGACGATCGGTGTCGGCTTCGGCGCCACAAAAACACTGGCCAAATCGGCGCAGTGGGCGTCAAAGGAATGGCCACAATTCAGTGGGGTGCTGGCGCTGTCGCCCGAAAATCCACGCAGAACGGCAAAATTACTCAGCCTGCAGCCGGTGGAAGAAATCTGGGGCGTGGGGAACCGGATAGCGAAAAAGCTGCACGTTATGGGGATCACCACTGCCCTGCAGCTGTCGCTGACGAACCCCACATTTATCCGGAAAAACTTCAACGTAGTGCTGGAGCGCACGGTACGTGAGCTGAACGGCGAGAGCTGCATTTCGCTGGAGGAAGCGCCGCCGCCGAAACAGCAGATTGTCTGCAGTCGCAGCTTCGGGCAGCGGATCACCACCTACGAAGAAATGCGCCAGGCCGTCTGCCAGTATGCCGAGCGCGCGGCGGAAAAGTTGCGCGGTGAGCGACAGTACTGCCGGCATATCAGCACCTTCATCAAGACGTCCCCTTTTGCGGTTAATGAGCCGTATTACGGTAACGTGGCCACGGAAAAACTGAACACCCCTACCCGTGACACCCGGGACATTATCGCGGCAGCGGTCAGGTCTCTGGACAGGATCTGGCTCGATGGCCACCGCTACGCAAAAGCGGGGATAATGCTCAATGATTTCAGTCCGAACGGCGTCGCGCAGCTGAATCTGTTCGATGACGTGCAGCCACGGCCGCACAGCGATGCGCTGATGAAGGTGCTCGACGGCATTAATCATTCCGGACTCGGGAAAGTCTGGTTTGCCGGACGGGGTATTGCGCCGGACTGGCAGATGAAACGGGAGATGCTGTCACCGGCATATACCACCCGCTGGAAGGAGCTGCCGGTTGCCCGTTTCTGACCGTCGAAATGACAGACGGGACTTGCTGCAAGAGCTTACTTTACCGATCATACAGATGACTTGTCTCAGGGGGGAACCATGACAAATATCATTCTGTGTGATGTGACTGCCAGCATCAGCGAACTTAAAAACGATCCGGTGGCCACCGCCAGTGCCGGCGGCGGCTACCCGGTCGCGATTATTGACCGCAACCGCCCTGTTTTTTATTGTGTGCCCGCGGCTCTGTATGAACAAATGCTCGATGCGCTGGACGAAAAAGACCTGGTGCAATTGATCACAGAACGTCAAAACCAGCCGCTGCGTGAAGTGGATCTCAATCAGTATCTGTGATGTGCTCCGGTGCGAGGAGCAAGGAATGTATTAAATCAATGTTAAGGAACAATATGGGTAGCAAAATCGCAGGTGTGGTTTTCTTATTCTTCACTATCTGGGGAATGGCTTCAGTGATTGAATTGCAGTACTGGCGTAACGCTGATACCTATCCTGTCTGGCTGACAAAACATCTCCGGATCTCTCCCGAAAATAACGAAAAGAGCCTGATAAGGATAGGAATGGAAACCTTTGACAAGGTATGTGGTGATAACAGGGGCCTCCTTGCCGTCACCCAAAAACAAAACGGTATGTTTATGCGCTGTGATGATTCCCCCGGATTTTTTTCATGGTTCAGCGGCGTTTACAAAGTCAGTTAATCAGATAACGTGTTGGACTTTCAATATGTTACCCACACGGTTATCCCCCGTTACTGTGGATAATCAATATATTGTGTCTCAGACAGCTGCTTTTTCTACCATATGTTGTGTCCCTGATATCCCCTCGGACGGCGTGACAAACGACATCACACTGGAGACGCTGATGACGGGACCATGTTCATCCAGGGTCGTAAGAACGGCCGGGACTGGTTACCGGCCGGACGAAGGACCGGCCAACGCGCAGCGGCGGCAGCTGGTTTTAAAAATGCTGGCGGAAATTTAAAATTAAGCCGCACACCCCGCGAAATTTTGCAAATTTCACTCAACATGCTTCGTTCAGATCCCAACAGAGCTTTCACCATCACCTGTAATAGCCGCCCTGCTGCGTGATTACTCCGCTCAACAGGTTGCTGGCGACAAGCCAATACCTGTTCGTGACAGGCATTGCTTAACCGTTGTCCCAAACTAATAATGTGCCGACGATGCAGGTGGGACCGTGGTCCCAGGCCGATAAGCTGACCGATGACGCAGGTGGGACCGTGGTCCCAGGCAGATAACCTGACCGACGACGCAGGTGGGACCGTGGTCCCAGTCAGATAACCTGACCGATGACGCAGGTGGGACCGTGGTCCCAGGCAGATAAGCTGACAGATGACGCAGGTGGGACCGTGGTCCCAGGCAGATAAGCTGACCGACGATGCAGGTGGGACCGTGGTCCCAGGGAGATAACCTGACCGACGACGCAGGTGGGACCGTGGTCCCAGTCAGATAACCTGACCGATGACGCAGGTGGGACCGTGGTCCCAGACAGATTACCTGACCGGCGATGCAGGTGGGACCGTGGTCCCAGGCAGATAAGCTGACAGATGACGCAGGTGGGACCGTGGTCCCAGGCAGATAAGCTGACCGACGATGCAGGTGGGACCGTGGTCCCAGGGAGATAACCTGACCGGCGATGCAGGTGGGACCGTGGTCCAAGGCAGATAAGCTGACAGATGACGCAGGTGGGACCGTGGTCCCAGAGAGAATATTCAGGCCAGTTATGTTTTCTGGCCTGTGAGAAAGGAAATGAAGTAAAGGGAGATCACCGTAGAATAATGCGTGTCCGCATCAGACTCCTGGTTTCTCAAGCTCCTTAAGAATGGCTTCTATTTTCTCTATACACTCCGCAGGAATGCGGGACTTATCCAGGTTAAGCACCATTTTATCGCCCTTATACAATGCTGTTGCCCCTGGAGCAAACTGATGACGTGAGCTCAGATTAACTCTTGATGCGGGAGATTGTTTCAGTACGGATGTTAAAAGACTAATGACCTCTTCAGCTTCAAAGATTAGTCCCGCTTTCTTCTGATCGTGGAGAGTCTCAGCCTGCTGCTTCAGTAATTCTTCTTTATCTGCAAAAGCCTTCTGAAGGGCTTCACCTGACCGGGCAGACAGTTCTCCAGGATGTGCAAACAGGGCAACAACGGATTTAGGCAGTTTGGCCGTATTAATACAGCGGGTAATGATCTTACGAGAAATGTTTTCCGCATCGGCAAGCGCAGAAATATTTCCTGCAAACTCATTCTGCAGCCGGCTTGTATAACGCAGGCCACGTTCATAAGCACTCGTCGGCCGATAATCGTTACCCAGTCGGGACAATGCAGCCATCTGCTCATCGTCCAGTTCACCAACCAGAACGCGATAATCACTTTCCGTCAGGATTGCGGCTTTACGGCGACGGCTGCCGTCTGCAATTTCTATGACATCAGAAACCCGGCGGCCGAAAGCTGGAGTCTGCTGACCGGTCAGTAAAAATGAAGGAATGAGATCATCCAGAGCATCTTCGGTAAGTAGTTCCTGATCGCGCTCATTGCCTGACCATACGCGTGAAGCGCTCTCAACAGAGTCTCCCCGGAGCACCTCAAGGGTAAATTTTACTTCCCGTCCACTTACCGGAAGAGAGATTGCATTACCGCGGGCCATAGCACCCACGCGCGCAATTAATGAATCCACCATCGGCGCGGCCGGCGCCGGTGATGAAGTATCTTCAGTCGATTGAGTATGTGTGGTATGTCTTGGAATGACAGGAGCACGCTTCATTATCTAATCTCCCAGCGTGGTTTAATCAGACGATCAAAAATCTCATTGCAAACAGGCTCCCAGATAGAGAGGGCATTACGCCAGGCACCGGTTGAAGAACGTTGATCAATAGCCTGTTCAAAAACGGTTCTCATACGGATCTGACCTTTGCCGACTTCATCCGTTTCGCGCACAACATTTTTAAGGACCATGCTTCCCCAGGCATCCCGAATTTGTTCTTCCATCCACGGGGACTGCGAGCCATTATTATTACTGTATTTGGTAAGCAGAATACGGACATCTGGCTCGAAGCCTTTAAGATCCACGTTCTTAAGCAGGTCACGAAGCATATCGAAAAACTGCAGTGCGGAGGTGTAGTCGAACAGCTCTGCCGGAGTAGGGACAATCAGAACATCAGCAGCGCATACAACATTTATCGTACCGATACCAAGGTTGGGTGCGCTGTCGATAACTATCACGTCATAATCATGAGCGACAGTTTCAATGGCCAGACGGAGCATCAGGTGCGGGTCAGCAGGTAATTTGCCTTCGTCAAATTTCCCCATCAGCTCGGTTTCAATGCGGTGCAGTGCCAGACAGGACGGGATGATATCAAGGCCAGGCCAGCAGGTGGGCTTTATAGCGTAGCTGGCGTCATCCTTTTCCCCAAGATAAAAGGGCAGGAGAGTGTCCTCAGCATGAATATGAAGATCGGGCACCCATCCGTGATACATAGAAGCAGTTCCCTGTGGGTCATTGCCTTCAACAAGCAGAACACGGAGTCCTTTCAGAGCAAGATCCTGAGCCAGGTGAACGGATACTGAGGTTTTGTAAACACCACCTTTGTGAGCTGCAACGCCAATCACCGGCGGAAACGCATCTTCAGCACGGCGCAGTCGTGTACCAAATACATCCCGCATGTGATTGATTTGTTCGATGGTATAACCAACGCGTTGCTCAACTCTCCCACGGGTTTCCATATCAGGGTGCGGCAGCCGGCCAGCTTTCTCGGCATCCCTGATAGCCTGAGATGACACGCCAACTAAATCTGCCGCTTCACCAATCCTCCAGCGCCGGGTTATTTTCCGGGCTTCCGGACTGTCATCATTAAACTGTGCAATGGCGATTGCTTTCGTCATTTCATGACCAGCACTTATGCACTGGTTGAGTGTATCCATGAGTCCCATACTGAACATCCTTTAATCATCACTTTGCATTATTTTATTAAATCTTGGAATTTATTGCAAAGCAACAATAAAATCGCAAAGTGCACGAAAAAGTGCAAAGTGAACCACATTGGGTAATGAAAGAACGCAGGGGATTACAAAAGAGTACATACCGCAGTCAATATTAATCACTGCCGCTCGCCGCAGTAAGCGATCTCACACAGTGAGAAAGCGGCGAGGAAGCGGAAAATCACAGAATTCACAGATTGCACGTACGTCGGGTTGCTAAAGATGGCTCGGGATCAGCCAGTTATAATGAAATTGACTGCGGTATGTAATATATTGACTATGGTATGATGCTTACCGCATCTGTGTCGAGGAAGAGGAAAGACGACTCAGCATACCGCAGTCAATGTTTCATTGTTGTACCTGTAGATCTCAATCTTCCAGAGCGTATTCAGGAAAATAAGGCCAGGGTTCTGGATATCTGGTGTGGCGCTTCCGGGCTTGTATCTGGGTTATTCATGGTCTCGATCCAATAATTGATCCCAAGGAGATCATAATGAGATCCAAAAGAGATCCCCGGATCGCTCCAGCATGCGCTGTAACTGGCTTTAACGTCTGTCTGGATCGACTGTGGAATGTAAAATGTTGACTGTTATATGCATAATCTAATACTGTGATATGCAACGGTATTTACTGAGGTATGTATATCCGTTGACTGCGATACGTATTACTACATCCTTTTGTGGATAACCGTTGAGGATCAAGATGACGAGCGAAAATAACAGCTTACTTCTGAACCTTCAGGAGGTTGATAAGACAACCGGTGAAGTTGTTAAGCTGGATGTCAACAGCACCAGTACCGTGCAGCCAGTAGCGCTCATGAGACTCGGTCTCTTCGTCCCAACTCTGAAATCAACAGGGAAGAGCAAGGCGAACCGGAAAAACGTTACAGACGCGACTGAGGAGCTTGTACAGCTGTCCATTGCCAAAAGCGAAGGATACACTGACGTTAAGATCACCGGTTCGCGTCTTGATATGGACACGGATTTTAAAGTCTGGCTGGGGATAATTCGCTCCATGTCGGAGTATGGGGTAAAAAGTGACACCCTGGAACTGTCGTTCGTCGAATTCGTTAAGATGTGCGGATTTGACTCCCGTCGTTCAAACAAAAAAATGCGCGATCGCATCAGTAATTCCCTGTTTAAACTCGCCTCGGTTACGCTGAAGTTCCAGAGCGAGACCAAAGGATGGACCACACATCTGGTGCAGTCAGCCTATTATGACATCAACGAGGATATCGTTGAGATCAAGGCTGAACCTAAGCTGTTTGAGCTTTACCACATGGACAGAAGGGTACTGCTGCGGCTGAAAGCCATTGACGCCCTGCAGCGCAAGGAATCAGCCCAGGCGCTTTATACCTACATCGAAAGTCTTCCCCAGAATCCTGCACCTATTTCCATGAAACGGATGCGTGACCGGCTGAATCTCACCTCAAATGTCTATACGCAGAACCACACGGTACGTAAGGCGATGGAGCAGCTGCGGGATATTGGTTATCTGGATTACACTGAGTTTAAACGTGGCCGAGCCACCTATTTCAGCGTGCATTATCGCAACCCCAAACTCATCAGTGGTCCTGTGAAGGTTCCGCGCAAAGAGGAAGAAGAGAAGGCGCCAGAGCAAAATTATGACGAAGTCATTAAGGCGCTGAAGGCTGCTGGCATCGATCCCCTTAAACTGGCCGAAGCTCTCTCAGCGATGAAGCCAGAAAATTGACTGCGATATGCATAACATGACTGCCGGATGCCGCTAAGGACATTCCATTGACTGTGATATGCATCACGCATACCGCAGTCAATATGTGTTCTCCATCATGTCTGCCATGATCGAACAATATTGACTGTCATATGTGATTTCAGGCCGTGATACGCAGATATTGACTACGGTATGCGGGTTTAACGGCGATATTCCCAGGTCTGTGCACTGCTCCACACGTGTTAACATGCCACAGTCAATTTTTCAGTAAAGCTCTATACCCCTTACGAAAATCTCAATCGGATGCTGAGACGGTCATGTTACCTGACGGTATCCGTTCCCCTGTGTATTGCAGGTTTAGCCCGGCAGGATGAGACTGCAGCTGTCTGTATAACCCGGCGCCAGCTTCACACTGCTAAATGCGAACAGGAGACCGATGGCAGAAGGGAGTGAGCCACAGGGGTGAATGACTTTCGCAATTAACGGGATGATTCACTGAGTTTTCAGGAAACAATACACTGTGGGATGTACGGCCTGTGTCCTGTCTTGTCTGCGGTATGTCGATGCCTGCAGGCTTGCAGGTCACCGTGCAAGACCACGGCTGTTCAGTCATCCGAATGATGTCCTGGTGTGCTGGAGCAGGGAGGGGCACTGAATGCGCTCTGCTCCTGTATTTCGTATTAGCGGAATACAGGACGTCATGCCAGGCCCGTCAATCTCAGCCGGCCGGGGGCAGGGAGCGAAGGATCTCCGCGGCATCTCGCCCATCACCGGTAAAGGGAACGGCCAGGGTGGCAGCCATGTCCAGCGCAAATACCCGGGTATAGACTTCCATCGAGCGCGGATCCTTATGCCCGGCCAGTGCCTGGATGACCTTCCTGGGCTGCCGGTGATAAAGCATGTGCATAATATAGCTGTGACGGAAAGTATGCGGCGTCACGGGGATCGAAAAATGCACGCCGTCAGCTTCAGCCCGCTTCACCGCCTGTTTCAGCCAGTTGCGCATTGTCTCATCCGTGACCGGCCATAACGGCTCACGCCGGCGGGGGCGGGTGGTGACCATCCAGCTTTCCATCTGACGCACAAAACTGGCATCCGTCAGCGGTACCAGACGCACTTCATCTTTTGGCGGCCGGCCACGACGTGCCCGCACTTTTTCCGACAGCACCCGAACAAAAGGGCGCAGACCATCCAGGTCGAACGATTCCGGGGTGAGCGTCCGGGCTTCACCGATACGGATCCCGGTATTCCACATGGTGGCGAACAACATGTGGTGACGCTGGTCAGGCATATACCAGAGGAGGGCGCTCACTTCCGGCGCCAGGAGGTAAGCCGGCGTGGCACCTGTTGAGGTGGCCATCCGCCGGAGTGCCACCGCGGTCGCAAAATCAACGCCCGGGGCGATCGGCAGCAGGGAGACGCGTTCTGGTGAATTCTGCAAGGGAATGATGCTGTTCATGAGTTATTTTTCACGTAGCGCACGCACTGTTTATGGATACAGGTATTTTGCACCTGACGGGCCGATCCTGCCATGACAATAAATCGCAGCGCGCGGATCCTTTTGTTGTCTTATCCCGCATTATTGCGGGAAAAACCAAATGCGTAAAGGATCCTTTTTCTGCTCAGATCCTCCATGAAGCCAGTCATGACGCGGGCTGAGGGCTGTTTTACGGTTTTTGGGAGAATTGGAGTAATGCCAGGATGTACATGTTAGGCAGGAAAAAGAAGAGAAGAGAGCGCTACGCGATTTCCGGCCTGGTACACCCCTGTAACCTTGCGGGATTTCGCGGCTTTGTTGAATAAATAAGATTTCGTGCGAACGACCCTGTAGCTGGCTGGATTTTCAGGCAATACGCACGCTTTC
>NZ_JAWUEI010000057.1:0-10320 GCF_036663495.1 Enterobacter sp. 342
TCTGGCCATGATTTAACCCTCCAGAACAGAACCCTTTAAGTGTAGTCCTGAAGAGCTGAATCATGGTGGTAATCAGGAAATTCATTAAGGTATTAAAACCTGGCTATCACATAATATTGCTATTCAACGTAAGTTCGTGTGGCTTTATTGATGCGTTACGTATTCAGCAGAATCGCAGAATAATATGTAGGTTATCCAGGGGAGAATTTGCGGTATATCAAGGTACGAGGGATATCCTCATGACACTATGCTTCAGAATTTGCAGACCAGAAAGGTGGAAATGTGGCTGTTGCGCAATGCCCCGCGTCGTGCGGTGAGCTTATCCAGGGCTGGATTTTGGGCAGTGAGAAACTGGTCTCCTGCCCTGTCGAATGGTACAGCACGGTTGAGGTGAGCCACGGCTCAGCCCTGGCGGATGAACGCCCACTGTCGCGCGCGATGGTCGAGCGGTTATTGCAGCACTGGCACTACCCGGCGCAGTTGAGCCAGGATATCCGCATTGATGTCCATTCGACCATCCCGATTGCCAAAGGGATGGCCAGCAGCACCGCAGATATTGCCGCCACCGCCATCGCCACCGCCCACCATCTGGGGCATCAGCTCGACGAAAGCACACTGGCAACGCTTTGCGTTTCACTCGAACCTACCGACAGTACCGTGTTTCGCCAGTTGACCCTTTTCGATCATAACGACGCTTCCACGCAGATTTCATGTGACACCCAGCCCAATCTCGATCTGCTTGTTCTTGAAAGTCCGCAAACGCTGCGCACGGCCGATTATCACCGCATCCCACGTCAGGCTGGGTTACATGCCGGTGCGCCAGCGCTGAAGCGTGCATGGGAAAAAGTACAGGAATCCTGTATGACGCAAAACCCTTACCGGATGGGAGAAGCGGCAACCCTCAGCGCCATCGCCAGCCAGACACTGTTACCTAAACCGGATTTTGACGCACTGCTCTCACTGGTGGAGGAATGCGGCATCTACGGGGTGAACGTGGCGCACAGCGGCAGCGTCGTGGGGTTGATGCTGGACAGAAATAAAGACGATGTCGATTATGTGAAATGGCTGTTAGCAAAAAAACAGCTCACCCGTCACTGGCCTGAACAGCACCTGCTGCGGATGGTAAAAGGCGGCGTGACGCTACTCTGACAGCAACTTGTGCTGGATGAGCCACTCGACCTGCTGCTTAACCTCTTGCTCATGATTCTGCGCTAAAGCCTGTTGCAGCGGAACATGCCGGAAGAATGCGGCCCAAAATGCGCGCTTGCGATCCCGGTCAACGCATGCGCCGTTCACCCTTTCACGCAGCGCCCCCGCCAGCCGCACGCTTTCTCGCATGTCCGGAGGAAGATGGGCTGCGACATGTGCTTTGAGGATCTTACTGTAGACCGGCGCGTTGCCTCCGCAACTAAGTGCAATAATGACCGGCGAATGGTCAATAATGGCCGGTGAGATAAAGGTGGCAGCAGAAGGGTCGTCTGCGACATTGCAAAACAGACGCTCCGCGCTGGCGGCCCTGGCGACCTGACGGTTCACCTGCGGATCGCTGGTTGCGGCAATAACCAGCCAGCATGATTGCAGATACTGCGGCGCAAACGTCGCCGGGACCCACTCGATGTCACCGCACGCGTGCAGGCTGGCGAGTTCCGGCGTCAGGGAGGGCGCAACCAGACACAACTCAGCCCCGGCAGCCAGCAGCCCCTTTGCCTTATGCGTCGCCACCTGCCCACCACCTACGATCAGGCAGCGTTTACCCTTCAGATTGCAAAAAATCGGGAAATAGTCCATCGCCTAGCCTTGTAAAACGTCAGTTAGCGCGGCAATAAACCGACGGTTCTCCGCTTCAGTACGCACGGCAATCCGATAGTAGTCGCGATCGAGCCCTGGATAGTTTTCGCAGTGGCGAATAAGGATATGGTGACCAAGCAGTGCCGCTTTCAGGTCGAACCCCTGACGCAGGCAGCGGAAGAAAATAAAATTGGCCTGCGGCTCCCAGACCACCAGCGATGAAAAACGCGTCATCGCCTGCCACAGGAAATCCCGCTCCCGGGCGATAAAGGCATGGCTGCGAGAAATATAGTCCTCATCCAGCAACAAATGTTGCCCCACAAGTGCCGAAAAGGCATTCACGGACCAGGGCTCACGGGTGCGTTTAAGCTGGCGAATAGTCTGCGTATTTCCGCTGAGCAGATACCCAAGGCGCAGTCCGGGAATAGCAAAAAACTTGGTCAGAGAACGCAGCAGGTAAAGATAACGTGACTCAGCCAGTCGCGGCGCCAGCATGGATCCCTGCGGCAGAAAATCAATAAAAGCTTCATCAACAATCAGCGAAATCTCCAGCGTTTCGCACAGCGAGGCCAGTTGATCGAGAAGACCGGCATCAGGCATGAGTCCGGTAGGGTTATTCGGCGTTGCGATAAACAGGCAATCGGGCCTGTGCGCGCGAACGGCGTCCAGTATGGAGAAATCCACCTGGAACCCGTTCTGCTCACTCAGCGCGTAGTCGATTATCTGGCAACCCTGCTGCTGTAATGCCCGGCGATATTCGGCAAACCCTGGCACCAGCAGCATCGCCCGGCGAGGGGCAAGCGTTCGCACCAGGCCATAGATCAACTCCGTTTCGCCATTCCCGGCAATTGTCTGGTCGTAGTCACACTGACTGGCGCTGGCCAGCGCCTGATGAAGATGGCGGTATTCAACGTCCGGGTACTGCGTGATGATATCCAAATGGGACACAATGAGCGACCTGACGCGCTCGGGTAGCCCTAACGGATTGATGTTCGCGCTAAAGTCTAACAACAACTCGGGAGCGATCCCCAACTGCAGCCCCGTTTCCAGGACATTACCACCATGCTCACTCATTCGTTTCACTCGGCCATTTTGAAAATGTCAGGATAACATCAGACAACAACCTGATTCAGCGCGATATGCGATGCAGAAAACGCCAGTATCTCCTGCAGGTTGACCACCTCACCGACGACAATCAGCGCAGGAGCATGCAGTTGTTGACGCTCAACCTCGAGGTGGATATCGGTCAGCGTACCTTTGGCAATCTGCTGACGAGACTGGCTGGCATACATCACTACCGCCACCGGCGTCTCAGCGGACATGCCTCCCTCGATGAGCTGCTGGCAGATTTCCGTCAGCCGGGTCATTCCCATCAGAATGATCAGCGTTCCGTTGATTTTCGCCAGCGCATGCCAGTTTTGCGGATCGTTCCCCTGGCACATATGACCGGTCACAATATGAAAACTGGAGGCGTAATGACGGTGCGTGACCGGTATCCCGGCATAGGCCAATCCGCCAATCGAGGAGCTGATCCCCGGCACGACTTCAAACTCCAGACCGTCTTTCGCCAGTTGCTCGGCCTCTTCACCCCCGCGGCCAAAAACGTAGGGGTCACCGCCTTTCAGACGCACCACCTGCCGCCCTTCCCCGGCATGCTTAACCAGCAAGGCATTGATTTGTTCCTGAGGTACCGGATGATGACTTGGGGTTTTACCAACATCAATAATCAGACAGCTTGCCGGAGCCTGGGCCAGAAGCTCAGGGTTAACCAGGCGATCATGGACAATCACCTCCGCATGGCGGATACAGTGCAGACCTTTTACCGTTATCAGAGACGCATCACCAGGCCCTGCCCCTACAAGCCAAACCTTCCCTTTACTCATCGTTATATCCTCAGATTAAATATTCAAAGATGCAAGAAAACGGATAATTAAAATTAGCGCTGAATTATACCCACCTCCACATGCCAAAAATTTGATGTATTTATCACTCTCCCTTAATTGTACGAATGGCGTTTATGACCAATATCAATAAAACAGTAAATACCCTCTCACCAATGTCTGCATGGCAATAGCCCTCCACTTATAAAAGTCAAAAAAAATATATTTTCTACTCTCAACAATAAAACAGGCGCTCGATCACAAATATCACAATGCTTTTGTCATCAACGTTTACAGATAAATATCAAACCCAAAACCAACATCATTCAACAGATTGAATTTCAATGATTTTATATGACACGCCATTACCATCATCATTTTTGGAAGGATTTTTTGAAAATAGATCAATTGCTTCCTTTTCGTCTTCAAAAGACACTCCAACACCATTAACAGACCGAATATCCATTAACTATTTTTAATACCCATAATATTTTTACAATCAGCCCTACAGAGGATTACCCATGAAGAAATCAACACTTGTTATTGGCGTCATTGGTGCTGACTGCCATGCGGTAGGCAATAAAGTTCTGGACCGTGTTTTTACTTCTCATAATTTTCACGTCATCAATCTTGGTGTGATGGTGAGCCAGGATGAATATATTGATGCAGCCATCGAAACCGGGGCTGATGCTATTGTCGTTTCATCCATCTACGGCCATGGCGACATCGACTGCCTGGGGCTGCGTGAGCGCTGCATCGAACGCGGTATTGGCGACATCCTGCTTTTTGTTGGCGGTAATCTGGTCGTGGGTAAGCACGATTTTGCCGATGTCGAAGCCAAATTCAAAGAGATGGGTTTCAACCGCGTTTTCGCCCCAAGCCACGACCTGGAAGACGTCTGTCAGCTGATGGCGAACGATATACAGCAGCGTCAGCGCGTTGAAGAGCTTTGTCTTGAAGAGGGTTTCTGATGCAAATCGTCTCAGTCGACATAGGTTCGACGTGGACCAAAGCAGCGCTCTTCACACCAGAGGGTGATGCGCTAACGTTGGTCAACCACGTTCTGACCCCGACGACGACCCACCATCTGGCGGAGGGGTTCTTTACCAGCCTGAACCAGGTGCTAAACGTTGCCGATGCGCGACCTTTGCTGAACAGCGGGGACGTTACGCTGAAATACTCCTCGTCGGCAAAAGGTGGGCTCGCTGTTGCCGCAATGGGTCTGGTGCCGTCGATAACCCTGGAATCGGCCAAGGTCACCGCCCATTCGGCAGGTGCCAAAATCGCCCAGTACTACTCCTACAAACTGAACCGCCACGATATTCGGGCGCTGGAGGATTCTCCACCGGACATTCTGCTGTTCACAGGCGGTACGGATGGCGGAGAAGAGAGCTACGGTCTTGCCAATGCTCGCGCGCTGGCAGCGTCAAAGCTGGATTGCGCCATTATCTACGCTGGAAACCGCGATATTCAGGACGATGTGCAGGCTATTCTTGGCCACAAAGATCTGATTACGGTCGACAACGTTTTGCCTGACCTCGATCACCCGAATCCGTATGCCGCCCGCAAGGCCATCTGCGATGTCTTTCTGTCCCGCATTGTGAAGGGGAAAGGACTGGACGTTATCGTCGGGGAAACCGGCGAGGAGCCGATGCCAACCCCGTGGACCGTCTACGAGCTGGTGAAAGCGATCAGCGACGTCGACAGCGCGTGGAAAGAATTCATGCTGATCGACATGGGCGGTGCCACCACCGACGTCTATTCCGCCAGCGCCAACATGCTCTCCCCGGATACCGTTCTGCACGGTGTGCCTGAGCCATTTGTTAAACGCACCGTAGAGGGAGACCTCGGTATGCGCGTCTCGGCGGTGGTGGTCGGCGAAAGTACCCAGGAACTGGTGAACGCGGTGTTCGCCCATCAGCCTCAGCGCAAGGAAGCGTTTTATCGCTATCTGCGCCATCTGGTCGCCCACCCGGATTATCTGCCGGTCACCGAAGAAGAAAAACATTTCGACACGCTGCTGGCCGGGCTGTGCGTTGGGTACGCCAGCGAGCGCCATGCCGGCACTAAAAAACAGGTCTGTACCTGCGTAGGTAACGTCGATTTGCAGGTGGGGCGCGATCTGACCACCGTGCGCAAAGTGGTGGGCTCCGGGGGATGGCTTTCCCGCGCCAGCCAGTTTGATGTTCACCGCTGGCTGAAGTACCGCGAGCTGGACGACAGCAGCAGACGTGTGCTTTTACCCGGGCAGTTTGACTATTACCGCGATGCAAAAGGTCTGCTTCCTCTGCTGGCGAATGTCGCCAGGCTGGACCCGCAGGCGGCGGCTCGCACCAGTATTCATTGTTTAACCCTATAAAACCTAAGGCAGCAACGAATGGAACTTCGAAATAAAAAGCTAACCCATGACGAATTCATGACTGAGCGGCAACAGGTCTTACAAACCTGGCATACCGGCAAGGACGTTGAGAACTTCGAAGATGGCGTGAAGTACCAGCAAACCATTCCTGAGCAAAAACGCTTTTCTCACGCTTTACTGAAGGCGGACCAGGAAGGTAAAACCCTGAGCCAGCCGCGCGCTGGCGTAGCGCTCATGGATGAACATATCGCCCTGCTCAAAACGCTGCAGGAAGATTGCGATTTGCTGCCCAGCACCATTGATGCCTACACCCGTCTGAATCGCTATGAAGAGGCAGCGATAGGGATCCAAAAATCCATCGAAGCGGGCACCTCCAAACTTAACGGCTTACCGGTCGTCAACCACGGCGTCGCCGCCTGCCGCCGCATGACTGAAGCGCTGGAGAAACCGATTCAGGTACGTCACGGCACGCCGGATGCGCGCCTGCTGGCGGAGATCGCAATGGCCAGCGGCTTTACCAGCTACGAAGGCGGCGGTATCTCCTACAACATCCCTTATGCTAAGCGCGTCACTCTGGAAAAATCCATCCGCGACTGGCAGTACTGCGACCGCCTGATGGGCCTGTACGAAGAGAACGGCATCCGTATCAACCGTGAACCGTTTGGCCCGCTGACCGGCACCCTGATCCCGCCGTTTGTGTCCCACTCTGTGGCGATTATCGAAGGTCTGCTGGCGCTGGAACAGGGCGTGAAGTCAATCACCGTCGGCTACGGCCAGGTCGGTAGCCTGACGCAGGATATCGCCGCCATTCAGGCTCTGCGCGAACTCTCCCACGAATATTTCCATAACCACGGCTTTGACGATTACGAGCTGAGTACCGTCTTCCACCAGTGGATGGGCGGCTTCCCGGAAGATGAGTCGAAAGCATTTGCCATTATTTCCTGGGGTGCAGCAGTTGCCGGTATGTCCGGAGCGACCAAAGTGATCACCAAGAGCCCGCACGAAGCGTTCGGTATTCCGACCGCCGCCGCAAACGCCCAGGGTCTGAAGGCCTCACGTCAGATGCTCAATATGGTCAGCGATCAGAAATTCCCACCGTGCGCCGCCGTCGAGCAGGAAGTCGAGCTCATTAAGAGCGAAGTCCGCGCCGTGCTGAAAAAAGTCCTCGAGCTGGGCAACGGTGATGTTGCGCGCGGAACAGTACTGGCGTTTGAAGCTGGCGTGCTGGACGTACCGTTTGCTCCCGCCTCCTGTAACGCGGGCAAAATCCTGCCGGTGCGTGATAACGCCGGTGCGATTCGCGTGCTGGAAGCCGGCGCGGTTCCGCTGCCGAAAGATATTCTCGCCCTGCATCACGATTACGTCGCCGAGCGCGCGCGTTTTGAAGGACGTAAGCCCTCATTCCAGATGGTTGTTGATGACATCAACGCGGTATCCCACAGTAAATTAATAGGAAGACCATAATGAAAATTAAACAGGCCCTTTTCACCGCAGGCTACTCCTCATTCTATTTCGACGATCAGCAGGCCATCAAAAACGGTGCCGGGCATGACGGATTTATCTATACCGGCAATCCGGTAACGCCTGGATTTACGTCTGTTCGCCAGGCGGGTGAATGCGTATCCGTACAGCTGATTCTGGAAAACGGCGCAGTGGCGGTGGGCGATTGTGCAGCGGTGCAATATTCAGGTGCAGGCGGCCGTGACCCGCTGTTCCTGGCTGAACACTTCATTCCGTTCCTTAACGATCACATCAAACCGCTGCTGGAAGGCCGTGATGTTGACCGATTCCTGACGAATGCCCGTTTCTTTGACGAACTGCGTATAGATGGCCATCTGCTGCATACCGCCGTACGTTATGGCTTGTCGCAGGCATTGCTCGACGCGGCAGCCCTGGCGACCGGTCGTCTGAAAACGGAAGTCGTTTGTGACGAGTGGCAACTGCCGTGCGTCCCGGAAGCCATCCCATTATTCGGTCAGAGCGGTGACGACCGCTATATCGCCGTCGACAAGATGATCCTCAAAGGCGTTGATGTACTGCCGCATGCGCTTATCAACAACGTGGAAGAGAAGCTGGGCCTGAAAGGGGAAAAACTGCGTGAGTATGTACGCTGGTTATCCGACCGCATCTTAAGCCTGCGCACCAGCCCACGCTATCGCCCGACGCTGCACATCGACGTGTACGGCACCATCGGTCTGATTTTCGATATGGACCCGGTTCGTTGCGCCGCGTATATCGCCAGCCTCGAAAAAGAGGCCCAGGGCCTGCCGCTGTACATTGAAGGGCCGGTGGATGCGGGTAATAAGCCGGACCAAATCCGCCTGCTGACCGCCATCACCCACGAACTGATGCGTCTGGGTTCCGGCGTGAAAATCGTTGCGGATGAGTGGTGTAACACCTATCAGGACATTGTGGATTTCACCGATGCTGGCAGCTGCCATATGGTGCAGATAAAAACCCCGGACCTGGGCGGTATTCACAACATCGTTGATGCGGTGCTGTATTGCAACAAACACGGCATGGAAGCCTATCAGGGCGGTACCTGTAACGAAACGGAAATCAGCGCCCGTACCTGCGTGCACGTGGCCCTCGCCGCTCGCCCGATGCGCATGTTGATCAAACCGGGCATGGGCTTCGATGAAGGTCTTAACATCGTGTTTAACGAAATGAACCGCACCATCGCACTGTTGCAAACTAAGGATTAAAAGATGGCACGTACATTTAAGATCTTATCGCCAACGGCAATCCTGGGCTATGGCTTCCCGGAAGAGAGTTTTCGTAAAGCTATGGACGAGTCGCCGGATCTTATTGCTGTTGACGCGGGCTCTTCCGACCCTGGCCCCCACTATCTGGGGGCAGGTAAGCCTTTCACCGACCGGGCGGGGGTAAAACGCGATCTACGCTATATGATCGTGGCTGGCGTTAAGCACAATATTCCGGTGGTGATCGGTACCGCGGGTGGCTCCGGCGCCGCGCCACATCTGGAGTGGTGCCGGCAGATAATCCTCGAGATTGCTCAGGAAGAGAAGCTCTCATTCTCTATGGCGCTGATCCCGTCGGATGTCGATAAAGCCACTGTGCATCAGGCGCTGGATAACGGGAAAATCACTGCCCTGGATTTCGTCCCGGAGTTGACCCACGAGGCCATCGAGGAGAGCACCTATATTGTCGCACAGATGGGTATCGAGCCTTTCCAGCGGGCTCTTGCGGCCGGGGCGCAGGTGGTACTGGGCGGACGGGCATACGACCCGGCCTGCTTTGCCGCACTGCCTATCATGCAGGGCTTCGATGAAGGTCTGGCGCTGCATTGCGGTAAGATCCTTGAGTGCGCGGCAATTGCTGCTACGCCGGGATCTGGCTCCGACTGCGCGATGGGCATCATTGACGATAACGGCTTTACGCTGAAAACGTTTAATCCGAAGCGTAAATTCACCGAAACATCGGCTGCAGCGCATACCCTGTATGAGAAATCCGACCCGTACTTCCTGCCGGGACCGGGCGGCGTCCTGAACCTGAAAGGGTGCAGCTTCAAAGCGGTCAACGAGGGGGAAGTGTACGTCAGCGGTTCCCGTCACGAAGAAACGCCGTATGCGCTGAAGCTTGAAGGTGCCCGCCGGGTCGGCTTCCGCTGTCTGACCATTGCCGGTACGCGCGACCCGATCATGATTGCCGGGATCGATAACATCCTCGAAGAAGTGCAGGTCAGCGTGAAGCGCAACCTCTCGCTGAATGACGACAGCATCCGCATGACGTTCCACCTCTACGGAAAGAATGGCGTGATGGGCAACCATGAGCCGATGCAGTCTGCCGGGCACGAGCTGGGAATTTTGCTGGACGTGGTGGCCCCCACCCAGGATATCGCCAACAGCGTCTGTTCGCTGGTGCGCTCTACCCTGCTGCACTACGGCTATGAAAACCGGATCGCTACTGCGGGCAACCTCGCGTTCCCGTTCTCCCCTTCCGATATTCAGAGCGGCCCGGTGTATGAGTTCTCAATCTATCACCTGATTGAAGCGAGTGACGCGCTACGGTTTGATTTCCACATCGAGCAGGTCACGCCAGAAGGAGTTCAGTTATGAAACACAGTATTTGCTCACTGGCGCAGGTCATTCGTTCTAAAAATGCGGGGCCGTATGAGCTGGTTCTGGATATTTTATTTAAAACGCATGAAGACTATCAACGAGTAAAAGCCTCGGAGCAATTAACGCCACAGCTTAGGAAGGTGCGAACAAGTTCCTGATATGAGATCATCATATTCATCCGGAGCGCATCCCAGAGGGACATCATGAGCCA
>NZ_JAWUEI010000058.1:0-9844 GCF_036663495.1 Enterobacter sp. 342
GAACGGTCTGCGTTGTCGGGAAGATGCGTGATCTGATCCTTCAACTCAGCAAAAGTTCGATTTATTCAACAAAGCCCGTGTTGTTATCAACTGAGGGGCTTGCAATGAGAACAGATTTGTTTGTACTCATGTACATCGCGTTTTTCAGTTCAGTGGCCCACGCCGACTGTAATCCTCGTAAAGTAGCCCGCCATGCAGCTATGCAGGCCACCGTTGGCGTGTAGCCCATTGCATGAAAAACAGCCCCAAAGATGCCGTCACCAGCGTGATTCTCCCTGATAAATCAATATTCATGGTTGAGCCTTTTTATAAGATCGAGCATTAAGCGTAGCAGGAAGAGGATACGTTTCTTTTACGCATCAATAAATTCGATGGCGATATCGAAATTATCCGTTAGAGCACAGGATAAAATTACTCTAATAATATTAGTGCTAACAAGATAAGAACATTTATCCGATGTTAATGCAGTAAATATCTTTACGATTTTTCTGAAAAAGTGCGCTTGCGGGATAGCTTAAACAGATAAAGATCTCATTGATATAACAGCGCACATGAGGCTGTGTATCGACATCCGGAGTCAATGATAAAAGTAAAAATAAGCATACGGAGATTTTAAATGTTTATCCGACCACTGAAATTAACTCAGCACGTCGATGTACAGGGCCCGGAAAATGCGACGACAGTGATTCTTCTTCACTCGTTAGGAACGGATATGCATCTTTGGGATCTGCAAATGCCGCGATTAACCGAGCGTTATCGAGTAGTCCGCCTGGACATTCGCGGTCATGGGCTAAGTGCGGTCGACGCGTTACCTTTTTCAATGAAAGATCTTGCCGATGACGTTATTGCTGTCGTCGATCATCTGAAAATCAATAAATTCTATGTCGTAGGTGTTTCAATTGGTGGCACGATAGCACAATGGATTGGCTTCAAATTACCACAACGCGTACAGGGGATGGTGATTATTGATACTTCGCTGGTGAATGCCGCTCCGCCATCGCTATGGCGCGCAAGGGCGGAGGATGTTTTCCAGCATGGTCTTGAGCATCTTGAGAGAGGAATTATCAGTAATTGGGTCACGCCGCAATTTATCGACTCGCCTGAAGCTGATGGCCTGAGGAAAATGCTGCGCAATACAACGGTCGAAGCTTTCTCGGGGTGTTCTTTAGCTATTGCCGATACTGATTTGACGAATATGAATATCCCCGGCGTCAGCGCGGTTATAGTCAGAGGAGCGGAAGATAAGCTGACCCCGCAAGACTACGCGCAACGTCTGGCGCAAAAGCGTAATGCCGAATTACATGTTATCCCCGGTGCTTCACATTTACCTAATTTAGAAAAACCGGATGCGCTTACCGAGGAGATCATTACATTTATTGAGAAAGCGCAAACACACTAATGAATCAATGCCCCGATAAGGGGCCAATCAGCGCGGCTAATGAGCAAATGCAGCGGCAGGCGGTAATTTCTGTCGCCAGAATGGAGTAAATGATATGAATCGTCGGTTATTTATTGGCGGTTGCCTGGGATTATGTGCGGGCGCCGTCGCGCTGCCTGCCGCATTAAAATGGCTAGGTTCTGCAGATGATACTATTGAGATGGAGTTGAATAGTGGCATCGTCACGATAAAGTTATTTTCTGATATTGCCCCTAATCACGTGGCGCGGATTAAGACACTGGTACAGTCTAAATTTTATGATGGTATACCTTTTTCTCGGGTTATTGATGGGTTTATGGCGCAAACTGGTGAGCCGCTACAAAATACGCGATTTGCTCCCCGCCTAATGCCAAAACTGGCTGCGGAGATTAATGATCTGCCGTTTGAACGCGGCACTATTGGTATGGCCAGATCGCGAAATCCGCACAGTGCTTGCCATCAATTTTTTATCACCTCAACCCGTGCTCGATATTTAGATCAAAACTATACCGTCTTTGGCCAAGTCACCAAAGGAATGGAATGGGTGGATAAACTCCACCGTGGCGATGCCGAGTTGGGCACGGTGATTAATCCAGATGTGATTAAACGCATGCGTCTGGTGACCACCCATACCGTGTAGTTCCACGTTGCTAAAATACCTATCGCAGGAGTAGTTTCTAAATGCCCAGCATTACTGTATCTACATCAGCAAAATATCGGTTGGATTCCGCCGCCTTTGCTGAATTTTCGACTGCCCTGGCAAATCTAGCCAAAGAGATACTGCAGGCTAAAGACAATAATATCCACATTACTTATCTCACTGCTGACATCGGTTATGGTACGCCGGTTTATGTCGAGGCAAAACTCAGACAAGAAATATTTCGTAGCGAACCGGTGATGAATGAATTTTTACATCAGGTTGATTTGTTAATTAAAGAAAGGATCGGCGTTGTGGCGAGAATTCGCTGTTTTACTTATCAAGTCAACAATATTTTCGCTAAAAATTAAAGGATAAAATATGAATGAAAAATTGCCTATGAAGGACCTTGGGGATGTCTTAGTGACTGCGGTTAGCGATGGCTACTTGCAGGTTGACTTCGGGCTACTGGCAAATGTAGATGAAGCGGAGTGCAGGGCCATTCAGCAAAAAGCCTGTCCTGAGGAACCAAATTCAGTTCATATCAATACCTTTTTAGTGCAACAGCAGGGGAAGAATATCCTCATTGATAGCGGTGCTGGTGGCATTAAAGGTTGGGGGGGCGGTTTAGTTAATAATTTAGCTAAACTGGGCTTGCAACCAGATGATATTGATGCCGTTCTACTCACTCATGCTCATCCCGATCATATTGGTGGCCTGGTCAATGCTCAGGCAGAAGCTATATTTCCTCGCGCGGAGCTATTCATCAGCCGTGATGAATATGATTATCTGCAAGACGATAACCAGTTTGCGACGGTCAGCGATCGCGTTAAAGGTAATTTCCTGTTGGCGCGCAGCGTTTTTAAACAGTATCAAGATCGGCTTCAGCTAATTGATGACGGTGAAGTGCTTACCAACATACGTGCTATTCCCTTGAAAGGCCATACTCCGGGACATACCGGCTATAGCATTGTCGGCAGTCATAACAGTCTATTGATTTGGGGGGATATTGTGCATTTCCCACATATTCAGCTTTTAAAACCGGAAGTCACTATCGCCTTTGATTATGATCCACAGTTGGCAGCGGAGACTCGAGTGCGCATCCTTGAGATGGCCTGTTCCGATCATATTCTTGTTGGCGGTATGCATTTTGGTCAGCAAGGTTTTGGTTATATTAAAAAGCTTAATTCAGGATATAGTATTATTGCCGATAAGTAATAGACATTAATCCGAGTCGATACTGCTTTGCCGTTATTAATTTTTATACCAGTAATCATATTTCTATTTCAGAATAACTTGGCGATATAAAAACACCATCTGTGGAGGAGTGTAATGAGTGCTGTAATAACAAAAAAAATGAGTAGTGATGAGCTTTACGGTGAAGCACATCCCGCGCCTGGGATGCAATCAATAGCGGCAGGAGTATTTTCAGTGCGGCCTAAGCTTCCTTCCATCACCGGAAGCAGGTTTTGGGCTGCTGTTTTAGTTTTTTTATTTCATGCATCATTGCCCAGCGATCTCGCCCCATTCGCCAATCCGACGATTCAACATATCTATACCGTTATTGTCGGTAAAGCTGGTTGGCTGGGAGTGTCATATTTCTTTATTTTGAGCGGGTTTATCATGGTATGGTCCGCGAAAGATACAGATACCGTTGGTGATTTTTATCTGCGGCGTTTTGCTAAAATTTATCCAACGCATTTCCTGACATGGCTGGTTGCATTTTTAATTGGTGCAGTCAGTATTTATCAATATAAAGTATGGTCGACCAATCTGCTGTTGGTGAATACCTGGTTTAACGATGTACATTACTTTTTTGTCGGTAACCGCCCGAGTTGGTCTTTGTGCATCGAAGCGATGTTTTATCTCTCTTTTCCATTCCTTTACCGGATCATGAAGACGATCCCGGCAAAGCATGATTTACTGGCCCTGTTGTTGATCACCATGGCATCGTTAGCAGTACAAGTAGCGATCTATCTGTGGGCTGAACCGAATAAAATGATGGGAGCATTCCCTATTTCTCAACACCATTTCTGGATTTCGTATATTTTCCCTCCGGCGCGTATTTTTGAGTTTCTGGCCGGTATGTTTGCTGCACGACTGCTCATCAATGGACGGGCAATTATTTTGTCGAAAACGGCATCACTTGCATTACTGGTGGTAACGTATATTGCTTCTATGTATATTTCATACCAATTCAGTATGAGTGTCGTATTTATCATTCCTGTTTGCTTGTTAATTACCTCTTTTGCCGGCGATGACTTGAAAACCAGAAGCACTGCATTGAATTCGCCAACCTCGGTTTGGTTAGGAGAGATTTCTTATGCATTCTATATGGTTCATTTTTTAGTACTGTTTTATTTTTTGAATTTAACGGCAGGAAGAAAATTTGATTTAGCTGAAGGGATTGGGCTCATCGCTGTTGCACTGGTTCTGTCAATTGCTTTTGCCGCTTTTTTATACAAATACTTCGAAGTACCAATGATGAAAACGATCCTGGCAAAGTTTCGGGAAAGAAGGTTGGTCAGCCTGCGCGAACCCTCGTGATGAAAGATTGAATATTCAGCATTTCTGGTGGGAGGCATGCGTCAATGAGATGCACTCCCACGCTTTACTGCTTAATCAGTATGAAAGCTGCAGCTTTCTACGAGATTTTCCTTGAATGACAACATATCCCCACTAATCACCTTTACCGATCGTCTTCAATAGGTTGGTGTATTTTATAATATGGTGCGAGCATAATTCTTGCAGTCCATATGAGTTAGTTAATAACCAATATCGCGCAGCCGAGGATCCTGGAACACAGAGGTTATCATACCGGTGAATTTGGTGATATCCAGATAGGCACAGTCTGTTCGGTACACCAACTCTATTTTGAAGTCATTGAACTGCCCGGAGAGCTGATGAATCTTAATCTTGCTCTTAACTTCACTACTAATAGAACAGCGCAACACCAACGATACCCCTTTACCCGCGGCAATGCTTGAGAACAGCACTGGATAAGATCCGCATTCAACGACACGTTTTGGCGTGATATTGCATTCATTGAACAGCACATTGAAGTTGCGCGTAGAAGTTGCACATTTTTTGCTACTGAGCAAAAAGACTTCGCCATCCAGACTGGAGATATCAGTAATGGGAGGTTGATTTTTCTCGGTGATAATTACCAGCTCGCTTGAGAGCAATATGGAACGTGCATGTTGCGTATTGGAAAACCCGGCGCCAATAATTACCGCATCAAATTCGTTTTTATCAAAGGCGCTGAGTAAACTAATTGTGTTGCCGATTGATATGTCGATGTTCCAGCCCAACTCCTGGCCTAAATCAATCAAGGAACTAATAATATAGGGGGGTAAACATTCAATTATTCCAACTCTTATCGTCAACTGACTGCTTTTAGAGTAGGAAATGTTATTTTTGCAATCGTCCGCCAGGTTCAGAATTTTGAGTGCATACTCATAAAGTATCTGGCCTTGCGCTGTGGGGGTGCATCCTTCGGTTTTCCTGTCTAACAGGGTGACATCCAGGTTGTCCTCGAGACTTCGTATTCGGTGGGAAATGCTTGATTGCACTCGATTCAGGCGCTCTGCGGCTTGGGTTATATTCCCTGTCTCCACCACCGTCACGAACGCAAGAAGTTCACTTAGCTTCATTTGAGACCCCATGCTAAAAGTTAGTTTAATGTTTCAATCATATTTATAATTTGTAACGTTTGTTTTGTCATCATGTTTCTAATTGCCAGTGTTGGTAGTGCTGGCCAGAGAGCGTCACAGCGAAGGTGTTCGTCATCAATAAGCTTATTCGTATATCAATTCGCATGCCCTGAATCTCCATTGCAATGAGCCATGCTCTGCTGAATATCATTAAGGTATCAATCTTTTCGATGAATACCTCGATTTTATTCGCTGGTTTTTTATTGCCACGCCAATTACGATTTCATCAGTAAGGCAAATTATCTATTTTATAATCAATTGGTTACATAGCTACTTGTATTCGGTTATCTCGCTTTTCTGGCCTTTATTACTCGTATTGATGAAACCTTCTTTTCGTTTATGGGATAAAACATGGCGCACGCTGAGTTTGATAAAATAATGATCGATCTGGTTGATTATGCCTACGAGCAAACAGCCTTTAATAATGAGACGCTCCGGATGGCGCGTTTTTGTCTGCTGGATTCAATAGGCTGCGCGATAGCCGCCTCTACAGATGCCGACTGTTCCAGACTCATGCACAGCGCGCAATTCAGTCGCAACCCTCAGGGGGTCCCGGTGATGGGGACACCATTGCGGTTAGGGCCAATCGAAGCGGCTTTTCAAATTGGTTCGATGATCCGCTGGCTTGAGTTTAACGATACCTGGCTGGCGCAAGAGTGGGGACATCCGTCCGATAACCTTGGGGCAATCCTGGCCGCTGCCGCGTGGCGGAGCCTCTCCGATAGCGCCCAGCCAGAGGTGAGTATGGCGGCGGTCTTGAACACAATGGTCAGGGCGTATGAAATTCATGGCGTACTGTGCCTGTCGAACTGTTTTAATGCGCTAGGTATTGATCATGTCGTGCTGGTCAAGGTGGCTTCGGCGATTGCAGCCGCACAAATCATGGGATTATCGAAGGATCAGGCGCTGAGTGCGCTTTCCAACGTAATAATTGATGGCCATGCGCTCAGAACTTACCGTCATGCACCTAATGCGGGCACCCGTAAATCATGGGCTGCCGGCGATGCCACCGCTCGTGGCCTGCAATTTGCGCTGTTTGCCCAGGCCGATGAGATGGGGTATCCGACGGCGTTAACGACTAAACGCTGGGGATTTGATGATGCGGTGCTACACGGTCAGTCATTCAACCTGACGCGAGATCTCTCAGACTTCGTCATCAATAATATTTTGTTTAAAGTTCCCAATCCTGCTGAATATCATGCTCAGACCGCGGTAGAGGCGGCAATTAACCTGCGTGAAAAAATACTTGCTTCCGGTTATTCACCTGAATCAATCGAATATGTTCGCGTGGAAACGACGCGTCCGGCGATTCAAATTATTGATAAATCAGGTGTGCTGAATAACTCAGCCGATCGCGATCACTGCCTGCAATATATGGTAGCGGTAGGGCTACAAACTGGAAATCTGACGATTAGGGATTTCCATGAGCCATTGGCCTGCGATCCGCAACTGGAAGCTTTACGCCACAAAATTACCTGCACTGAACGTCCTTCGTTTACCGAAAGCTACTACGACTCGGAAAAACGCGCAATCCCGAATGCGCTGTACATTAAATGTCGTGGAATGACTGAGGAGATTGCCGAGCTTATTGAATATCCGCTGGGCCACGTCCATCGCCGTGAGGAATGTTTTGACGCACTGCTAACCAAATTCCATCTGAATCTGTCCGACAGCCCGCTACGCGATCGGGCGGACAGACTGGCCGATATCCTGACCTCTGACTCGGCGTTTGACACTATGTCTGTTAATGAGTTCCTGAAACTTTTTTCCTGGCATTAATCCATTTCTGAATCATTGACATAAATTTATAACGCTAAAGGTGAATGAAGTGAAAAAGGCAATACTGGTTGGCTGTGGTGCAGAAATTGGCGCAAACCTGTTGATTCAAAACGATCCGCAGAATGATGGTTTCGTGGTGCAGACCGTAGTGACGAATCCGCCTGCTACTGATAAACACTATCCGGAGTTACGTCCGATTGATGGCATTGTGGCGCGTCTGGCGATGGCGCAACCTGGCATCCAATCCCGGGTCGAGATAATCAATGATGATACGCTGCAAATTGACGGTCGTGAAATTCATTTCTTCTTTGGCGATTTAGCCAAAGTCTGCCCACCCGTAGACGGGCGCTTTGATATCGGTTTTATTGCCACCAGCAAACAGGATATGGATCAGAACAGTCCTGTGGCTCGCAATATGCAGGAGCTGGCCAATGTAGTACTGGGCGTCGCTGAGGCCGATAGCCTAAAAAGTATCTATGGCTGCCTTGGCGATCTGACGAGTGACGATATCAGTACGATTCAGCGTAAGGTAGTAAGTTCTGGTATGTACTGTCTGGGTTCCTGCCAGACCAACGGGATGCATGCTTCATTACGTGTTGTGGTTGAGGCACTAAATGCTATCCATGGCAACGCTTCGCAAATTGTTTCGGTTGAAACCGATATTGTGCATCCAGATACGCCGAATGGCGTGCTTGGCACTCGCTCGTTTGAAGGCCGTATGCAGGATGCCCGCGACAATCTGCGTCCCAGCTTCTCGCAAATTGCCATGAGCCAGAAAAAAGTTATGCCGTGGGCGCCGTTGGTGAATACGGTGTCGCTTCGCGCGCCAGTTCATGCGCCTGGTTATCAGATTAACCGCTTTATCGTGGAAGACAACGGCGCTTTAACGACAGGTTTAATTGAAGCTGCCATTGAGCGCGTGAACAAGCTGCATCCTCATGTGGTGATGGCCTCGCGGTCGCCCCTCGGGGGACGCGCTTATGCCTATGAGCGCCGCTGTTCGACAATTCTCTCTGACGCCAGCCATTTACTCATTCTTCGACCCGCATATTTGGCGAAGCAGAATCTGAGCGAAGTGATTATCCAGTCCTTTGTTAACAATTCGGTGGGGTATACCGCAGTTGTTCGCGCCGTTGCGCGCAATATTGCCCGAGGGCTACCGGTGGCGACCTTTCAGGAGATTGAAAAATGACACGTTCCCATACCGTTGATTTTTTAAATTCTGGTTTTGTGGTGAAAACCGCCATGTCCCCTGATTTTAATAGCAAGCTAAAGGCCGAGGTTGAGCAAATAGGCGCGTTACATGCTCTTTACCCGGAACTGATGGTGCCGGTTTTACACGAGGGGTTAGCCGCCGGACGTCAGTTTTATGTTCTGGAAAAGAAAGCCTCACTTCCGCTATCGGCTATCGTGCTTGATGAACAAAGAACGCTCGCGGCGCGGCGCAAAATCGTTCTGAATGCCCTGGAGAACATCCAAACCGCGATTGGACTGGAGATAGAAAACCAACCTGCACAGGTCAGCGATATGCCAGCCAGGTTGCAGGAGGAGTGGGAAGCTACGCGATTTGCGCACGATCTGTTTGATAAACCGGTTTTACTGAATGGCGTCCGTTTTAGCATTACCGCCAGAGAGGTTATCGAAAAAGCAATCGAGATGGCGCGCGGTGAAGCATTCCGAACAGTTGAAAAGGCTCATTTCAATTTTCATTTTGGCAACGTGCTTTATGACGAAGAACGTTCATTGACTCACTTCATCGATCCTGATTTTTCCGTCAGTGGCCTCGATCCCCTTTTCGGCTTTTCGCGCTTTGCTTTTTCGTTCTGGCATGAACTGGCAGCCGAGGTTGAAGACGCAGTGAAAATGGTACCGATGTCAGACGCGCTCATGTTTGTTCTGGCGAAACAGGATTACGGCAATATTCTCAGCGAAATTCCGGAAATTGGCGGCATTTCCGGACTGCTGCCGCTAATGGGCGAAAATATGCGTCATCGCTTTTATGTCCTCACCGCTTACTGCTTCCTCAGGAGCATCCGTATTAACGGCAGCAAGCAGCCGTGGAAAACGCCGCGCTCTCCGGTTATCGCTCGGCCTGAGGAGGTACTGATGCTTGGGATGTTGACCTATCTCGAAGGGGCGAGCGTCGCGAGCGAAAGTCTGCGCGCGTAATTTCATTCTAATAAAGGACCTGCGGATATGTCGTTGGTAAGTAGTAGTACTCCGCGAATTCAACTTCGAAGTGCGACACTCGCCTATGCCGCCTGACGGTACTCTTCGAATACCTTGACAGGCTGCCTG
>NZ_JAWUEI010000059.1:0-9587 GCF_036663495.1 Enterobacter sp. 342
AGCTGATAGAAACAGAAGCCACTGGAGCACCTCAAAAACACCATCATACACTAAATCAGTAAGTTGGCAGCATCACCAGTCATTGATAACTTTAAAGGTGACCGTATTACCACCAGCCCCGTCCGGTAGCTGAAACCGGGTGGAAGCACCGGGTAATACATACGACACATCTTCAAGTTTTCTTCCACCTACGGAAATTTCATTGAAATTGATAATATAGCGCGTTGGATTCCTGACCTGAATTTCATTCCCGGCTCGTTGCCAGGATAATTTATTGGCTTGTTCCTCTGGTGTTGACGCACGAAGTCCCTCAGGACGATAAATCAATTTTATGCGCGTTTTCACAGCAATTTGTAAAGAGTTCATCTGCTTCGTGGCAGAGGGAATCGCTTTGATATTTAGCCAGAACAAACTCTCCTGTTCCTGAGAGAGCGAACCGGTCATGACAATTCGTTCAATATTTTTCAGCCCGCCATCCAGGCGATAAAGCGGTGGTGTAATGATAAAAGGTGCTTTACCAGAAACTCCTTCAGGTGTATCAATCCACGATTGTATTAAAAAAGGGGTACTGTCAGGATTTTCTATGCTCACTGAAGCTTCTTTCTTCGCACCGTCAAAAATAATACGTGTACCGCCAATAATGACTCCGGCATTAGCTATTGAAAACGTCAGCGGTAACAGTGCCACGATCAACCCGGTTGTTTTGATAATATGCATTTTATATCTCACCACACAAAGGGGCCGGGACAGCCCCCATACTGATTACTGCGAAGGGATTAGTTATAAATCACAGAAAAGTTGGCAACTGAGTTAGCCGGCCCCGCGGTTACAGCTGCCGCAGTTGAAATATACTGCGCGTAGAAATTTAACGTGTTATCGGCAGTACTGCTAAGCACATAGTTATAGCTATTGCTGCCGTGCAGTGGCAGATCCGCTTTATCCGCTGTCATCAGGTTGATCGCCACCCCCGTCGCCGCGCCTGCAACCGAGGAGTCAATCGCCAGAAGGCTGGCATTGGTTGCATCTGGTGTGCCATCAAAACGTACTTTGGCGTTAGTGACTGTAACCGGGCAGTTTTTCAAAATAATATTGAACTGTGTCGCCGCAGTTTTTGCCCCCGTGGCTGGAAACTCAGTTTTATAATAATCCCCCAGTACCACGACCTGATTCTGTGATGCCACATCAACATCGCAGGCAGAATCCAGAATATTACCGTTAAAGTTAACAGTACCCGCAGCAGCCAAAGCATGTGTCATTGTAAAAGCTGAACTTACCGCCAACATTGCTGTAATCATTTTATTTTTCATAATACTATACCTGCATCACTTTATTTATTACTGACATTCAGACGACAGCACATAAATTGTGCCCTTCCCTGATTTATATTCGTCGTCGGAAAACGACGGTATATAACATTCACAGTACTGGGTGCTATACATTTCTTAGCCCCTTATGACAAATCAAAATTTATACAACTCTTTTTCAGCAGACAATAAATTTTGAGGTCTAGTTGTAGATTCTGATTTAACAAAAAACAAACAAACCACTCAGGCAAATCCTAAGACACAAATTTTCAGTCTATTTTTAGACCGCGAACATATAACATTTAATTTCATATGGTTATGACACGACATCTACTGCGTCTATTATTAGACCTCTTAGTCACATTCCCTGAAGTGCTTTTTTTTAAGATAATTCTTTAAGTTAATCAAAAAAAACTGCATTAGTTGAAGCGAGGTAAGCAATGAACACACGACTTTCAGCGATAACAAGTGAGGAAAAAAACGCAGTAATAAAATTAAAACCGCTAAGGCATATAGAAAAATTAATCGAAAACATGCTTCCTGATGCAGAAAAAATCATTCTTTCAAAAGGTGAAGTCGTACAATATTATCGCAATGACTCTCGTCAATGCTTCTTGCTGACTCATGGCAGCGTTGCACTGCACCGGCGGGGAGACGGCATTATTTTAAATTCCGAGTCAGCACCTTTCATTCTCGGTGTCAGTAGCCAATTTTCGTCAGAGCACCTCTATGTCAGGGCACTGGAAACCTCTGAAATGGCCAGTGTTTCGCTGGATTGTTTTAACCACGTGGTTGCCCGGCAAAATCTGTGGGAGCACTTTTCTCACCTGCTAATCTATACGGCATCCAGGGTTTATGAACATTGTGCCCAGATCTCACAGATGTCAGCCTATGACATCATCCGCTTTCAGCTTGTTGAGTTGATGCAAGAACCGGAAGCCGTGCGGCTGAACATCACTGCCGCCGCCTATATAAAAAGTCGAACCTATCTGTCGCGAAGTGGGATCATGCGAATACTGGCAGAACTGCGTACCGGAAAGTACATCACGATGGAAAGAGGCGTGCTGATTGATATTCGCCATTTACCGCGTAAATACTGATCCCAGAAGTGCCAGCGTTCAGGAGTAACGCTATAATCAGAAAGTTGATTCTTTCAGGTTTGGGTTATGTCCACCACAGAAAAACCACATCGTGGTTCTCCTTATGCGCAAGAGCTTATTACGCACTTACAACCCTGGTCTACCATACGTAATACCGGTCGAGGCGAGCACCTGGATCTTATGATCAATGGCCGGGGAATCTGTTATTTGATTCTGGAAGGTACCGTGGCAATTTATCGACGAAGCGACAACTTGATGCTTTCCACGGCAAAAAGTCCGGCGGTTTTTGGTGTGGCTAACCTTAATGACCTTTTTTTTGACGACTACCTGAAAACAGTTAGCCCCTGCACCATTGGCACGTTGTCCACAGAACAGCTCAATACCATTATTCAGGAAAAGGCATTGTGGGGTCTGTTATCCAACCATCTGATGTTTATGTACAGCCGGCTCTATAACACCATCATGACAAAGGGTGCGCCTACAGCGTATGAGATGATTCGCCAGCAGCTTTTTCTGTTGATGAATGAAGACGATACTTATCGCCTGGGAATAACCGCCGAACGCTACATTCGTGATAAAACCCAGCTTTCCCGCAGCGGTGTGATGCGCATTCTTGCCGACCTGAAAACAGGCGGATTTATCGAAATAGAAGAAGGCAGGCTCATTAGAATCAATAAACTCCCCGCCAGATACTGAATTCCTGGTACAAAAAAGGCCGCAATCGCGGCCTTTTCATTTACATACACTCAATGGACGTGAACGCCCAACCGCCAGGCAAAGTAGATCTCTTCTTTCAGTTCATTCGAAGAGAGCGCCAGCAAATCTGCAAATTCCAGCTCAAGCTGTTTCAGCTTTTTCAGGTACTGCGCCGGAGACAGGTTGCTCTTATCGCGACGTAAATATTCAATTGCCAGCTGTGTTGGGGTTATTTCAGTATCCATGATGTCCTCGCTTATGTACAAAACCTGACCACTATATCACAACGCAGTGGCTAACTTTTGACCAAAGGCAAAACATCTGAAAACTTTACACAACCGCTGTCGTTAGCCGCGACGAGCAGCACAACCGATCCTGCTCATCGACAATATCAATTTGCCACACCTGATGGCGGCTTCCGGCATGCAGCGCGCGGCAAACACCGCGCACACGACCGCTACGCACCGAGCGAATATGGTTAGCATTCACCTCCAGCCCGACGACCTTCTGCTCCCCTTCGGTACAGAGATACCCTGCCACTGAACCCAGTGTTTCAGCCAGCACGACAGATGCGCCGCCGTGCAATAAACCAAACGGCTGATGAGTACGGTGATCGACAGGCATTGTTGCCTCGATCTCATCGTCGCCAATGCGGGTGAACTGGATATCCAGCAGCCCCACCATATTCCCCTCGCCCATGGCGTTGAGCGCCTGCAGCGTCACGGCACGTTTCCAGATCATCCAATTATCTCCAGTAAAGCCTGCAATGGGTGGCGTACCCCGTTACCTTCTACTCGTTTCACCTGGCTGCGACAGGAGTAGCCCGTCGCCAGGCAGCGGTTTCGCGGCAAACGCTGCATCGCCTGATGCCAGGACAACTCGTAGATACCGAGCGAGTTCGCGTGATTTTTCACTTCGTGTCCGTAGGTTCCAGCCATACCGCAGCAGCCCACATTGACGCTCTCCAGCTTCGCGCCGAATCGGGCAAAGACAGAGGCCCACTGGGCAGGGGCACCCGGCAGCGCGGTGACTTCCGTGCAGTGACCGAACAGATACCACGGTTCACCGCTGACATCCTGAACAGCCTTATCCTCCAGGGCCATCGGCAGCCACTCGTGCACCAGCATGACGTGGAAATCACCACGTTTATCGCCCAGTGTCTGCTTATATTCATCGCGATAGCACAGCACCAGCGCCGGATCGACGCCAACCATCGGTATACCCAGTTGCGCCACTCGGTTTAAGAAATCAGAGGTTTTCTGCGCGGTCTTCGCAAAGCGCGTCAGGAAACCTTTAATGTGCTGCGCCTTACCATTCGGAGAGAACGGCAGAACCACTGGCTGATAACCCAGCTTCTCTGACAAGCGGATGAAATCCGCGACCACTTGCGCATCGTAGTAACTGGTGAACGGATCCTGCACCACCAGCACCACATTCGCTTTTTGCTCAGGAGCTAACGCCTCAAGCTGTTCAAGGGTCATGTTCGCTGAGCGGTGCCCGACAAGCTGTCGTTGCAACGACGGTACCGACAGCAGCGGCAGATCGACCATTCCGATATGTTTTTCGGAGAGCTTGCGCACCAGTGGTTGATTAATAAAGAAGTTAAAGGTCTTTGGCGCACGCGCCATCAGCGGCGCATAACTTTCAACTGTCGCCACCAGATGGTCGCGTACAGGACGCAGGTATCGGGTGTGATAAAGCTGCAGGAAACGCGAACGGAACTCCGGCACATCTATCTTAATCGGGCATTGGGTTGAGCAGGCTTTGCAGGCCAGACAGCCAGACATCGCCTCTTTCACCTCATGGGAAAAATCATACTCACCCTTGCTGGCATGCCAGCTGTTGCGGGTACGTTCAATCAGCGAACGCAGGCTGGCACGTTTTTCCGGTAGCTCCTGCTCAAGCTTGAGCGGATCAACCCCACGGTCGGCCAGCAGACGCAGCCATTCACGAACCAGCGTCGCGCGCCCTTTCGGAGAATGAATACGGTTACTGGTGATTTTCATCGACGGACACATCGGGCTTTTCGCATCGAAGTTAAAGCACAAGCCGTTGCCGTTGCACTCCATCGCGCCGCGCCATGAGGAGCGGACTGCGATTGGGATCTGTCGGTCATAGGTGCCGCGTTTAACAGCATCCACCCGCAGCATCGGCGCATCAACACCTTCAGGCGGACAGATTTTCCCCGGATTGAGACGGTTATCCGGGTCAAAAGCCGCTTTAACTTTGCGCAACTCCGCATAGAGCTGCTCACCGAAAAATGCCGGACTGTACTCAGCGCGGAAGCCTTTACCGTGCTCGCCCCACAGCAGGCCGCCATATTTCGCGGTTAACGCAACGACGTCATCGGAGATCTGTTTCATCAGGATCTCCTGCTGCGGGTCGCACATATCCAGCGCCGGCCGTACATGCAACACCCCGGCATCCACATGGCCGAACATGCCATAGCTCAGCCCATGGCTGTCCAGCAGGGCGCGAAACTCAACGATATAATCCGCCAGATGTTCAGGCGGAACGCAGGTGTCTTCAGCAAACGGAATGGGTTTAGCCGCCCCTTTCGCGTTGCCGAGTAACCCCACGGCTTTTTTACGCATCGCGTAGATGCGTTCAATGCCGGCCAGGTCATTACAGAGCTGCCAGCCAATTACTCCACCTTCACCCTGCGCTATCAGTTCATCCAGACGCTGACAGAGTGTCGTCACCTGGTTTTCAATAAGCGCCGCGTCATCGCCGGCAAATTCAACGATATTAAGGCCAAGCATTTCTTTATCTGGCACATCGGTAATCAGCTCACTGACGGAGTGCCAGACGATATCTTCCCGGGCCAGGTTCAACACTTTGGAGTCGACGGTTTCTACCGACAGCGCTTGTGCTTCAACCATAAACGGTGCATTACGCAGCGCAGAGTCGAAAGAGTCATATTTGACGTTCACCAGGCGACGCACCTTCGGCAACCGGGTGATATCCAGCCGCGCCTCGGTAATAAACGCCAGCGTTCCCTCGGAGCCGGTCAGTATGCGGGTTAAATCGAACTGGGTCAGATCATCGTTAAACACATGACGCAGATCGTACCCGGTCAGGAAGCGGTTCAGTTTGGGGAATTTATCGAGGATCAGCTGACGGTTTTCGCGGCAGCGCTCCAGCACGGTACGATAAATGCACCCGCTTGCGGTATTGTCTTTGCCCAGCGTTTCCGCCAGTGCAACCGGCATAGGTTGGGTATCGAGGATATCGCCACCCAGCAGGACAGCACGTACACCCATGACATGATCGGACGTTTTGCCGTACACCAGCGAGCCCTGACCGGAGGCATCCGTGTTGATCATCCCGCCCAGGGTCGCGCGGTTGCTGGTGGAGAGCTCAGGGGCAAAAAAGTAGCCGTACGGCTTGAGATACTGATTCAACTGATCTTTGATAACGCCTGCCTCGACCCGCACCCATCCCTCTTCAGGGTTGATCTCAATAATGCGGTTCATATAGCGGGACATATCAACAATGATGCCCTGGTTCAGCGCCTGACCGTTGGTTCCGGTGCCACCGCCACGCGGGGTAAAGACCAGAGAAGCAAACCGCTCCTGCGTTGCCAGCCGGGCGATAAGCGCGACATCGGCCGTTGAACGAGGGAAAACAACAGCATCGGGAAGAAGCTGGTAGATACTGTTATCAGTCGCCATCGTCAGCCTGTCGGCATAGTTCGTGGCGGTATCACCTGTAAAACCCTGTTGCTCCAGTGCCTGCAAAAAATTAAGCACCAGCTGAACGACGCCAGGTGCCTGAGAAATCTGTGGGATCATGACTGTCGACCCTAATTAGAGTAATTTGAAATCGTTTGCGTTGTGTCTGGAAAGTTTTATCACATTTTTTTCTTATGTGCTTCGTAGAATTACGGGCAAAATCCGCCTGTCAAAAATCGCCGAAATCACTAATGATTAGAGAGACGCGGTTTTCCGTTCCCGCCAGCCACGCTGGTGTTCATTAAAGGAAGTTTCAAATATGGTCAATCTTCGCCAGCCCAGGGATGTTGCGCAAGTCTTGCTGTCGGTGCTGTTCCTGGCTCTCATGATTATTGCGTGTCTGTGGATTGTTCAACCCTTTATTCTCGGCTTCGCCTGGGCTGCGACCGTTGTCGTTGCCACATGGCCTTTACTGTTGCGTTTGCAGAAGCTGCTGTTTGGCCGCCGCGGGTTAGCCGTGCTGGTTATGACACTCTTGTTGTTCCTGCTGTTTATTATTCCCATTGCTTTACTGGTGAATAGCCTGGTGGATTCCAGTGGTCCGATAATTCGAGCCATTACCAGTGGTGATCTGACGTTGCCGGATCTCGCCTGGCTAAACAGTATTCCCGTGGTGGGTGCCAAACTCTATAGCGGCTGGCATAGCCTGCTGGAGATGGGCGGCAGCGCGTTGATGGCGAAAGTGCGTCCTTATATTGGTACCACCACCACCTGGTTTGTGGGACAGGCGGCGCATATCGGTCGCTTTATGATGCACTGTACCCTGATGCTCGTCTTCAGTGCCCTGCTCTACTGGCGTGGTGAGCAAGTTGCTTTGGGTGTTCGTCATTTTGCTACCCGTCTGGCGGGCAAACGGGGTGACGCTGCGGTACTGCTGGCTGCACAGGCAGTGCGCGCGGTTGCGCTTGGCGTTGTGGTAACGGCGCTGGTGCAGGCGATACTGGGTGGTATCGGTCTGGCAATTTCCGGCGTGCCGTACGCTACTGTCTTTACCGTTGTGATGTTGATGACCTGTCTTGCGCAACTGGGACCGTTGCTGGTACTGGTCCCCAGCATCATCTGGCTTTACTGGACAGGTGATACCACGTGGGGAACGGTTCTGCTGGTGTGGAGCTGCGTGGTTGGCACGATGGACAACGTCATTCGTCCAATACTCATCCGCATGGGTGCTGACCTGCCGCTGATCCTGATCCTCTCGGGCGTTATTGGTGGATTGATTGCCTTTGGCATGATTGGCCTGTTTATTGGCCCTGTGCTTCTCGCCGTGACATGGCGTCTGTTCTCCGCCTGGGTGCATGAAGTGCCGCCACCGGGTACTGACCCGGACCTCATCCTGAATGAGCTGGAAGAGCTGGAAGATAAGAACAGTCAATAACCGCAGTGCCGGGTAAGTTATGCTTACCCGCACCTTTAATACTTAAGCAATGCTAAACAATTTATTCATTAAGCACTGGTCAGACCCACCTTCCCTGCACTAAATCTGCTGCTAACCTCAAGAAATCTTTACGTCTCTTTAACTATTGAGACGAATCTGATCGACGCTAAATAACACAATGCCTAGTATTAGCACACGGTTATAAATCAACACCTTGGTTTATAAGCATGGAAATCCCCTGAGTGAAACAACGAATTGCTGTGTGTAGTCTTTGCCCATCTCCCACGATGGGCTTTTTTTTAACTTAAAAACAGTGAGTTACGAAATACCGTGAAGCTGTTAAAGCACGGCGCTTTCTCTCTTCAATGATAATTTGCCCCTACCCATTCATAATCTAAATAATTGATTTTGCTAATCTTATCGCTAATATAACCCTTTTAAATGGAGGGTTAATAAATGACTATACCTGTTTATTTGTGGCTGATTGATGATGCCGGAAATCAAGTAAAAGGATCTGTGGATGTTCATGGTAGAGAGGGTTCTATAGAGATTGTGGAGCTGATGCACAGCGTAGATTTGCCTACTGACAACCTTACAGGGAAACCCACAGCTAAACGTATCCACTGTGACTATGCACTAATCAAAGAAGTAGACTGTTCATCTCCTTACCTCTATCAAGGTGTATCATCGGGTAAAAAATTCAAACAGGCTGTGTTAAAGTTCTATCGTATTAACTACAACGGACAAGAGGAAGAATATTTCCGCGTAACAATGGATACTGTCAGGATTAATGAAATAGAACCTTTTACGTTTGATATTAAAAATCCTACATTTGAAAAGCACAATCATCTTGAAGCATTTTATTTAGCCTATGAAAAGATAACATGGCACTATTTAGACGGTAATATAATACACTCTGATTTATGGAACGCTAACAAGGAGGTAGCATAATGCCTTGGGTATATAAAATAAGCTCACATAGCTTTTATCTGAATGGAACCTATCAATTTGATGCGAAATATTCAGGTAAACCCGGGTTTAAGAATGATTCAGCTAATGAGTGTGTTAAGAATAAAGGTCCCCTTCCCAGAGGGACTTACACTATCGGTCCTGCTTTCAGCCATCCGAAAACTAAAGCATGGACTATGAGGCTGACACCCTATCCTGAAAATAAAATGTGTGAGCGTGATGGTTTTTTGATACATGGTGATAACTCATCCGGACTTAGTGACGCTTCGAATGGGTGTATTGTCCTGATATTACCCTATCGTAAACTCATTGATGCCAGTACAGATAAAATTTCCTGATTACCATCGAGACTCAGCCAGCTTCAACAGGCGTTGTGGCATTGGAGCCGTTCGACAGCCGATCCTGACCA
>NZ_JAWUEI010000060.1:0-9452 GCF_036663495.1 Enterobacter sp. 342
ATCGGTGGAGCTGCATGACAAAGTCATCGGGCATTATCTGAACATAAAACACTATCAATAAGTTGGAGTCATTACCGGCACACGACTCCTTAGCTGGGTTAATTCTAAATTTATTGTCTTCCAGCATGAGAGTTAGCCAATTTTTTCCCGAATCCACACGGAAACAGTGCAGTAACTCATCAAAGTAGAATTCTCCCTGTTCAACAACCAGACAGCGGAACTTATACTCTTCAGAGCGATTATCTCGCTTGAGTTCAAGGGTAAAAAATGTCGGTTCTCCCGTCACAGGCAAAGTAGCTATTGCCCGGCAGCGCTTGCCCCCCGAACGATTAATCGAATATGAAACCTGTTTTTTTAGAACGGTATTATGCATTAGCTTAAACTGGTTTTCATCCAGATCATTGCCAATGAAAGTTAGAGATAGGGAAAGCTCGCGTTGACCAGGTGGTAACTGTATAATAACACTCAGATCACGTTGGCCTACTTTTGTTTGGCTTTTTGCTTTTGGCTGTAAAATACCACCATCAACAGTAATCTCTTCGAGTAATAATTTTTGCGCTTTGTTCGCATCGATTTCTTTGAGATAGGTTTCAAACTCTAGTTTGCGCCAACTCTCATCCTGAAAATGCTGTCGGATAAATCTTGAACTAAACTCTTTGAGAACACTCTCAAGCTGATCCACATCATAGTGTTCAACAGCCTCTTCAATTTCACTACGTAGTTTGCGGTTAACTTGCAAGCGTTTACTAATTTGGGCCTTATTACCGCTCCAGTTTAAAATTGCGGGATCATCAAACAACTGAAGCTCATCAAAATCAAGTTTGCCATCATCTTCCAGAGCTCTAAAGAGTGGTGCAAATCCAAAAACAGTAGCACCTTCCGCGGTAATCATAGTCAGTTGCTCTTCAAGCAAACATGCTGAAAGCTCTTTGTGGGTACTGCCTTTATTGATGAGTCCAGCTAATTGTTGTGACAGACTTCCAGGGTGCCAAACAGCATTCTCTCCTCCTAAATCAAATGCACTGTTGATGAGTGTATCTAGCATACTGTTGTGAATAATAAGCAACGCTGTCTTTTCAAACTCACCGCTACGCCCAGCAACAAGGTCACGCAAACGGGAAATGTAGTTTTCTGTAAAACCGTTCTCACCGTCATGTAGTACTGGTAACACCTTAATTTCATTGCACATTATAAATGGCAATGCAATACCATCTGCCGTTGCTAGTGGTTGTTCAACTGTGAAGGCAATTAACGCGTTGTAAAGAGCCGCACCGTTTTCTGCACTTGGCGATTTGAATTGATAACGAGAACCGGGTTGAATTTGGTCACTAACCCACTCGATAAATTGCTCAACCAGGAAATGTTCAAAGGGTCTTGCGGACATACACTGCGTCTCCACTATCACTCATTCGTTCAACATTGCCCATGCGCTCATAGAAACTAACTAACATTTGCAATGACTGATTATCAAGATAAAAGCCCCGTTGCTCGAATCCCTGACGTAATTCGTGCAAACGCAATTTTTCTTCCTTACCAATAGTTAGATTAGTAAGTAATAACATCTGATCCTGATTTAGAACCAATGTGCGTCCAGCAGCACCTCGGGCTTGAACAAAACTTATAAGAATATTTTCCTCAGCTTCTTTGACATATTTTTTATTTACACCGGCACGAGTAGTTTTCGGATCTCTAAATTGCTCTAACGCCAAGTCTTTTAATTGTTCAAAAGCAGCTTCAATGCTTTTTACTGGTGGGCGTTCTTGTAGATTGCGATTTTTTATAAACTCATCAAAATAACCATTCAACTTCACCAATAAATTATTCTGGTCGTTATATTGCAAAGCTTCTTGATAAACTTGCCAAAGTGGTCTTTTCTTATTTGAATCATTCCGTTGCAAAACATCAAGCGCGGAAAGAAGAGGAAAAACCCGCTCACAGGCAGAAGCCAACAATTTGTAGCCTGAGCGCTTAACGGAAGTACGTTCTGAGCTCGCTTTTTCTGAATCCAGAATGAAATACAACGGCTTACTTTGCGGTTCTTTCTGCCAATCAGTGATATTTAATGCTAACTGCGAACAGTAAGCAAAGGAATACAACTTGAGCGTACCCGGCAAAGCTTGTAAGAGATATTGAGGTTGTGAAGCCAGAAAACGAATATCGTCTTTAAATACCTTGTTCAAAAATGGTAAATAAGGATTCTCATCATTATTTACACCTCTTCCAGGTTCCAGCTTAGACTTCAAGACAGATAATAATTCTTGCTCTACAAAATTTAGCCGATCATCAAGAGATTCTTCAAGGAAGAAATCCCCCAGAAGGCCAGCAAATAATTTACATAGCCGAAGATCTGATGCAGCAATATCAGCACGACCACTTTGCCTTCCTTTTGCCTTGAACAATAAGAACAATGGCGATATTTGAAACAAAGAGTCATTTGAAAAATATGTTCTTTCAAGTACCGGCCAAAACTCAGGATCATCAAGTTTTTCAGCAAACTGCTGTTTACAGTCGTTTTTAAACTGCTCAAAATCATAGGTCTTAATCTGCTGACGTAATGCGAGACTAAGTACAACACCAGTCACCGTTTCCCAGTCAAAATCATTTCCTTTATTTCGAATAGGCCAATAATTTGTGAGTTTGTTTTTATCGGATACAGCCAATTCTAAAGGGATAGGATATTGTGTCGTCATTACATTTCTCCCTCTACGGTGATCTTACTTCCATCTAACCCTAGACGATAACTTTTACCACCTTCATAATAATTGAGCACTAAGCTTTTTTTCGCAAATGCACGAATCTGATCAACTATTTCATCCAGCAAAACAATGGCATTCTTATCATATTTATTAGGCCGATAACCATTATTAAGCTTACAGATCAACTCAAACAAATTTAGGTTAATCTCCATCGCTTTTAGGGGTTGATTATTGACCTTAAGATAAGCACAGAAATGGTCGTGTTTTTCCACATGTTGATGCTTAATAGCATCGTAGTCCGCATTAAGTTCAATAGGTGCAGCAACATGGCATTGTCCAAATTGCCCTAATGATAACTCTCGTCTTGAAAGATTTGGCGCATTACGATTGGCATAGGTGAAAATAGCTGGAATCAATTCCCTGACATAGAAATTACGCAACTCAAGTTGATTTTGATTATTCCCTAAATATTGTGAATGTTGCCGCCATACAGAAGCGTAATGGTCGAGTAAGCATTCTTCAAAATCACTTTTAAACTGATGATGATAGTTGTTTCCAAAATCAAAATCTTTCAACAAATAAAAAAGACGTAATAGCGAAGCCGCCTGCCCTGCCTTTTCTCTTGGCTCAGTAAAGAGGACTCCAATAGTCGACAACTCTACCATAAATGCGTTGAGTTCCGCGTCTGGTAAATTCAACTCATATCGAAGAACAAATTGATCTATAGCCTGAGTATGGATAAGCGCGGGATCGAACTCGGCAATTCTTTGGCTTAGTTCATCATCCTTTGCCAGGAACAAGTTATCAAAAAGGTAATGTTCCCCAACCAAGAGTTGATGCAATAAATCTAACAATGCACGGGTAGTTATAAACTGATCCTTGATCAATCGTGTCTTGAACAAGGTTGTAATAATGATTTCCTGAACATGCTCATTAGCAAGCAATCTGAAATTCGTAGTGATGTTCAGCTCGCGCTGGCGGAGCTCATCACCCCTAGCGATCACATGAAAAAGATTGTCATCTGTTGGCTGTGTCAACTGCTTAAGTAAGCGGCGCATAAAGCTGGAGTAGCTCCCCATCTCGTCATTGAAGCGAAACTTGGGGTATGACTCAAAATCAAGGAAGTGATAGGGTCCTTCCGAACAAATCTCACCATTCAAAAAGCGCTCGATCACAGCTCGTAAAGCCTCATGGCTATCCGCTCCCTCTTTAGCAAAGTTAGCCAGCATCCCTATATTGATACCTACAACTAAGGGTGGCTGCCCTTCTCCTGCTCTATTAAATAGTTCATTTAATGCTTCGATTGCAGACTGATTTGGTGAAAAGCTATGAGTTGCATCTAGATGAAAAGTATAGCGATTTTTGTATTTTTCGTAATATCTAGATAATATTTCCGACTTTCCATCACCACTGCTACCACACAAAAATACGTATTCACCTGGTTGTAAAGCACTCAGGCATTTCTCGAAATTACATTCAATTTCAGGCTTGACGTAAAGGTAATCCTTGAGATCGTCGTAGATATCATGAGAACGATCAGTCGTCGTTTTTACCGAAAATGAAGAAGATTTTGCTAAGACCCCGAGGGCCTTACGAAGGGGAATTGAGCTCACAGTCTAACCCTGCCATTTACATATTTTTCGATGGTAACCTAATGAATATGTGTGTGACTACTTGAATAAAATCCGTTTTATGACTCTTTGACATTAGTCATATTTGGCTATTCCTAGAGTAAATTCAAGTGAAAATATAGTCGAATTAGGATTTATTTGCGCTACCCAAAATTAATAGACGTCTTTCCTGGAAAGAGCTTGCTGTTTAGCAAATCATCATTGCGGATAGCTGACAGACACTAAATGCCAGACACAAAAAAAGCCGCCCTTAAGCGACTTTGATTTGCATCTTTTGGTGCCGAAGGCCGGACTCGAACCGGCACGTATTTCTACGGTTGATTTTGAATCAACTGCGTCTACCGATTTCGCCACTTCGGCACTGAAGGGGATGCGGAAACGTTGTGGATTATACCTGTCGCGCGCCGCCATGCAAGCGGCGACGCGCTAAACCCGCGCTAAGTGCCCAAAAAACCAGCGCCCTTCATCAATCCAGTTCCGAAACCGCCAGCCGAATCACCCTCGCCGCCTTCTGCTCCGGCAGCGCCAGCACCTTCGCCCACATCTCCTGCACCATATCGCAGGAGAGCTTCTCTTTGCCCACCGCGTTCTCCGGCATCTGCAGCAACTGGATGTCCTCGCCGTACTTATCGGCAAGTTCCTTCATAACAGGCCGCACGTCCTCGACAGCCGCCTCGCGTTCGGCCGGGGTCACGGTGTGGCTGTTTTTGCCGTAGGCTGCGCGCATCATGTCGGCGTCAGCCTGCATACGGCGGGCCATCATCTGTTGGTCCAGCACGCGCATCGGGTTGACGCCGCCTTTCACTGCCGGGTAGAGGAAGCGGAAACAGGCGTCGTCGCTCACCTTCTGGATGGCGGCAGTCTGCTCCATGTTGACCTTCATATACTCCACCACGTTGGCGTCCGGGGCATGCTGCAGGCGTGACATCTGCAGGGTCAAAATCTGCGGCTGGATGACGTCGATAATGTGCTGTTCAGACTCGCCCGCTTTCTGCATGGTGAGGATCTGCTCGCGGATGCGTTTCTGGAACGCGGGCTCCTGCTCTTTAATCACTTGCCAGGCAGGCATCGTGTTGAGGGTGGTATCAAGCTGCTGTTCGGGGGTGCGCTGCATACGCTGTTTATCGAAGTACACCCAGAACGCCACGGCGGCGGCCGCGATGACGACAATGACAATACGGGTCCACGTTTTATTCATCTCGCATCCTTATCCTTGAGTTGTGCCGGTTTACACCGGCACGCCACTGTGGAAGCGAAACTCGTTGTCCGGTGTCGAGATAAGTGTGGCTTCAATTTCGCCAAAAAGCTGTATACGCGGTGAGATATCGTTATCGCTCACCTGCTGGGCCAGCGTCAGGTAGTCCTGATAATGGCGCGCTTCCGAGCGCAGCAGAGAGAGATAGAACTTCTGCAAATCATCGTCAAGAAACGGGGCCAGCGCGGCGAAGCGTTCGCAGGAACGGGCTTCGATGTACGCGCCGCAGATGAGCTTGTCGATCAGCGTCAGCGGTTCGTGAGTGCGTACTTCTTTCAACATTCCTTTGGCGTAGCGGCTGGCGGTGATTTTGACGTACGGAATGTCGCGCGCCAGCATCGCCTCGCGCACCTGCCAGAAGTGATGCAACTCCTCTTTGATCAGCAACACCATGCTGTCGATAAGCGCCTGGCCCCACGGGTCGTCGGTTTTGGGCATCACGCTTTTGCCAATCTGCTTGTGCAGGGCGATGAAATCTGGCTCGGGGCCGTCTCGGAAGGTGAACAGCTCGTAGGGTTTGAGCCAGTCGAGCAGCGCGTCGGCACCGCTTTCGTCGGCGACGTACTTGCGCACCAGCAGCAGCGCGGTCTGGGCGGCCTTGAGCTCGCACACCATGTGGTCGGTGAGCAGCAGCGGCAGGTTCGCCGGGTCGCGGGCTTTATCAATCCATGCTTGCGGGGTCGGGCACTGGAGGAAGTTGAGTACGGGGGCGAGTATCTGCGGGTAATCCATGTTTAAACCTTGAAAGCGGCAGCATGCACTGCCGCTTGAACGCTATTAGTGACGCACGCCGTCGTCGTCTTCGTCGATGTAATCTTCGTCGTCGCCTTCTTCGCCGTCTTCACCGTTTGGATCTTCGAAGTAGGTTCCCCAGCCGTCGTATTCCACGTCGAACTTCTCGGCCAGGTTCATCAGCTGTTCTACCTGCGCGTCGATCAGCTCCGCCTTCAGCGCGCCTTCGCTCAGGATGTCGCAGCAGATGACGGTGTCGCCCTCTTCCACTTCCAGCTCTTCCGGCTCGGTCACTTCGTAACCCAGTTTGAAGGCTTCCACCGCCATTTTTTCCAGCGCGTCGAAATCATCCGCAGAGAAATGGTGCTCGATGGTGTACAGCGCGTCCGGATCGCTACCGTCTTCCAGCAGCTCTTCAATAATCAGACGCGTCTCTTCGCGTTGCTCTTCCAGGTGTTCCGGGTTTGCCATGGCTCAATCCTCTTTAAAGTGCGGCAGATACTTCTATTTTCACACACGGACGTGTTTGCCTCCACCTTTGTGAGAAAGATTTGTTAAACGGGGTTGCAAATGAATAATTACACATATAAAGTGAATTTTAATTCAATAAGTGGCGTTCGCCATGTGAGGATAAAATGTCTGATTTGTACAAGAAACACTTTCTGAAATTGCTCGACTTTACCCCTGCACAGTTCACTTCTCTGCTGACTCTTGCCGCACAACTCAAAGCCGATAAAAAAAATGGCAAGGAAGTACAAAAGCTTACCGGTAAAAACATCGCGCTCATCTTCGAAAAAGACTCAACCCGTACACGATGCTCTTTCGAAGTTGCCGCATTTGACCAGGGCGCTCGTGTCACGTATTTAGGGCCGAGCGGAAGCCAGATTGGGCATAAAGAATCAATTAAAGATACCGCACGCGTGCTTGGCCGCATGTACGATGGCATTCAGTATCGTGGTCACGGTCAGGAAGTGGTTGAAACCCTGGCACAGTATGCGGGCGTGCCGGTGTGGAACGGGCTAACCAACGAGTTCCACCCGACGCAGTTGCTGGCGGACCTGCTGACCATGCAGGAGCACCTGCCGGGCAAAGCGTTTAACGAGATGACGCTGGTGTATGCGGGCGATGCGCGTAACAACATGGGTAATTCCATGCTCGAAGCCGCCGCGTTGACCGGGCTGGATCTGCGTCTGGTCGCCCCAAAAGCCTGCTGGCCGGAAGAGAGCCTGGTGGCAGAGTGCAGCGCACTGGCCGCGAAGAACGGCGGGAAAATCACCCTGACGGAGGATGTGGCAGCAGGCGTGAAAGGCGCGGACTTCATCTACACCGACGTCTGGGTGTCGATGGGCGAAGCCAAAGAGAAGTGGGCGGAGCGTATTGCGTTGCTGCGGAGCTATCAGGTGAACAGCCAGATGATGGCGCTGACCGGCAACCCGAACGTGAAGTTCCTGCACTGTCTGCCGGCGTTTCATGACGACCAGACCACGCTCGGCAAGCAGATGGCGAAAGAGTTCGATCTGCACGGCGGGATGGAAGTGACGGACGAGGTGTTTGAGTCGGCGGCGAGCATCGTGTTCGACCAGGCGGAAAACCGGATGCATACGATTAAGGCGGTGATGGTAGCGACGCTTGGGGGTTGAGTCCTCTGCGGCCTGATGACCTCACCCTGGCCCTCTCCCACCGGGGTGAGGAATCCCCAGTAATTTTTTAACCAAAAGCGAAGAATATAGCTTCAGGAAAATTAACGGCTTACAGCGATGTTCTGGTCCGGCTGTAAATCGCTAAGGCGTTTCCTGCAGGCCGGGGCGAGGCGCAGGGATGCGCCGAGAGGGCGGGCTTTACATGGACGTTTCCTCCGCCCGTCCCCGACAAGCCGGAAGGAATAAGCCGAAGGTACCGCGAAGCGGCGATTTACCGCCGGGAGCCCGGGTCGCCAGGGCGGCGGCGATTGAGCCGCCATGGCACGTTCACAGGTGATGACCTTACAGAGTAGCAAGGTACATAAAGTGAACGGAATAACCTCCGCTGCCGTATGTTCCCCCTCACCCCGCCCTCTCCCTCAAGGGAGAGGGGGTTGTCCGTGCTGGTATTATTTTGTGGGGATCCCTCAGCCCACCGGGAGAGGGCACTTTTACACCTCTCCCCTGGAGTGAGGGGAAATTACTCTACCAGAATCTTCACAACGACTTTTCGCACCTTAGCAGGCGCCCCCACCGCGCACAGCGGCTTGTGCACCTCGCCCGGCCAGAACACCACGAAATCCCCTTCGCTCAGCACCACGGTTTTCTCCTGCTCGCCCTCCGGCAGGAAGGCGATGTCTTTATCCGCCAGCCAGTTGGTGTCCGGTGTGCCGTGCGGCAGGGTGCTGAAGGTCATCCCTTCTTGCCCCTTCATAATGATCTGGATATCCAGATAACGCGCGTGGTACTCGGCGCGGCGCTCGGCGAACGGCTGGCTCATGTCTTCCGAGACCAAATAAAACAGGTTGTTGCCGTCGATATCATGCTTGCCCAGCGGAGTGGCCTCGGTGACGTGGGCTTTAACGTGCTCAATGGCCTGGCGCAATTCGTCAGGGAGCCAGGATTGCAGATGGTGGATGTTGCCGATAAGCATAAACAAACCCTCAATATAAAACATCGTTTCATTTTCATCTTTTATACGAGAATTCTCACTGCCATACCACCGCTTTCTCGACAGGTTTTGCGTCAGCGCATGTTTATCGGGAAATGTGTTAATTTGCTGTTAAGCCCTCGCAGGCATTTATGCAGTCGTTATGCATAACCTTAGATCTTCATTGTCACAGCATCGCGCTAACTCACTGATCATATGGCGTTAACAACAAAACTCTCTCCAGGCTCACACTTTATCATTTTGATAATTTGCTATTAAATCCCATAATTATTTATTGATTTTCCTTAAGTTAAAAATAGTTAATTGCCAATACTGCATAGCCATTCCGTCAATGATTTTTATTCATTTAAAATCAACAATATAACAAAATATTTCAAATGATTAAATTCCACAAAATAATAACAATTCCAAATAACCCCAGCGTATCCTGCTTAGGGAAGGTGCGAATAAGCAGGTCATTTCTTCCCAAGCTGACTCGCTGATTAAAATTTCGCGGATCTGGGCCGA
>NZ_JAWUEI010000061.1:0-9376 GCF_036663495.1 Enterobacter sp. 342
GAAAGCGTGCGTATTGCCTGAAAACACAACCCGCTACGGGGGAGACTTACCCGAAATCTGATTTATTCAACAAAGCCCTTTTCATGCGCAAAGCTTACGGGGTCTGAATATGCTCAGTAAAGACAGCTCTCTAGAAACCGCAAAAAACACAGCAGATAACCTGTATCAATTAATGGAATTAATTAACTCCAATATTATTGATATGGATATCGAGCAAATAATTTCTCTGTCTGGCCTCTGCCTTGACTTGTCGGCTCAGGTTTCAATGTGGATGGATTCGGAGTTTGAACGTCGTGAAAAACAACGTAATTGAAACCTACCGACGCCGAATTTTAAAGGCAGCTTTATTACGCCACCAGCGTAAAACGGGCAGTAACTGCCTTGTTATTAATCTCAATAAAGGCGGCATTAACACGGTCGAGTTAACAGAGATTCTTCTTGATGGATTATTGAGAAAATTCGAAAGGCTTGCGATCAGTGAGTACGGGAATGTCGAAGGCGTAAAAGCTATCAAGGGAATTTACAGCAGCGCTGTTGATGTTAATGGCAGCGGTGAATTCCTCACAGATAGCGGAAAGGAATTAATCGACGAACTCATTTCTGAGCTGGTTGAGTTCGTCAAAAAGCAGAAACCAGTTAATGCGGAGATCGGCAATGGCTAACCAACAAACAATGCTTTATCAGGGTGTGCTGCTCCCCCGCCCCGTGTTGAACGTGGATGTGCATGTCCTCCCTGATTTTACCGGGCGGGTAGTTCTGCATATCAAGAATGGGAGAGTGATGTGTGATCGACCGTTACGCAACGATGAACATATTGGTGATTTAGACGCTTTCATTGAGCTGATTCGCTTAGCTGGAATTCAGTATGGGGAGGTAACTGGTGGCACTGACAGCGATACGAATTCCTGAGTGGGTTCACCTCAAAGCAGCACACGTTTTAAGCCAGTTCAGAGCAAGGCGCATTCACCCCTGCCGTATGCACGGCTCCGGGAATTTGAGCCTCAAGGTTAATCACCGCTGGCGGCTACTCTCCCGCGATGGCGGAAAGAACTGGGAAGTAATGAGTCACGAACGATACAGCAAAGTTAAGGACCGGAAATGAACGATAAACGCATCAGCACCACCTCAATTGACAGCGCCTTTGCCAAGGAGCTGCAGCCCGTTTACGTCGTATCACGACACGGCTACTCGCGCCGTTTCCTCAGCAGGAGCGCAGCGATCAGTAACCTTGCTCACTACATGGTAACCAAAACTTTTCATCGTGCCGGTTTGAACACCAACGAACCAGACGAACCTGTTTTCAGCAATGGTGTGCTCGTCAACCGCATGGGCCAGCACACACAGCAATATCTCTTTGCACATAGCCGATGCATGCGGCGCATTCGCCGAATTCTGGACCGTAAGCGCGAAGCACGTAAGTGGCTCGGAAAGTGGGACGCCATGCATGACCGATTCGTGAAAGAGCAGGCAGAACTGCAGGCCTGTAAACCAGAGGGGCTTCGCTGATGATTGCTTACTTACGCGTTGTCCTCTCGCTGGTAATTGTCGCCAGCGTTTATGGCCTTTTCGTTCCGATCCTCATTTCGATGAAGGACACCACAGCAGTGTTATCCGGTTTTGCCCTGGCGATCATGACCCCGCCGTGCATCTACGCCATTTGTAAGGGTCTTGTTGTAACCGTAACTAAGGAAAAGAAATGAAAAAAGCAATTATGGCTTCAATTATCGCGCTCTCTGCCATCGGTCTTGTAGGTTGCGATCGTGTCGAGCCCGGCAACGTGGGTATCAAGGTGAATAAGCTGGGAGACGACAAAGGCGTCGGTGAAGTGGTTGGCGTAGGCCGCTATTGGACCGGCTGGAACACAGAGGTCTACATCTTCCCAACCTTCAAACAGATGAAAACCTACGACGACGCATTCAATTTCCAGATGAGTGACGGCACTACGATCGGCTATCACATTGGTGTCGCCTATAAAGTTGATCAAACCAAAGTGACCACGGTCTTCCAGACCTATCGCAAAGGTGTGGACGACATCACCGATACCGATCTGCGCCAGAAGATTGCCGATGCCCTTAATCGTCTCGCAAGCCGCATGAGTACCGATAAGTTCATTGACGGCGGGAAAGCTGAGCTGCTTGAAAACGCTCTGAAAGAGATCCAGTCCGACATGGGGCCGGTAGGAATCCAAGTTATCAGCCTTTCTTACGTCGGCCGTCCGGAGTACCCGCCGACAGTTATCGACAGCATCAACGCCAAAGTCACCGCCAACCAGAAGACCCTGCAGCGCGAGCAAGAGGTGAAACAGCGTGAAGCCGAAGCAAACATGCTGCGCGCTGAAGCAGATGGCCAGGCAGACGCAAAGCTGAAGCTGGCGGAAGCGGAAGCGAAGTCTATCCGGATTCGTGGGCAGGCCATGCGCGAAAACCCTGAAGTGCTTCAACTGGAGGCCATTAACAAATGGAACGGCACTCTGCCCCAGTACATGACCAGCGGCGCCAATACTCCATTTATCCAGGTTAAGTGATTCACCAGCCCGGCGTAAAGCCGGGCACTCAGAAGGATATCGAGCATGAACACAGTAACGATCAATAACAAACAGCTGCCGGCAGTCGAATATCGCGGTCAGCGTGTTGTGACATTCGCAATGATTGACGAAGCTCACCAACGACCAGATGGAACAGCAGGACGTAATTTTCGTGAAAACAGGAACTACTTTGTAGAGGGAGTCGATTACGTTGAATTAGGTTCCGACGCTATACGCCGGGACCTTCCGGAAGGTGTGTTTTCTAAGTTTGCGCCCTCTGGAATTGTGCTTTTCGAATCTGGATATCTGATGGTGGCGAAGTCACTCACGGACGATCTGGCCTGGCAGGTTCAGCGTGAGCTGGTTAACAGCTATTTCCGAACTCGCGCGCCGCTGACGGAAATTGAGATGATTGCAGCAATGGCCGCCGATGCCGTTCGCCAGCAGAAGCGCCTGAATCATGTTGAAGAGCAGATCGAAACTGTCACAGAAGCGGTGGAGAACATCAAACGCGGGACCATGCGCGCCGGATATGTTGGTTACCGCCAGGTGGTAGCTAAAAGCGGAATGAGTGACGCCAAGTGCCGGAATTTGGTCAATGCCTACCGCATCCCGACAGACACGCACGAATTTATGACTCCAGACGGGCTTTTGTCACGTAGGGCCATCGTCGAACTGGAGCCGTTTATGGCCGCGTTTCGCCAGATGATGTCAGAAGCTGAACCGCGCGGCACCCGCTGGTATCACCCTAAAATGGGCTTGTTCCAAGCGATCGGCTGGGAGGGGTAACGGTGAAAAATAATGAATTCTGGAATCCTGCTGGCTCTGTTGAGCTGGCCCACCAGCAGGCGCTGGAATGGGTATGCGATGCGTATCTGTTCTATCTGGTGAGTCTGCATCGTCGCCCGGTGTACCGCCACCAGTACGGCGACATTTCGCTTAATCAGCCAGCATTGCAGGGATTCATCGATTCGTATCTGGAGGACAAAGGCTGGGATATGGAAAAACGCCGGGCCCATTACATCAACATTCTGGACCTTATCAAATATATGCATCGCAGCAATTCGGACTTCATCGACTGGGGCACGGTGCCAACCCTAACCCCAAGGGGAATCCGCTGGATGAATGCCTGTTTCTCAAGGCTTGGGGAAATGGTTAATAGCAGCGGTGGCTGGGAAAACTGTGTCAGTAAAGAAGAGATTAATTGAAAATGAAAAAGACATTAATCGAGACAGACAACCTGAACACAATCAGCGATTGCCTGCAGCAGCTTGTTAACGCAGAAGAAGCACAGCTCAGTATCGAAGAGCAGCTGGCGAGATCGAACAGCAGCAGCGAATGGAGTGCATGGCGGAAAAAGGCAGAAAACGCGCTACGGGTGATCAAAGGTAAGCGCCGCATCATCACAGCTCGTCTGGCTATCCTGCGCCATGAGGAGAAGGAGCGCAACCTGCAGCTGCACCAGCAGCACAATGATTTTCTGGTTCAGGCTCTTCGCGAAATTGTAACGCCCTCTTCTTTCGCGCGGTGCGTGCTCGTGGCTAAAGATAAAGTGGAGGAGATCCATGCAAACCAGTGCTGAAATCGTTCTTCTGGTGCCGAATGACTGGGTTAGCGAAAAGGTTCTGATTGCGGTTACCGGGCTTAAGCCCGGAACCATCACCCGCGCCAGAAAAGAATCCTGGATGCTGGGGCGTGAGTACCTTCACATTTCACCAGACGGCAATCCCAAGCCTTCGAGCGAATGCATGTACAACAGAAAAGCCGTCGATCAGTGGATCGAAGCTCAGAAAAAAAATCAACCAGGTGCGAAGACAGCATGAAAAGCAGTACACTCGTCAGCGCTCCTGGACGTCAGGAGGGATTAATGGCTAATGCATCATACCCGACAGGCGTCGAAAACCACGGCGGTTCACTCCGTGTCTGGTTTCTGTATAAAGGCAAGCGTGTCAGGGAAAACCTCGGAGTCCCTGATACAGCCAAAAATCGCAAGATAGCCGGTGAGCTTCGTTCTTCGGTTTGTTTTGCGATAAGAATGGGGAATTTCGACTACGCGGAAAAATTCCCAAACTCACCGAACCTTGCCCGGTTCGGTCAGGATAGTAAGGAGATTACTGTGCTGGAGCTTACCGAAAAATGGTCCGAGCTGAAGAGGATGGAAATCAGCTCAAACACCATGAGTCGGTACGAGTCCATCATAAAAAACATGCTTCCCCGCATCGGCGAAAACAAAATGGTTTCTGCGGTTACCACTGAGGATTTGCTGTACGTAAGGAAGGAGTTGCTGACAGGTTTTCATGTGATGAAGAAGGATCACCGGACGCAGGTAAAGGGTCGGAAGTCCTCCACCGTAAACAATTACATGATGCTAATGGCCGAGATCTTCCAGTTTGGAGCAGATAACGGCTATGCAAAGGAAAACCCGTTTAGCGGAATTAACCGCCTCAAGAAAGCGAAGGGCGAGCCAGATCCACTCACGACAGACGAGTTCATCAGGTTTGTCCAGGCATGCGGCCACCAGCAGATGAGAAATCTCTGGTCACTGGCAGTCTATACCGGAATGAGGCATGGGGAGTTGTGCGGTCTGGCCTGGGAAGATATCGATCTGCAAGCCGGGACAATTACCGTAAAACGCAACTTAACCCAGACGGATGAGTTCACCCTGCCAAAGACAGACGCAGGCACTGACAGGGTGATTTATCTCATTCAACCAGCTATTGATGCCCTGAGGAATCAGGCCCAGCTGACGCGCCTTGGCCGGCAGTATGAGGTTGAAGTGAAATTGCGGGAGTATGGCCAGTCAGTCATACATCCATGCACTTTCGTTTTCAGCCCTCAATGCGTTAAGCGTGGGCCCAGAAGAGGATATCACTACGCGGTTAATTCGATTAATAAAATTTGGGGTCCGATAATCAAGCGCGCCGGTATTCGATACCGTAACGCCTACCAGTCACGACATACCTATGCGTGCTGGTCATTGTCAGCTGGCGCGAACCCAAACTTTATAGCAACTCAGATGGGGCATACAGATGCTCAGATGGTTTACAAAGTGTATGGAAAGTGGATGTCAGAGAAGAGTGCCGAACAGGTTTCTCTGCTCAACCAGGCGCTTTCACGCTTTGCCCCATCACTGCCCCAAAGCATGGTAGTAGCGCAGTAGAAAACCTTAAATTCAAGTGGTTAGCAGCACTATTGCTACATTTATATAACATGGGGCACAAAATGCCCTCGACCATAAAACGCGCTTATGTTGTGATCGGGGTTCAATAAATCACTAAACAAGGTATACTCCGGAGTTGTTTATTGTACTAAACGCTCCTGTGAGAGGATGCTACTGCGCACCTATGACTCAATTCGCTTCTCCTGTTCTGCATACGTTGCTGGATACCGACGCGTATAAACTGCATATGCAGCAAGCCGTTTTCCACCATTACTATGACGTTCATGTCGCGGCCGAATTCCGCTGCCGTGGCGACGACTTGCTCGGTATCTACGCAGACGCTATTCGTGAACAGGTCGATGCTATGCAGCATCTGACGTTGCAGGACGATGAATATCAGTGGCTTTCTGGCTTGCCTTTCTTCAAAGCCGACTACCTGAACTGGCTGCGCAACTTCCGCTATAAGCCAGAGCAGGTCACTGTACTTAACGATAACGGTAAGCTGGATATTCGTCTTGAAGGTCCGTGGCGGGAAGTGATCATGTGGGAAGTGCCGCTTCTGGCGGTGATCAGTGAACTGGCCCACCGCTACCGTTCACCGGAAAACGGTGTTGAACAAGCGGTCGCCGCGCTGGAAACCAAGCTCGCGGGCTTCACCACGCTGACGGAAGGACTGGATATGTCCCGCTTCCGCCTGATGGACTTTGGCACCCGTCGACGTTTTTCTCGCGACGTCCAGGAAGCCATCGTTAAGCGTCTGCAGCAGGAACCGTGGTTTGTGGGCACCAGCAACTACGATCTGGCCCGTCGCCTTAACCTGACACCTATGGGCACCCAGGCTCATGAATGGTTCCAGGCGCATCAGCAGATAAGCCCAGACCTGGCTAACAGCCAACGCGCGGCACTGGCCGCATGGTTAGAGGAGTACCCGAATCAACTGGGGATCGCCCTCACCGACTGTATTACGATGGATGCCTTCCTGCGCGATTTTGGTCCCGAGTTCGCTGAGCGCTATCAGGGGTTACGTCATGATTCCGGTGATCCGGTTGAATGGGGTGAGAAGGCTATTGCCCACTACGAAAAGCTGGGTATTGATCCAATGAGCAAGGTTCTGGTCTTCTCCGATAATCTTGACCTGCCGAAAGCTGTTGAGCTCTATCGGCAGTTCAACACCAGAGTTAACCTCAGCTTCGGGATTGGTACCCGTTTGACCTGCGACATTCCTCAGGTAAAACCTCTGAATATTGTTATAAAACTGGTGGAATGTAATGGCAAGCCGGTGGCGAAGCTCTCCGATAGCCCGGGTAAAACCATCTGCCATGACAAAGCGTTTGTCCGCGCGCTACGTAAAGCGTTCGATCTTCCCCAGATCAAAAAAGCCAGCTAAGTGCTTAAGGGAGCCTTTATGGCTCCCCTCTCCTTATTTATTTCTCAATTCTTCTCTTTTGACTGCGAAATTTGCTTGTCTGATAGCAGATGGCAGGTAACATAGATATCCCCCGATAAGGGTGGACAAGTGTCTATTTTTTCCGACTATTAACAGAGAGAATATTATGAGCGTTGTGCCTGTAGCCGACGTACTCCAGGGCCGTGTCGCCGTTGACCAGGAAGTCACCGTGCGCGGATGGGTGCGTACCCGCCGAGATTCTAAAGCTGGCATCTCCTTCCTTGCCGTCTATGACGGTTCCTGCTTTGATCCTGTACAGGCCGTCATTAATAATTCTCTGCCCAATTACAATGATGACGTTCTGCATCTGACGACGGGTTGTTCCGTTATCGTTACCGGTGTCGTTGTGGCATCACCGGGCCAGGGCCAGAGTTTCGAAATTCAGGCATCCGCAATCGAAGTGACCGGCTGGGTTGAAGATCCGGATACTTATCCGATGGCGGCAAAACGTCACAGCATTGAGTACCTGCGCGAAGTCGCTCACCTGCGCCCACGTACCAACCTGATTGGTGCGGTAGCGCGTGTGCGTCATACGCTGGCCCAGGCGCTGCATCGTTTCTTCGATGAACAAGGTTATTTCTGGGTGTCTACCCCGCTGATCACCGCGTCCGATACTGAGGGTGCAGGTGAAATGTTCCGCGTCTCGACGCTGGACATGGAAAACCTGCCGCGTACGCCAGAAGGTAAAGTGGATTATGACAAAGACTTCTTCGGCAAAGAGGCTTTCCTGACGGTTTCTGGTCAGCTTAACGGTGAAACCTACGCCTGTGCGCTGTCAAAAATCTACACCTTTGGTCCAACCTTCCGCGCCGAAAACTCCAACACCAGCCGTCACCTGGCGGAATTCTGGATGCTGGAGCCTGAAGTGGCATTCGCCAACCTGGACGATGTTGCTGGTCTGGCGGAAGCGATGCTGAAGTATGTCTTCAAAGCGGTCCTGGAAGAACGTCCTGACGACATGAAATTCTTCGCAGAGCGCGTAGACAGCGATGCTGTAGCGCGTCTGGAGCGTTTCGTTTCAGCTGACTTTGCACAGGTAGACTACACCGACGCGGTAGCAATCCTTGAGAAATGCGGTGAGACGTTTGAGAACCCGGTGTACTGGGGCGTTGACCTGGCATCTGAGCATGAACGCTATCTGGCCGAGAAACATTTCAAAGCACCGGTTGTCGTGAAAAACTACCCGAAAGACATTAAGGCCTTCTATATGCGCCTTAACGAAGACGGTAAAACCGTTGCAGCGATGGACGTACTGGCGCCGGGCATTGGTGAAATCATCGGCGGTTCTCAGCGTGAAGAGCGTCTCGACGTACTTGACGCGCGTATGGAAGAGATGGGTCTCAATCCGGCTGACTACAGCTGGTATCGCGATCTGCGCCGTTATGGTACCGTTCCGCACGCCGGTTTTGGTCTGGGCTTCGAGCGTCTGATCGCCTACGTGACCGGTGTTCAGAACGTACGTGATGTTATTCCATTCCCACGTACTCCACGTAACGCCAGCTTCTAATCGACAAAAGCATCAATGGCCAGCAAATGCTGGCCATTATTTTATTCTGTATTGTCAGTTTACGTCAGTGCAAAGTCAGCATTTTTAAACCACCACCCCGTCACAACCGCTACCTGTTACGTATTGTTTCCGTGAAATATCCAGCCACAAAAAACAAACTCCATTCTTATTGCGATTATTACATCCTCAAGTAATAGCACAAATTTCAACCACTTTTTTAGCCATCCAGATGTCTTTATTGCATCATAAGAAAAAACGAGTCGTTTAACGTCTGTTTATATGAATTGCCTTTATCCAAATTAATTATAAGGAATTCATATATATAGAATAAATGCTGCCGCTTAATTCGCCAGGGAGTTCTGAAGTTTGAGGTGGTTCACAAAGTTCCGAAAAATACATATTTGGTTACACATATTTTCTTTCGGTTACTTAATCTTGAGAATTGTAGCACTTTCAGGCTAGCGAAACGCTTCGGTGAATGGAAAGATGCCTGTCAGATACATAAAGACACCAAACTCTCATCAATAGTTCCGGAAATATTTATTGACAGAATTTATTGACGGCAGTGGCGAGTGTCATAAAAAAACCAATGAGGGTAATAAATAATGATGAAGCGCAATATTCTGGCAGTGGTTATCCCTGCTCTGCTGGTAGCTGGTGCAGGGCTTTGTTGAATAAATCAGATTTCGGGTAAGTCTCCCCCGTAGCGGGTTGTGTTTTCAGGCAATACGCACGCTT
>NZ_JAWUEI010000062.1:0-8811 GCF_036663495.1 Enterobacter sp. 342
AGCCTAGATTGACATGCGCGATGCAACCCTTAACTTGCTTGCACCTATCGTTTCCATGCTAGCTTTATCGTAACGCTCAAGAAATTGGGCTTAATGCCGAAAACAATAAAATAAAACAGCCAACCCTTGAGGTTCTTATGCGCCAGAATTTACCAGTGACGGGTCGAAACTTAGAACTCCCAAAAGATGCCAATATTCTTTCGACTACCTCCCCTCAAAGCCATATCACGTACGTTAATCCTGACTTCATTAAAATCAGTGGTTTCACTGAGGAAGAACTATTAGGCCAGCCTCACAACATCGTAAGACACCCAGATATGCCGCCTGCTGCATTTGAGCATATGTGGAGTACATTAAAATCTGGCCGCTCATGGATGGGGCTAGTAAAAAATCGCTGTAAAAATGGCGACCACTATTGGGTAAGTGCTTATGTAACGCCAATAGCTAAGAATGGTTCGATTGTTGAATACCAGTCTGTAAGGACCAAGCCTGAACCTGAGCAGGTTTTGGCTGCGGAAAAATTATATGCTCAATTGAGAAGCGGGAAGGCCGCGAGGCCGAAATTGGCTGCTAGCTTTTCCGTGAAAATACTCTTGCTCATATGGGGTAGTATTATATCAAGCGCAATGGCTGCCGGCATGCTTACTGATACATCAATAAGCAGCTTATTGTTAGCCACTTTAATGTCAGGAAGCTTAAGCTCTGTTAGTGTTTTGGCTATTCTCTCTCCTCTTGGAAGACTGGTTGAAAGAGCCAGGAATATTTCCAATAACCCATTAAGTCAATCCCTCTACACTGGGCGCACCGATGAGTTTGGCCAAATAGAGTTTGCTTTACGAATGATGCAAGCTGAAACAGGCGCCATAGTAGGTCGCATAGGTGATGCATCAAATCGGCTTAGCGAACACACCCGAGGCCTACTAAAGGATATTGAGTCAAGCAATGTACTTACAGTTGAGCAGCAGGCAGAGACAGATCAAATAGCAACGGCAGTAAACCAAATGGTGGCAAGCATTCAAGAGGTTGCGAGCAATGCACAGCATGCTGCAGATGCGGCCGGAAGAGCAGACACTGAGGCGGCATCTGGCCAGCGTCTGGTAGCCCACACAAGCCAGTCAATCACTGCCCTTGAAGGTGAAATTAGGCAAGCCGCTCAGGTTATTCATGAGCTTGAAGGTCAAAGTAACGAGATATCAAAAGTTCTTGACGTTATACGAGGGATCGCCGAGCAAACGAATTTGTTGGCACTCAACGCAACAATTGAGGCCGCGCGTGCTGGTGAGCAGGGGCGTGGTTTTGCTGTTGTCGCCGATGAGGTTCGCAGTCTTGCTGCTCGCACACAGCAATCGACAACGGATATTCAAAGCATGATCAGCGCTCTACAAGAGCGAGCGCAATCCGCTGTTACAGTCATGGAGCAAAGTAGTCGGCAAGCGCACACGAGTGTAGCTCACGCAGAGGAAGCAGCTACAGCTCTTGATGGAATTGGCCAACGCGTTAACGAAATTACCGACATGAACGCGCAAATAGCGACTGCGGTCGAGCAGCAGGGAGCAGTAAGTGAAGACATAAACCGCAGTATTATCAATATACGCGATGCTGCTGATACCAATGTACAGACCGGGCAGAATAATTTGCAAAGTGCGAAATCTGTCGCTCAGTTAACTAGCGCTCTGAGCGAACTGGCAAAACAGTTTTGGGAAAAACGAGGATAACGCTTTTCAGTATCTCGACAGGGATAACTTACTTTACCATCGGTTATCCCTTTTAGCCGCACAAATTTTAGCCATGGCTTTTCAGGAAGTCAGGGCTATCAGAATGGCCTTAGAAAGCCTAAATAACTGATCCTAATTGTGATACACCCGCTTTAGTCCATGCTTGCCGCCCGGAAACGGTGCGGCAGTGTCCATAAAGTAGTAAACCTGCTCCAGTAAATCATCCATGTTTTTGCACTGATGATTCCGGGTTATCGTTTCGTGCAGTGCATGCCACAGTTTTTCAATTTTGTTATGCCATGGGCTATAAACCGGCAAGAACAGTAACTTGAACTTTGGGTTGTCACTCAGCCACTTCTGCGTTTTTTTGCTCTTGTGGATGATGTAATTATCCACGATTAACCGAATGCTCTTAGCCCGACGATATTGGCCTTTAAGCTTTTCCAGCAACTCAATAAATAAGTCACTGGTCTTGCGCTCGCCACCTACATAAACGATTTGCCCTGTCTGGCCGTGTAATGCTCCCGCCAGATAATGTTTCTTGTTCTGTCCTGGTGTTGCTACCTTACGCTGTTCGCCACGGAGCCCCCAATCTGCACCGATTTTAGGATTCAGATGGATATCCACTTCATCCTGGTAAAACACCGGGTGGTCAACACTGTTATCTGCCAGCGCCTCCCGGATAGCCGCCAGTTTCTCCTTTTTATCCGGGTCTTGGATATAAAGCGTTGGCGCAGCTCGCCGCCAGACAATTCCTGCTTTGGGCAACCAGCGTCTGATTGTTGAACTGTGGATCTGAATGTTGCATAACTTGTTCAGTAACAGCGCAAACAACTCAGTACTCCAGCGTGAACGCTGATATCCAAGCGTCCTTGGCGTGTACTTCAGCAATATTTTCAGCACGCCACAGATAAAATCCCGATTCTGCCTAACGGGGCGACCAACGCCTTTAGTTTTTAGACCATCAACACCGGCAACGTCATACCATTTCAACCAGCGGTTAAGCGATGAGCGGCCAGCTTGCAGTAGGCTCGCAACCTCTGACTTGGTTTTACCTTTCAACACCAGCAAGACGGCATTCGCACGGCGGCAAAGGTCTCTATCTCGTGTTTTATGAATAATTTTCTTTAACCTGCGCGTTTCAGCGCCGTACAAAAATGCTATTTTGTTCATACTCAATGCGTTTGTGGGTTTGGTTTGTTTGACGACTGATCTGATCGCGCAAACCGCATTGAGTTCCCTTACCTGAGTGATCTACTATTTCGCACAGTTATTTAGTGACAAGCCCGGAGTGGTTGAAGGTCTAAAACAAAGAATAAGGGCTTACAACTTTAGTAAACAAAGGACGTCATCAATAGCAGTGATATAAAAAGTTATCTTTGCCGCCCCGATAAGGCTTTACGGGGCGACTAAGTCTCACCCAACCGACAATTCCGATAGTTTCAGAATAAGCTTTGAGTTTTCTAAGATTGGAATTACTACACCACAGCACGTACTCGAGATACTACAAATAGCTTTTTGGTAGGACCGATACCGAATAAATATCCATAATACATCAGGAGAAACTTTTTTTAATTTTCTGTAACCGGTCATAAATCAGTGGCGGATAATTTGCATGATATTCACCACACTCTGGGCAATGCTCTTGTTTTAGGTACGCTTGATTGTCGAGATCTTGATAAGGAAAAACGCTGAAGAGAAGTTCGTGCTGCATAAGCGTTTTATAAAAACTCTTATGATAAGGTGCAATCTCGCTGTCTTTGATTTTGTCGAAATATAGGTCAACGCTGTTCAAAATGCTCATAATTTCTTTAACCCCGTCGAACCTTAAAATGTCGTCATCTTTGTAAATATCAACATCTAAGCTCTCTAGATCCTCAATGAAACATTTAATCGCTCGCCGGGAATGCAAAAGGATCATTTGCGACTTGCCATCAATCATCTTTTCCTGATCGTAGCTAAAATTTTTAATGTTTCTTTCGACGAACATATAAAGTTCGTGAAGCTGATTCAACTCGTGCCTCAGTTGCTCCTTCGTATATTCCTTTTCGATTTGCTGATGGAGGATGCCATTAGCGTCAATCTGAGCTTTTAACACCAGAAAGAGAAGCACTGAACCCAGAATTTGTACAAATGGGCTTGAAATACCTCCAAGAACATCTCCTATTTCGCCATAACCTTTCAAATATTGCAGCGGAAGAAGAGGTGCAAACAAAGGGATAAGCAGGCAAGCCGCACCACCAATGACTATGACCCAGAAAGCTATTTTGGTAACAGGAGAGTTATAGATATTCATTTTTACACCTTTTCAGAATTTTCTTTTCTGTACGCGCTAGGAGTTTTGCCAATTTTTTTCTTAAACAACTTTTGAAAGTGTTCATGTGCCGGATACCCAATGGCTTCACTCACTTCGGGAACAGACTTACCGGATTCTTTAAGCAGCTGCTTTGCTTTTTCAAGCCGACAATAGGTTAAATAATCAAGAGGTGTCATGCCTGACAGCTCCTTAAATTTGACGCTGTAGTTCGTACGCGACATCCCCGCAATCCCGGCGAGATCGTCAAGACCCCATTTTTTATCGAGACTATGATGAATAGCTTCCAAGGTTTTGCTGAGTTGCGGATTTTCGATCAGTTTGAAGAATCCAGCATTTTTATTGGATTTGTACATGTGGATTCTTAACGCTTGCACGAAGATAATTTCGGTCAGCTTTCTGACTAACGTGTTGCTTCCAGGAAGCCCTGATTTTGCTTCCTGCTCTATAATACTTAAAAGCATGGCAAGCCAAGGCGAGTGGGAGTTATCAGCACTCTTGATATGCACGACATTTGGCAGCGAATTTAAGAATGGATGATCGGGTCCGCCATTAAAACAAAAATGTCCGCAAACGACGTTGGCTTTGAGCTTGCTCTGATCACCGTATTCCAAAACTTGAGCTTCGGTGAGGTTGGCTTTAGCTCTAAATTCGACCGCAGGCTCGGCCTTGATTTTTGGTGCACTGGCCATGGTGTGCTCCATCCCTTTGAAAAAGATCAAAATATCGCCCTGCTCCGCCAATGCTTTAAGTTTAAGTTTTGGCACCTCATACCAAAACTCGCCATGAGTCACGATGTGAAATCTCGCTAGATTCTCTTCCTGCGGGAGGCTGATGCCCCAGTCTCCCGCAAATGAGGTTCTATACCAGTAGCTGCTAGTAAGCTCTACCTTATCTAAAATTTCACTGAGAACATCCATATATAGCTCCTACGTAAACTGTCCAATAGGTCATGTTATACGAACTATTGAACATATTATATCTATTTTACATGCTGTAAAGTCAGTCTAATCAGTAAGTGGATGAAAACTAAGGAGGCTTTATGAAACTAGATTATGTGATCGTTGCCGGAGGGTGTTTTTGGGGTCTCGAAGACCTCCTTAGGAGTCTGGACGGTGTGACGTCAACGAAGGTGGGCTACTCTGGCGGAGATTTTGATGATCCTACCTACGCCGATATTATAACAGGGAAAACGGGGCACGCCGAAGCGGTTCGCGTGGAATACGACCAAGACGAAATATCTCTCGAAGAGATTCTACATTACTTTTTCAAAATCCATGATCCGACTACGAAGAATCGCCAAGGAAATGATGTTGGCACTTCGTATCGCTCGGCAGCGTTCTATCGTGACGATGCACAGAAAGCGATTATCGAAAACGTGATTGATGAGGTCAATGAGATCGGTCGCTTCGAGAATGAAGTGGTCACGACCGTCACCCTGGAAAAAGAATTCTACGACGCTGAGGCATATCACCAAAACTATTTGCAGAGGAATCCCAGCGGATACTCTTGCCATTTTGAAAGAGACTAAATCATGAACCAAATGAACGAGGAAAAAATGAAAGCACTTAAGAATGTTGTTATTTATACGAAAGACCATTGTCCATTTTGCGCACGCGTGAAGAATTACCTAACTGCTGAAAAGGTCGATTTCAAACAAATTCGCGTAGACGACGATCCGAAGACTTACCTGGAGTTGAAGGAAAGAACAAATCTCCAAACTGTACCGCAAGTTTTTGTGGATGGAGAATTCATTGGTAGTGCTACAGACTTCTTCTCGTGGATTGATAGCTAAAGAGTGAACCCTAAAATAAAGGAGCAAATATATGTTCAATTGGAAAAGCATTTACAACTACCTGGATAACGGCACTCCCGCGCCTCCCAAAAAAGTAGAAAAGAGCGAGGAAGAGTGGAAAGAAATTCTGACGCCAGCGCAATTTCGGGTCATGCGGATGAAAGGCACCGAACGCGCGCACACCGGAGAACTCTGTTCATTTTATGAAGCTGGAAGGTACGCCTGTGTGGGCTGCGACACCGAACTCTTTGACTCGAACCTAAAGTTCGATTCGGGAACGGGATGGCCGAGTTTTTCTGAGCCAGTCGCAGACAACGTAATTCAATATGAACTGGATACGACCTTCGGGCGCAGAATCGAAGTGCTATGCAATGTGTGCGAAGCCCATCTGGGGCACGCTTTTCCAGACGGTCCTGAGCCATCAGGGGTCCGATTCTGTATTAACTCGGAGTCATTGAAGTTTGTAGAATAATTTTTAAATCGAGGGGGTTTATGAAAGTGAACCTTTTGAAAAAAGGAGCCGTTCGTGTTGATTAAGCTGTTCGGTCATAAAGACTGCCATAAAACCAAGATTTACCATTCGTACTTGCAAGAAAAAGGGAGCCAGTTTGTTTTTTTGGATGTTCATGAAGACGACGCGGCTGCTGATGAACTGTGCTCCCTCTATTCGAACGGAAAGCTGAATTTCCCGACAATAGTGGTTGGGACAAAGAAGCTGAGAAACCCCAAGTTCAAGGACCTTGACAGGTGGTTGGAAGCTTCAATGAAATAATGAGTTTTTTAGAATTATTAATAACTTAATAAGCAGTAAGATCAATGATTACAGCAATTTTCCGCAGTTGTGTTACCAAGAAACATGCTGCGGAGTTTTAGCAAAGATACTTCATCAAGCTGGTGTTGGAAAACGTGGTCTTATCGTCGTTTGCACGGCGTGAGGAATGGGAGTGGCTTCAATTTTTGAAAGTTAGGTGAAAAATATGTCGGATCTAAAAATGAATAAAGAAGACGGTGTTGAAAGCTATGAATTTGCAACCCCTGAAGCAATCGAAGAAGCATTGAAAATCGGGAAGCTTAGTCAAACGGTTTTCGGCATGGGTTGCTTTTGGGGACCGGATTCTAATTTTGGAGGGACGCAGGGAGTAGTGCAAACACGTGTTGGCTACGCTGGAGCATCAACTCTGGATCCGAGTTACCGCAACATCAACGGACACGCCGAAGTCGTCAGAGTGATCTACGATAAAGACCAAATCAGCTACAGGGAACTTCTTGGAAGTTTTGAATCATGGTCTGTTCATGGTAGAAAGCAGGGCCAGTATCGCCAGATACTTTTTGTTTTTGATCTGGAGCAAAAACAAGTAGCTGAAGAACTGATTCAAGCGATTGGAAAGGAGAAATCTCCCGAGGTGATTGAGGCCGGAGAACAAAATGGTTATTTTTGGCCCGTCGAAGATTACCATCAAAAGCATCGTCTTCGCAGAAACAAACAGCTTGTAAGTCTTGCAGAAGTAGATTTCGGTCCTCGCTGGGATGAACATCTGTATTTTACTAAATTAAATAGTACCGATAGAAAAGGCTTCAGTCTCTCAAGCTGGCTAAAAAAGTTGTCTCCGGAAATGCAGAAAGCTTACCGAATCGGTTAATCTGAAATTGCAGCTGGCTAAAGAACTCTATTTTCTATATGTAAAGAATGTGACGATCTCCTTCACATGGAGTCCAAGAGAGCATAAAAAATCTGTGTAAGTCGCATTACCCATGTATTTGAAAGGAATAAATAATGCCAATATCAGACCAGCTTATCGACCGAAGCAAGACCTCAGTTTTTATGAGGTCTTGAGATCAGCGCAGCATGAACAGATCTCTTACAGTGTGGCGAACACACTGGTTTGATTGCGGCCTTGGGTTTTAGCTTTGTATAACATCTGATCGGCGACTTCGAGCAACTGCTTTTTGTCGTCAAATAAATCAGCGCTGGCCAAACCTATGCTGACCGTTAATTGTCGTAATAACCACTCATGGTTAGCCACTACCAGCCTTAACTTTTCCAGTGTTTTATTTGCGGACGCTGTGTCTGTGCCTGGCAGGATCAGCACAAACTCTTCACCACCATAACGGGCGAAAAAGTCATAGTTCCTGCTATGGCGCTGAAACAGAGCCGCGACTTGACTCAGTGCCTCATCTCCTGCGGCATGACCATAGCTGTCGTTAAAACTCTTAAAGTGATCAATATCAATCAATGCCAGTACAAAAGATTGTCCTGTTCTTTGCCAGCGAGCAAATTCAGCTTCAAACTTGAGGTCAAAAGCTCTTCTGTTGTTCACCCCTGTCAGCGCATCCGTCATGCTGGTATTATGTAATTGTTCGCCGACTTTTTTCAGCTCCAGTATGGCGATCACTTGTCTGGACAGAGCCTGCAAAGAGCTTATCTGCCGCTGGTTCAGCTGCTTAGGAACATGATCATAGACACAAATAGTACCAATCACTGCACCTTCGGGATCAATCAGCGGCGAGCCAGCATAAAATCGGTAGCCAGGTCCTGAAATCACCATAGCATTGGTACTGAATCTGTGATCTAAAGTAGCGTCAGGGACCACCATTACCGCATCAGGTGTTTCCATTGCATACACGCAAAAGGACTCTTTAATTAATACAGAGGTACGCGAAATACCAACTTTTGCAATTAGATTCAGCTTTGTGTCATCGGTTCGCGTCACCATAGCCACTGGTGCATCACAGATATAACACGCCAGTTCAGTGATATCCCGCAGGTTCTGATCTGCTTCAGCAGGTGCTTTTAGTGTGGTTTCTGCACTAGCTGTTTGAGCTAAACTAAAGGTCATGTACTTCTCCGTTTTTCTACTGCATTTTTCAAAGATCCTGCATAGAAAAATGAATTAAATCGTTGATTTAACTCTAAATAGCTGTTCCGAATAGTAGATCACCGGAGGAAGGGAACTCAGTCCAGTTTGTGCGATCTGATTAGTCGCTAA
>NZ_JAWUEI010000063.1:0-8050 GCF_036663495.1 Enterobacter sp. 342
AGCAGAGTTTTTGAAATGTAAGGCCTTTGAATAAGACAAAAGGCTGCCTCATCGCTAACTTTGCAACAGTGCCCTTTCATCAACCTGCGTAGGGGCAGGCATAACCGGTTGGGAATTGCCCTTCAACTCACAACTGCCCGCTTTCTGGGAACCTTCTTGTCCGATCTCATGCAAATACCGCCCGGTGTCCAGTTTTATGTCGCAAGGCAACTTAACATCCGCTATCCAGAGATCATTTCCCGCTATGCTCAAAGGGAAAACACACGTTGGGAGCACCACGGGCTTATCAGGCAGCACTATAGCTATCATGATTTCGGTGATTTCCCGTGGTCGTTCAGACTGAAGCGATTGCTGTATACCCGTGCATGGCTCAGTAATGAACGCCCCGGACTGATGTTCGATTTTGCCACCGCGTGGTTGCTTCAAAATAAAGTGTTGTTGCCAGCCGCATCCACCCTGACGAGAGTCATTGGTGAAATCCGTGAGCGTGCGACCCGCCGCTTGTGGCGAAAATTGGCCGCGCTGCCAAACCGTTGGCAGACCGCACAACTGGCTGGGTTACTTGAAATCCCCGAAGGACAGCGACTCTCAGTGATGGAGCACCTAAAAAGAGGCCCTGTCACTATCAGCGGCCCCGCGTTCACTGAAGCACTTGAACGTTACACTCGCCTGCGCAGCCTGGAGTTTTCCTGTCTGAATTTCACTGGGCTGCCCGCCATACAGCTCCGCAATCTGGCACGCTATGCCGGAATGGCATCGGTGAAATATATCAGCAGAATGCCAGAAGAACGGCGGCTGGCGATCCTTACCGCATTCGTGAAAGCGCAAGAAATCTCGGCGCTGGACGAGGCCGTTGACGTGCTGGATATGCTGATCCTCAATATTACCCGGGAGGCGAAGAAAACCGGGCAGAAAAAGCGACTTAGGACGCTCAAGGATCTTGACCGCGCGGCGTTGCTGCTGGCGCGGGCATGCGCACTTTTACTTGATGAAGATACCGCCGATGATTTGCTGCGAAAGACCATATTCAGCAGTGTGTCTGTCGCCAGACTGGCAGAGTCCGTGGAAAAAGTGAATGAACTGGCCCGCCCCCAGGATACAAACTTTCAGGATGAAATGGTGGAGCAATACGGACGGGTAAGGCGTTTTTTGCCCGCACTACTGCGCGATCTGCACTTCCGTGCGGCCCCAGACGGTGAACATACCTTGGCTGCCATCCATTACCTGGCAGAGCTAAACGGCTCGAAAAAACGGATCCTGGACGATGCACCTGAACATATCATTTCAGGCCCTTGGAAACGCCTGGTGTACGATGCTGACGGTCGGATACAGCGAGCAGGTTACTCGTTGTGTCTGCTGGAGCGACTTCAGGATGCGCTACGCCGTCGTGACATCTGGTTGGAAAACAGCGATCGTTGGGGTGATCCGCGCCAAAAACTTCTTCAGGGGGAGGAATGGCAGGCGCAGCGGGTTCCAGTCTGCCGGGCATTGGGTCACCCCACTAATGGCAGTAAAGCATCGGAGCAATTGGCCGCTCAGTTAGATGAAACCTGGAAAACGGTGGCATCACGTTTTGATCGCAATACCGCCGTGGACATCTGCAATGAAGGTAAACATCCTTCGCTGACCATCAGCAGCCTGGATAAATTGGATGAACCACCGGCGCTGATACAACTGAGCAGCCGAGTCAGACAATTGCTTCCACCCGTTGACCTGACAGAACTGTTGCTCGAGATTGACGCCAGAACTGGCTTCACCCGTGAATTCAGCCATGTCAGCGAGTCAGGTGCCCGTGCGCAGGATCTGCATATAAGCCTGTGTGCGGTGATGCTGGCTGAGGCCTGCAATATCGGACATGAGCCGCTGATCAAGCACAATATCCCTGCACTGACTCGCCATCGTCTGAGCTGGGTGAAACAGAACTACATCCGAGCAGAAACGCTGGTTAGCGCCAATGCGCGGCTGGTTGATTTTCAGTCCTCGTTAGCGTTGGCAGGATACTGGGGGGCGGGGAGGTAGCCTCCGCTGATGGTATGCGTTTTGTCACGCCAGTGAAAACGGTGAATTCTGGCCCCAACAGAAAATACTTTGGTTCAGGGCGCGGCATCACCTGGTACAACTTTGTCTCTGACCAATATTCGGGTTTTCATGGCATAGTGATTCCTGGAACACTGCGGGATTCCATCTTTGTGCTGGAAGGGCTACTTGAGCAACAAACGGGACTAAACCCGGTTGAAATCATGACGGACACAGCAGGTACCAGTGACATTATCTTTGGCCTGTTCTGGCTACTGGGATACCAATTTTCACCTCGTCTGGCGGATGCGGGTGAGGCTGTGTTCTGGCGGGCCGACAAAGCAGCGAATTACGGGGCGTTGGACAAACTGGCGCGGGGTTGTGTTGACCTTTCTAAAATCGAAAGCCACTGGGATGAGATGATGCGGGTTGCCGGTTCGCTGAAGCTGGGCACTATTCATGCGTCAGAACTCATTCGATCGCTATTGAGAAGTACCCGACCGTCAGGGCTTGCTCAGGCAATAATGGAGGTCGGAAGAGTTAACAAGACACTGTATCTTCTCAACTATATTGATGATGAGGACTATCGTCGCCGGATCCTAACACAGTTGAACCGGGGTGAAGGCCGCCATGCCGTTGCAAGAGCCATCTGCTACGGTCAGCGTGGCGAGATCAGAAAACGTTACCGCGAGGGGCAGGAAGATCAGTTGGGTGCGCTGGGTCTGGTGACAAACGCAGTGGTGCTGTGGAATACGCTTTATATGCAGGAAGCCTTGTCGCACCTGCGCAGCATCGGGGAAGGGCCAGAGGATGAACATATCGCGCGGCTTTCGCCTCTGATGCACGGTCATATCAACATGCTGGGACATTATACGTTCACACTACCGGAGGATATTATGAAGGGGGAATTGAGGCCGTTAAATCTCAATTTAAACAATGAATTATCTCCTTAGCGTGGTTTTTTACATCATTGGCCCTCAAACCCCATGATGATGGTTTCGAAACGTCTTAAGGCCAAAGACTATCGAACGGTTTCCACGGGATTTAACGTCCTGAGCTCTAAGCCAGGGCTGATAACTTTGGCCATAGCCCACTCCTATGCCGTCACCTAGCGCATTTTCATAATCCAAATAGGATTTGAGACGCCTACCCCTACCCATGATCGTACCCAAAAAACGACATTGATACGTACCTATATGTGCATTTTATAGTCTCCAACCCTATAACCACACATTCAGTAAGCATACAACATTAGCGTCGTTTTTTGAGAATGGTTACAACTTTAGTGCTTTGTGTACAACTTTATTGTCTTCGGACAGTAGGACCCTCTAAAACCAATAGAATTTACGTAGAAACGCGTTTAGTAAAGGCTTTACTAATTACTAATGACTAACATATTAGCACTTTCAGATCTGTCAGCAATAACCCCGGGCGGCGAAATAATGAGAAGAGTTCTTCCGGAGAGCCTTTTCTTTCTATCTGATTGATTTTTAACACTTTTAAATGTCAGCTTTATGTAAACCTGTGGGATTTACTCCTAATTAAATCCCATAGTATGAAAATTAGGCATTTGCAAACCTTAATGACGTGACGTTGTCACGTAAATCAATGGAATTTAGTCTCTAGTAAAGAGTTAACTAGTGACTAACTGCCTGATCGGTGTGCTTGAACGGTGCACTTCAGGCCGGATATAAAAATTGATGAGAGATATACAGAAAATGATGGACCGGCTTAATAAGCCAGCCTTTCTTGGGATGATTGATGATGTTGAACACGCTATAAAGCGAAAATGCCCCTTTTTAACCTATAGGTTGGGCACTATGAGTAAGATACAATCAAATCGCCAGTCAGATGGCTAATTTCATTTTGACCAAAGCGGGCTATTTCAAGCGTTATCGCTGAGACGAGGCTTCAATGACAAGTACACTTGACCCATCACACAAGCAAATTGAAATGTGGCGCAGAGCTACCGGTTCCGAAGGTGGACTCAACGAATACCGCAACTGGGTTCTGGAAAATAGTATGAGATTTACAGCATACGGTATCCATACCGTTATCGTCGAAGGTGAGGCGAAGCATATAACAGCGCTTGATGATGTTACCCTCTGTAACGAGTGGGCGAAGCTTAAAAGAGAAAACAATAGGCTTTACGCAGCAAATGAAAAAATTTGCTCTGGCTGGCGTGGTTTTGTGTTGCGTTTGTTAGGAATAACACTGTCATGCAGAAAACCGGTCATCTTACTGGGGGCAGACGCGAAGAATCAAAATGATGCCGTGAAAGGGGCTGATTTGTAATTTTCAGGCGAGCCCACCGTTCTTAGAAAGCTGTTCTATGGGTATGTAAGGAAGATAATGTTCTCTGAACGCTCAGTACACTTAATCACTTCCTGTACAAAGGGCAAGAATCATCAGGGCCACGTCTGGCCGACATTGGACATAGATCCAAAACAAACCCCGGACGACGCAGCATATGCCTGGAGTAACATTGTAGACGACGCCAGAAGTAATCAGGCGGTACCGGCATTGTCCTTGTATTCAGGTAATCACTGGTCTACGGCAAAGGAAATTTTAAACTCAACCAGAAATCTGGAGTTGTGGATAATCTCTGCCGGGATGGGGTTTTTAAATAGTCGAGATCGGGTGCCCTCTTACGAGGCGACATTTCATCAAGTACCATTCAGGCATGATCTCTGGTGGAAAGCCATCACAAAATCACTAGGAAAGCATAACCGTTGCGCAACTATAAGCCAGTTAATGCAGTCCAGTCCGAATGATGAATATTTGATTGCGGCTTCGCCTGTTTATATTTCTGCTGTCCAGAATGACATCCTGAAGGGCATTGAGAGTTTGACTCATCCTCTTACGCAACTAACGATCGTGACATCAGGGGCATATGCTGGCCCACTTGAAGAATACTTAATTAAGAGTTCTTCTAGGATGATGAAAGAGCTAGAGTGCAATATGGTGTGCCTGAATATAAAACTGGCTCAATACATACTTAAAAGTGGTAGTCGTTAGAACTAGACTGTTAATGATACAATTCTCCTGTTATTTTATTTTTATAAAAGGTCTCAAATATGCTCAAAAACAGATTTTCTTTATTGTGTCTTGCTGTGGCATCGTCACTTACTCTTACTGCTTGCGATGTAGTTGATGCTGCCTATGACGAGACTTTAAATGATAATGCACCCGAAATTGTAATAGCTGGAGGATTCAAAATTGATATCCAAGGTAATGCAGTTCCGGTTGAGGGATATGATAATTGCTCTTTGAATACTCTTCAGGGAAGCGTTGATACGGATAAATCAAATTGTATTGTTCTGGATAGAACACGTAAAAAAGTACCGGTTCTAGTTCATTTGTCATCCGGTCCCGTCAAAGAAGAATGGAAGATCGAGCACCAGGTTGAAAAAACCAAATCCGGCAAAAATTTCATCCAAACTCGTATGATTAGACCTGACGGTAACTTTGTAGTGCCTGCATCCTCAGAACGAGGGATCTTTAGTGGCAAACATTACAGTCAAGCCAGCTAAGTCAAGTCTATCCGTTCAAACAGAAAAAGGTTTCTTAAAAATGACGTTATCCGCTGCATTGCAAGGCACTTTTAAAGAGATGAGGAAAGACAATACAGTAGGCATCACAGTTCAAACTTGTTCAGATATTTTTGACAGCAATGTTCCTCCGGCTTATGTTTTCTGGCTTTATCGTCTCAAAGCGGGAGAAACTTTGCCGCGCGGAAGGTTCTTCAGAAAAAGAAAGCCAATCATCAATGTTATGGCAGTTGTTCATGATGCTGCATTCGAAAAATAACTGCGCTATCAGGAAAGTTACTTTTATGAACGTAATTGCAGCTGGAATTTTTTGCTTTATTTTTTACCCTACAGCTTTCGCTTATGCTTGTTATAAAAAGAGATGGCTAGAGTGGATTTTTCTTACTTTAATTATAATTTTTGCTTCTGCCATTTCGATTCAACAATACAATGAAGCGAATTTTGTAAGTGAGTTAAATTACCCTATGTTTATCTCCGCCATATATGGCCTGTCACTGGCATGGTTTCCTTTTCCGATTGCTTATGTTGTTCTGCGCTTCCTTCTTGATGATTTACAGCATGAGTACCCTAAACAGTGAGCAGATTTTAAGACTCATGAACAACATCGAAAGCACGAAACAGTCTGCACAAGGAAGATAAGGAGTATTCTTAGCAAGATATCTTTGTACCTGAAGACATAAAGCTGGCATCTTTTTCCTTATAGAGTGTATTATGATTAAGTAAATCCTTATCAAAGAATTAGAAAGTGAGGTCGTATGTCTGAAGCACTCAAATCGTTAAACAATATTCGTACTCTTCGCGCCCAGGGCCGCGAGCTGCCTTTAGAAGTACTTGAGGAAATCCTCGAAAAGCTTAATGTCATTGTTGATGAGCGTCGTCAGGAAGAATCATCCAAAGCTGCCGAACTGCAAGCTCGTCAGGAGAAACTTGACGCCCTGCGTAAGTTAATGGAAGAAGATGGTATCAACCCGGAAGAGCTGCTTGGCTCATTCCAGGCCAAATCTACGGCTACCAAGAAAAGCCGTGAACCACGCCCGGCCAAATACTCATTTACTGATGAAAATGGCGAAACAAAAACGTGGACTGGACAGGGCCGTACCCCCAAAGCTCTGGCAGAACAAATTGCAGCCGGTAAAAGTCTTGATGATTTCCTGATCTAACTTTTGCCACCAGTTTTGATAGAGGCCACTTCGGTGGCCTTTTCTCATACGGAATCAATTTCAGGTACAGAACATATGAAAAATTCAGAACCTAAGAGCTGTGATCCCTATGTGGACAGTTTGATTAGAAATGCAGATGCAAAGTAAGCCAGGTCATTTCTCAAAATATTGAAGCCCTTACCATTCCTTATCGTTATCATCGCTGTATTCTTTTTTTGGGTATCGTTTTCCCGTTTATTATCCCAGGTCGCGTAAAACCTTTTTAAAGACTCTTCTTTACCAGATATGCTCCCTCACCGGGATGGTTTCAACCTCTTCAGTTTCCCATATTGGCAAAACCTTCAGGAAATAAGACGATACCCTCCACGCTTTCCATTAAAGCGGGATGACGACGCCCAGTTCTTACGACCAGACTCCACGTTTTCGATTAGGATGCCTTTGGGCCCTTCTAACGAGGCCACCTCAACAACTCGCACTTTCCGGATCAGTCTTGGATCCACTTCTTCCCAGATCTGGCCAACTGTAATATCTTTTTGGGTTTGCATTTAATCTCTCGCTGTCATTTAGTGAACAAGACTAATCCTCGCCGTGGTTCAGCTTATGGCTTTATTTACGCTGACGATCCTTAGCCTTAAATTTTTGCCATCGTATCCGAAGGTTTTCGATGTTAACCGGAACCTGCATGCGTGTCGTCTCTATCTCATTCCCATGCCATTTCAGGAGATCATCATCCAACTCCCGGGCCTCCCGGCTGAAGTAAATTTTCATAGTGTCAGGGTTTATGGCGCAATGGTCATTGTCGAACAGTGTATGGATATCACGGCGAAGTAAAATTCCGTTCGTTACGTCGGGAATGCCTTCTTCATGACGTGGCGTTAAGTGCGCGGCCTCAGTACGCCAGGGGGACCTTACGCCGGTGACAACACATCGCCCGTAGCAATTCAACCTAACATCCCGGGCGAAAGGACCTTGGTCAGGACTGGTGACAGAAGTACATTCCTGGCCCTCTTTGTAGATACGCTTCGGGAAGTCGATAGTGGTTTGAGCTGTTTGGGAAAGTGACACATACGTAACCCCTTTGTATCTCTTTATCCCACCATTAAAAGTGGTAGGAATCGAGCTGGTTATGGCCACCAGTTTCACATCGCCCATTTCGACGATCTTAAGGCTCTTATTAGCGGCTACATGTAACTGGATGAATTTACCTACGTACACATCATGGTTCTCATCTTGTCTTTCAACACACAGGGGTCGTCTCAGAATTCGGAAAATAAAGCACGCTAAGGCGTAGTCACCCCGTGACTCCCCCGCGCCGATGCAGCG
>NZ_JAWUEI010000064.1:0-7574 GCF_036663495.1 Enterobacter sp. 342
CCAAAGCATTTCTCCCGCATCAGCGGGTAACGACAGAGGCAATTATGAACGAACAAGCGAACAAAATTCTCGTTGAGCTATTACAGAAAGCGGCGAATGGCATCGACGCTGCGGTGTCATTTAGCCAGGCGCAAATCCCGGAAGTTGTGCATCAGTTGCTGGTATGGAAATTTACCAAAAGCATGATGCTCACGCTGGTTATTCTGGCGACTATCCCGGTTGCGATTAAATTCTTCAGGGTAATGATGAAGCGCGAGCAGGACGGAGTTTATGGCGACGAGGGATATTCATGGGAACGCGGAAAGCCAAAATATATACCTACATTGGTCTGGGACAAAGACGGCACTATCAGTGCTTCCTCAGTGTTTTTTGGAACCATTATGTTCCTGTATTCGGTCATCGCCTTCGTCGTTTTATCTGACCTGACGTGGCTAAAAATCTGGCTGGCCCCAAAACTGTATCTCCTCGAATACGCAGCTTCACTAATTAAGTAACCCGCTCCGGCGGGTTTTTTATCGGCCATACATAGGCAGATTTTCGAGTCTGCCCATTTATGACAACCGGCGGTCATCCACCGCCCATTGAAACACTGAATAAATGCGTTGAAGTCTTGTATTAACCGTTCCGTTCGCCGCGATAAGGCCAAGAGGATTTATGACAATTGATTTTGAAGTGAATGCTACAGGTATTGATGTTTCAACAAGTGGTTACCGTGACCACGTAAATTTAGAAGTCCGCGGCGTGGAGCTCTCAGATCTTATCTCTGAAATTGAAGGGAAAGCGCTCTTTCAGGAAATCGATCTTTATGACTACATAGACTGGGCTGAGGCCGCTGGGCATACCGATGATATTCTGGATCGCCTTGACGCTGATGAAGTAATTGAGTGGCTTCGCAGGAAAGGTCATCTGGAGGCTGAGTCATGACAGTCATCCACAACGGCAAGCAGTACACCGCCAAAAAGCTCAACGATAACGAGTGGCAACTGACGTCGGTATCGGCACCGCGGTAAAAGCTCACACTTAATCGCCGGCAGATGCATATCGCTGGCCTCCTGGAACAGGTTGAGGTGAAGGTATGATCAATCATCACCTGCTGCGCGCGGCGCAGAGCAAAGCAGCCATTGCCCTGTTTATCGGTGATGGCGCCATGTGGATGGCAGCCTACGACGAAATGAAGGTTGCAATCGGTTATCCGTGGCATCGGGGAAAGTCGAATCAGCGTGGAGGTGAGCATGCAATGGGTTAAATACTCTGAACGCAAGCCTGATTCCGCCGGCGTTTATATGTGGCGAATGGGTAGCCGAAAAGTTAAAGGTCTTATTGTTATTGCCCGGGCGAAATTTCGCCTTCGCGGCGCTGGTTATGAAGATGTTCTATCACCTGAATTTGACCGTTGGGATGGATATTCGGTTATTGTGCCAGGCGAACTTCAGTGGGCTGAAGATGATGGCTCATTACCTGACATTTCTTTCGAAAATCTCCCTGACGCAACAGAGTGTCCATTTTGCAAACGACAGCCAGTAATTAAAGCGTTCGAATGGAATCGCGGATGCAGGATTGCTCCTGAGCCATACATCCTCAATCAGTTCCAACTGAAATGTTGCGGATGGATCGCTCCGGTTACCTTCGACTCACCAATTTCAGCCATAGAGTGCTGGAACTCAAAACTTTCTAAGTAACCACCCTATTCAACCGATCGGCCTGGCTTATGCGGGCGGGATCTGCACATCCAAATTTCAGGAGAAACCATGAGCGAAGTAACGGACTTAGTCGTCATTGAGAAACAGAACGCAATGGCGGTATTCACCACCAAAGAGCAGCTCGACCCGATTATTGAGGCGATCGAGAAAGAAGCTCGCAGCCTGGTGCCGGATGTGTCGACCCGTAAAGGCCGCGACGCTATCGCATCCATGGCGCATAAGGTTGCCCGTTCCAAAACCTACATCGACAACGCCGGTAAGGATCTGGTTGCTGAGCTTAAAGCCCTTCCGAAGAAGATCGACGAAAGCCGCCGCATTGTGCGTGAGCGGCTGGACGCGCTGAAGGATGAAGTACGGCGCCCGCTCACAGAATGGGAAGCCGAGCAGGAACGCATTAAGGCTGAAGAAGCCATGAACGCGATGCACGCCGAAGCGCTGGAGATGAACATCAGGTTCGATCAGGAGCTGGCTGCCAAGTTCGAAGCGGACCACGAAATGGCCCTGCTGATGAATAAGGATTTTGACCGTGACCGCGAAGAGCAGCGCCGTCTGGCGGAACAGGCTCAGCGTGAACGTGATGAGCAACTGAAACAGGAAGCGGCAGAACAGGCCCGCCGCGATGCCGAAGCGAAGCACAAAGCGGAGATTGAAGCCGCAGCGCGCCGTGAAGCTGAAGAGAAAGCGCGTGCAGAGCTGGCAGAGCGCCAGCGCATCGAAACGGAGCAGCGTGCGGCGCGTGAGAAGCAGGAAGCAGAAGCCCGGGCGGAACGCGAAAAAGCCGCGGCGGTAGAAGCTGAACGCCGCCGCCAGGAAGAGGCAGAAGCCGCCCGTCTGGCAGAAGAGCAGCGCAAAGCTGAAGAAGAAGCGCGCCGAGCCGCAGACAAAGAGCACCGCCGCACCGTCAACCGTCGTGTCTACGCAGACCTGATTGCTCAGGGCATACCCGAAGAATTCGCGCAGAAAGCAGTGCTGGCGATTGCTGGCGGCAAAGTGCAGGACGCGCACATCAAATATTGAGGCGAATCATGAATATCACATGCGAGTGCGTAGACATGCGCACATCTGTCGGCCCCCACAACACCCTCAAAGTTGAAATGGAAGGCGTTGTGCTGGCCGGCACTGTTAAAACCCGTGACGTTCTCCCGCAACTCGATGGTGCAGAAGTCATCGAGTGGCTGGTCGAGCAGGGTTACGTCATCACCCGCCGAGAGCGTGCAGCATGACGGCCGCAGAACGTTGGGATGAAGAGTCGTTCCTGCGCCTTATGCGCGACGTGTTGCCAGAAGAGCCTGAGAGCGATGATGAGCCGGTGAACCTGGCCGCCGAGCGGCAGAACCCGGTGATTAGCTGGGATGAATTTACGGGGAACCACACATGAACCTTGATCAGTTAGATGAGCCATTTGCCAGTGCGGATATTGAGTGGCGCATTCAGCAAGTGGGGAAAAACAATAACGGCATCTGGGCCAAGGTGCTGGCCTACGTTACCAACCGCGCAATCATGAAGCGGCTGGATGAAGTATGCGGAAAGGCAGGATGGCGCAACGAATACCGCGATATTCCGAACAATGGCGGCGTTGAATGCGGTATCTCAATCAAAGTTGAAGGTGAGTGGATCACTAAGTGGGATGCCGCAGAAAACACACAGGTTGAAGCGGTGAAAGGCGGTCGTTCTGGCGCTATGAAGCGTGCTGCCGTGCAATGGGGTATCGGTCGTTACCTCTACAACCTGGAAGAAGGTTTCGCTGTTGTTTCGGCAACACGCACGCCGGGATTCCAGTACGCAAAATCAAAAGAGGTTGGCGTGTTCTACTGGAAAGCGCCTGCACTCCCTGGATGGGCATTGCCATCAGGAACACCGATTGAGCAGAACCAGCAACCTAATGATGGTCACCAGCAGGAAGACCAGGCACCTCTGTCAGTGGATGCGGACAAAATCCTCGCCGAATTCTCTACATACGCCAGTTCGGAAAATGATGGCGATCAGCTAAAGCATCGTTATGAAGATACATGGAAATTACTGAGCGGATTTGCTGAGCACCAGGCCAAATGCAAAGACGTTACTGGCATTCGACTCAAAGAACTTAAACAGGCGGCGTAAATGTCTCACCTTAGCGGGATCATTGAGCGATTCAACAGCAGTTATCAGATCGACGCTGAAAGCGGCTGCTGGGAATCCACTTATGCGAAAAACAAAGGTGGGTACACGAAATTTGTAGCGTTCGGGATAACGCTGCTTTCACACCGAGTCTCTTTCGAGCTTTTCAACGGCCCAATCCCGGCAGGGCTTATGGTCTGCCATCGTTGTGATAACCCATGTTGCGTTAATCCTCAACACCTTTTCCTTGGAACAGCGCAAGACAACATGGATGACAAAGTTTTGAAGGGTCGACACGTCGGCGCAAGAAAAGGTGAAGCTCATCATCGGGCCAGGCTGACTGAATGGCAGGTTGAGGAAATAAGGAAACGCCTTGAACTCTCAGAGAGCCAGTTGTCGATCGCTGCCAGCATGGGTGTTTCAAAGACATTAATTAGCAACATAAAAACAGGTAAAAGGTGGGCTAAATGAGCTCTCGCGGAGTAAACAAAGTGATCCTAGTCGGTAACCTCGGGCAAGACCCCAAGGTCCGTTATCTTCCGTCCGGCGGCGCAGTGTGCAGCGTGACGCTGGCAACTTCGGAGTCATGGCGAGATAAAGCCACTGGCGAACTGAAAGAGCAAACAGAATGGCACCGCGTCGTTCTGTTCGGAAAACTGGCTGAGGTAGCTGGTGAATATCTGCGTAAAGGCTCTCAGGTCTATATCGAGGGTCAGCTTCGCACCCGCAAATGGACAGATCAGTCCGGCGCTGAAAAATACACGACCGAAATCGTGGTTAACGTTGGTGGCACCATGCAGATGCTGGGTGGCCGTCAGGGCGGTGGCGCACCAGCAGGTGGCGGCCAGCAGCATGGCGGTTGGGGTCAGCCTCAGCAGCCGCAGGGCGGCAACCAGTTCAGCGGCGGCGCGCAGTCTCGTCCGCAGCAGCAGTCTGCTCCGGCGCCGTCTAATGAACCGCCAATGGACTTCGACGACGACATACCATTCTGAACGACATAAACGCTTCGAAAAAAATGCAATGACTGCTCAGCAGCCATCTCAAACCCATGCCCAAATTTCTAAGGAATTATCATGAATATCTTTATCGACATCGAAACAATCCCATCACAAGACCCAGCCGTAAAAGAAAAAATCGCTGAATCCATCACTGCTCCAGGTCAGTATAAAAAGCCTGAAAGCATTAAGGAGTGGCTGGACGCTAATCGCGAAACAGCAGCAGAGGAGGAATGGAGAAAAACCAGCTTTGACGGAGGTCGAGGACAAATCTGCGTCATATCAGCAGCCGTTGGCAACTCACCAGTACAGACATTTTATTCAGAAGACTGGGGAAACTCAGAAAGAGCTCTCATTACAGAATTCTTCCAGTTCCTGAATCAAAACTATGACCCATCGCGTAACGCTCCTCCTGTTTTTGTAGGCCATAACGTTGCCGCTTTCGATCTGCGATTTATATTCCAGCGCGCCGCTGTTCTTGGCATCGCCCCACCGCGCTTTATTCCGTTCCAGGCTCGCCCATGGGACAAAGCAGTGTTCGATACGATGGTCCAGTGGGCAGGGCATAACGGAAAGGTGGGTCTGGAAAAACTCTGCGAAGTGCTCGGGTTGCCTGGGAAAGGCAGTGAAATTGGTGAAGAGATTGACGGAAGCAAAGTGTGGGATTTTGTCCGCGACGGGAAGATCTCCCTGGTGGCTAAATACTGCGAAGGTGACGTCGTGCGTGTGCGAGAAATTTATAAACGCCTCAATTTCACCGAAGAAGTCTAATTCATCAGGCTTGAGGTACAACCTTATGACTCACGCTCACGACGACATCAGGGTTGGCACACTGTGCATTCCCTTCATTGGTAACGGCTGGCTAATGCCATGGGGTGAAGTGGTCAGCAATCCATTAAAGGCGCAGCGGCTCGCTGAGGAATATCGGGAAAGGCAGGAGGCAGCATGACAGCACAAATCACCCGGGAGCTTATGGCTCCCTTTTTATTGCTGGCGTTCACCTTCAACCGAATTAACAGACAGTTCCGGGAGCATTGACCATGGACATCATCGATACCGCAGCAGAGATTGAAGAGCTTCAGCGTAACGCCGCCCTTTCCGCTCACCGGATCAACCGCAACGCTGTATCAGCTGAACGTTGTGAAGAATGCGACGAACCGATTCCCGAGCCGCGGCGCGCTGCCGTCCCCGGCTGCCATACGTGCGCGGAATGTCAGGGCGTGATCGAACTGAAGAATAAGCAGAGGGGGTTGCAGTGAAAGAGCGCGAAATGATTTTCAACGGCGAGATGGTGCGCGCCATCCTCGAAGGCCGGAAGACGCAGACACGCAGGATCATGAAGGTACAGCCTGTCCTCAATGGTAGTTTTTATGAGGTATACGGTGCTGGATGGGTCAGGAGCATGAAATCTGTTCCTGCAATTCCAGGACACAGTCTTGCCAGTAATTGTCCATTCGGCTTGGTTGGCGATCGCATCTGGGTACGGGAAACGTGGGGCGTAGTGAGTCATGAACTGGATGAAGACGGTCGCATTCAGCCATGGAGTCCTGATCGTCCTGCCACAGCCATTAACGAAATGCCGTTTGGTAATGGTTTCTACTCTGGTCACGCTATCTACGCAGCAGACGGGGATTTTACCTGGGGTGATGACGATGGCTACGAAGATGGGCGTTCGTGCTGGAAGCCATCTATCCACATGCCTCGCGCAGCATGTCGCATGCTGCTGGAAATTACCGGAGTGCGGGTTGAGCGGTTGAATAGCATCAGCCAGGAAGATGCGCAAGCCGAAGGCATGGAGCTTACCGGATGGCGGCCAACATACTCTGACCCGGATAGCGGCGGTGAAGTATGGACTCCATATGACAACTTTGCGCAGCTGTGGGAATCAATTTACGGCGAGGAGAGTTGGAAGGCCAACCCATGGGTCTGGGTAATCGAATTTAAGGTGGTTCCCAATGTTCAGGATAATCCAGCCTAATACCTGGTACGCCGACATGTTCGGTGAACCCTGCAAAATCCTCCGCGCTACCCACGAAGTCATCCACTACATCCGCAACGGTCGCACCTGCATCGCCAGCATAGGCCGCTTTCAGCATGAATTCGAGCCGCTGACCAAAGCACAGGCCGAGCGGATCGCCGAAGAAATAGAAACAGCAGAGCACATTAAAAAATTAAGGAGCATGAGACGTGATCGGAATACTCAAGCCGGTACCGGAATCTCAGTGGCCGGTACGATGCCACGACCCAAAGCGGAGCAACGTGTGGGCTAACTCTTACTTTCTGGTTCAGGAGTTTCAGGAAGGCAACGGCGTCATCCGTCTGTCTGTGAACACCACCAGCATTGCCAGTTCTGGCCGGTGGAAGGACGGCATCAGTTGGGATGCGTTGCAGGAGATAAAGTCTGCTGTGGGCTACGGGGATCGGGATGCCGTGGAGATTTACCCGCGGAATTCTGATGTGGTGAACGTGGCGAACATGCGCCACCTGTGGATTACGCCTGAGCCGATTAGCTTCGCCTGGCGCAAGTAATTTTACGCTGCGCGCCCAGCGTGCGGCATGAGGATAAATTATGGGAAAGATGACGTTCGTATTTGAGTATGAGGACGGTAAAGAGCCGCCGGTTAGCGCTGGTATGGAATTTATGGGCGGGAAGATTGTTGCAGTAGCTTTTCGTGATGCTCTCGAAGAGCCAGAAGTATGTGATGAGATAGTGCCCGACCCTGAATGGCCGTAAAAAAGCCTCAGCCGGTTATGACGCAACTGATAGCCAGTTATGAGCTGG
>NZ_JAWUEI010000065.1:0-7454 GCF_036663495.1 Enterobacter sp. 342
GGTAAGCAGAGTTTTTGAAATGTAAGGCCTTTGAATAAGACAAAAGGCTGCCTCATCGCTAACTTTGCAACAGTGCCAATTCACGATACTGATAGTGCTGACGTATCAGCGCTGCATGCTCACGGCGGGTATTTTCCCTCTGACCGTATTCTGCAAGAACGGTGATATCACGAATCCCGAGCTGTCTGGCGGTAAAATGCCGGACGCCGGAAGGAATATGATTCATATCGGTGAGGAAGGTGCCCAGAAAACGGACACATCCAATTTGCAGGGCAATGCCCAGACGGTTGTGATCACCTCTGCTTTTTCCGATAAATTCCTTGTCTGCTTCATCAAGATGAAAATATCGTGCCAGCTGAAGCTCATCCGGTTCACCGGTGAATCTGCCATAGCTTTCAGTCTGCTCAGTGGTCAGAAAGTCAACGGGCATATCGGCCTCCCTGCCTGACGGGCATTTAGTAACATTTTTGCAACCGTCCGAAATGTTATAAATTATCAGACATAGTAAAACGGCTTCGTTTGAGTGTCCATTAAATCGTCATTTTGGCATAATAGACACATCGTGTCTGATATTCGATTTAAGGTACATTTTATGCGAATTTTTGGTTATGCGCGGGTCTCAACCAGCCAGCAGTCCCTCGATATTCAGATCAGAGCGCTCAAAGATGCAGGGGTAAAAGCTAACCGCATCTTTACCGACAAGGCATCCGGCAGTTCAACAGATCGGGAAGGGCTGGATTTGCTGAGGATGAAGGTGGAGGAAGGTGATGTCATTCTGGTGAAGAAGCTCGACCGTCTTGGCCGCGACACCGCCGACATGATCCAACTGATAAAAGAGTTTGATGCTCAGGGTGTCGCGGTTCGGTTTATTGACGACGGGATCAGTACCGACGGTGATATGGGGCAAATGGTGGTCACCATCCTGTCGGCTGTGGCACAAGCTGAACGCCGGAGGATCCTAGAGCGCACGAATGAGGGCCGACAGGAAGCAAAGCTGAAAGGAATCAAATTTGGCCGCAGGCGTACCGTGGACAGGAACGTCGTGCTGACGCTTCATCAGAAGGGCACTGGTGCAACGGAAATTGCTCATCAGCTCAGTATTGCCCGCTCCACGGTTTATAAAATTCTTGAAGACGAAAGGGCCTCGTGATACGCCTATTTTTATAGGTGTCTGGACTCGTGGGATCATGTACCCATGCGTAGCTGGCCGCTCTTCAAGGCCAGACACGTTTTGCGTACACTGTTCCAATCCGACTCTTCACTGGCAACTCGATGACCCAGGCACTGCACAGCCAAGCCCGTACTACCCACCTGATCCGTGAGGAAATCAGGAACTCGACGCTCCCGCAGGCCGAACTGGCCAGGATGTACAACGTCACCCGCCAAACCATCCGAAAGTGGCAAAACCGCGAGTCTCCTGAAGACAAGTCGCATGCGCCGAACAAGATGTACACGACGCTCACGCCCGAGCAGGAGCTCATCGTGGTGGAGCTGCGCAAGACGTTGCTGCTGCCCACGGACGACCTGCTGGCGGTCACGCGCGAGTTCATCAATCCAGCCGTCTCGCGTGCCGGCCTGGGACGTTGCCTGCGCCGCCACGGTGTCTCGGATCTACGTAACCTGGTCGAGCAGGAAGGCACTGCGCCCGCCACGAAAAAGACCTTCAAGGACTACGAGCCGGGCTTTGTGCACATCGACATCAAGTACCTGCCGCAGATGCCCGACGAGACGGCAAGGCGCTATCTCTTCGTTGCCATCGACCGTGCTACGCGCTGGGTCTTCATCGAGCTCTATGCCGACCAGACCGATGGCAGCAGTGGCGACTTCCTCAACAAAGTCCAGCAAGCCTGTCCCGTCAAGATCGTCAAGCTTCTGACCGACAACGGCAGCCAGTTCACCGACCGCTTCACGGCTGGCGGCAAGAAGAAGGAACCCAGCGGCACACACGTGTTCGACCGCCTGTGCAAGCAGCTCGGCATCGAGCACCGGCTCATCCCGCCTCGTCATCCGCAGACCAACGGCATGGTGGAGCGCTTCAACGGTCGTATCAGCGACATCGTCAACCAGACCCGTTTTGGTTCAGCTGCCGAACTGGAATCGACGCTGCGCAATTACGTCAAGATCTACAACCACAGCATTCCGCAACGCGCGCTCCAACACAAAACACCCGTTCAGGCGCTCAAGGAATGGCATGAAAAACGCCCTGAATTGTTCAGGAAACGCGTGTATAACCAGCCGGGTCTTGACATATAGGTTAATGTCATGATAATAATGGTTTCTTAGACGTCAGGTGGCACTTTTCGGGGAAATGTGCGCGGAACCCCTATTTGTTTATTTTTCTAAATACATTCAAATATGTATCCGCTCATGAGACAATAACCCTGATAAATGCTTCAATAATATTGAAAAATGACTTCTTAACGTGAGTTTTCGTTCCACTGAGCGTCAGACCCCTAATCCCAGCTGTAGCGGCCTGATTACATCCGGCCGCTACACCTAGCTCCACCTTCAAACAAGGAATATCGTTGATGTCACTGTATCGCCGTCTAGTTCTGCTGTCTTGTCTCTCATGGCCGCTGGCTGGCTTTTCTGCCACCGCGCTGACCAACCTCGTCGCGGAACCATTCGCTAAACTCGAACAGGACTTTGGCGGCTCCATCGGTGTGTACGCGATGGATACCGGCTCAGGCGCAACTGTAAGTTACCGCGCTGAGGAGCGCTTCCCACTGTGCAGCTCATTCAAGGGCTTTCTTGCTGCCGCTGTGCTGGCTCGCAGCCAGCAGCAGGCCGGCTTGCTGGACACACCCATCCGTTACGGCAAAAATGCGCTGGTTCCGTGGTCACCCATCTCGGAAAAATATCTGACAACAGGCATGACGGTGGCGGAGCTGTCCGCGGCCGCCGTGCAATACAGTGATAACGCCGCCGCCAATTTGTTGCTGAAGGAGTTGGGCGGCCCGGCCGGGCTGACGGCCTTCATGCGCTCTATCGGCGATACCACGTTCCGTCTGGACCGCTGGGAGCTGGAGCTGAACTCCGCCATCCCAGGCGATGCGCGCGATACCTCATCGCCGCGCGCCGTGACGGAAAGCTTACAAAAACTGACACTGGGCTCTGCACTGGCTGCGCCGCAGCGGCAGCAGTTTGTTGATTGGCTAAAGGGAAACACGACCGGCAACCACCGCATCCGCGCGGCGGTGCCGGCAGACTGGGCAGTCGGAGACAAAACCGGAACCTGCGGAGTGTATGGCACGGCAAATGACTATGCCGTCGTCTGGCCCACTGGGCGCGCACCTATTGTGTTGGCCGTCTACACCCGGGCGCCTAACAAGGATGACAAGCACAGCGAGGCCGTCATCGCCGCTGCGGCTAGACTCGCGCTCGAGGGATTGGGCGTCAACGGGCAGTAAGGCTCTGAAAATCATCTATTGGCCCACCACCGCCGCCCTTGCGGGCGGCATGGATTACCAACCACTGTCACATTTAGGCTAGGAGTCTGCGCGGCAGAGCCGTGTGACCGGTTTTCTGTAGAGCACTGACGATGGCGGCGGCGCTCTCTGCAATTGGCAAGGCGTCGGCGCCAAGGATACCAATCTTGCGGCGCGCGGCGTGTTATGACGACTGGGGTGCATTTGAGCCGCCCCATTTAACCTTCGCCCTCACAGATACGCCATTCGCCTCAGATTTAGCGCCATGCAGACGAGCTTCCACTCGGCTTGCACCTTGTCCAGGCCCCTCATGCTGAACTGACGCAATCCCATCACCGCCTTGATCCAACCATTCGGAGCCTCCACGATCGACTTGCGCCGGCGGTAAGCTGCATCGCCTTGCTCCGTTTTCAATTTCGCCGCAATCGCCGCCGTATGCGGATGGGTCTTGGCATTGACCTTGGCATCTTCACGTCCCTCGCGGCCGAGGGCAACGATGACATCGCCGTGGTGATCGGCGACCTTTGCCAGAACAGCCTCACTACGGAATCCCGCATCCGCCAGCGTCTGGGCCGGCATTTCTCCGGTGTTGGCCTGAACTGCTGCCAGCATGCCCAGCAGCGCCTGACTGTCCGCGGCGCAGTTGGTCAACTCCGCCGCCACGATGATCTGGTGCTCGGCATCGACCGCTGTGTACCCGTTGTAGCTCTGCTCGGAGCCACCACCGGCGTGTTTCATGATCCGGCTGTCCGGATCGGTGAAGCTTTCCTGATCACGGTCATCCGGCACACCAAACTCGCGTTTGTACGAGCCACCGCCCTTGTCCGAGCCATCCGGATGGCGAGGCCGGCGGCCATCGTCTTCGCTGCGCCCCCGGGCCTGGTCCGCTTCACGCTGGCGCGCTTCCAGGCGCGCCTTTGCCGCCTGGATCGCCTCCAGGCGCTTCTCGCGGCGAGAAATCTCGGCAGGAATGTCCAGCTCCGGCTCGTTACGCTCCTGGTCGTCGGTAGCCTTGGCGCGATCAAGCAGCGCCTTGATCTCGCAATGCAATTCGTCCTCGGCCGGCTTCATGCGCTTATAGCTCATCGCCTTGTGGTCGCCATGTTTGGCGGCTTCGTATTCAGGTTCTTTAGAGAGATCCTTTAGATCGCCGTTCCTCACTACTGCCGGGAAGTCTCCCCAGGGAGCACGTTCGGCCTTATGTTCGGTCATGGTTTCAATCCCGGTCAGCGTCCCATATAGCCCCGAAACCTGCCAGGTGGGCCAAGATAGACCAGGCACCATAAGCAATAGGGCTAGGGTTGGTTTTGCTCACCCAACGCCTGAAGGTTCGGGTTCCCTTTCCGCTGCCTCTCTCACCAGGCAAACCAACGAGATCAGCGACATCAACGCCACTGAGAGGCTTACTAAGCCCTTTTCGTTGCCTAATCAGCTCCAACACCTCTTTGATTTCATCGGCGGTTGGAGCCTGCCAATCTTCAGCGAACGGCCTAAGCGTTTCAGGTCTAATCATGCGATAAATCCTCAAATAGCCCCGGTCAATGCCGGGGCTTTTTTATCAATGGGTAACGGTCGCGGCGGCCTCCCGATACGCCTTCAGTTCAATCAAGAGCAAGCCAAGCTCCCGCATCTTCATGCGCGGCATATGAACGGGGCGGCGGGCCGTCAGAGCGTCGCCAATGTGTTTTGCAAGTGATACAATATCCGTATTCATCGCGTTTATCCTCAAATTGACCGGTGAAAGCCCCTGTGATTGGTTGCAGCCATACCAGGGGCACCATTTCTTTTTCTACCTATGCACCTCCTTTAAGAGCCCCGGCCATCACCGGGGCTTTCTGTTGCTAGTCTATTGCGGCCAAGATGGCCTCTTTTTCGTCATGCTCACAAGCCCAATCCCGCAAGCTGTGATACAGCCTTGAAAACCGCTCCTGGTCAGCGCCTTCTGTGTGAAATGACAGATGGCTATAGAGGTAGAGGCAAGCGGTAATCCCGGCAGCATCGGCGCTCATTTGGCCACTAAAGTAGTTCATGGCCTCGATGTTCAGCATTTCATCACGACGCCCAGGAGCCATATAAAAGCCGCCGTTCGACAGCTCCCACATAAGCCAATAAGCCCCGCGATACTCGCGGCAGAGCCCTTTCATTTGCTGGTAAAGCATCGACTCGAAAACCACATAGAAACGGCCTACATAGCGGGGCATTGCAGCCATACGGCGAGGGGTGGCGACCAGGGAGCAGATCAGGGGATTAAGTTCTGTTTGCATCATCGGAGTTCTCCGGTATTGACCGTGGCGGGTGCCCGGCCTTCTGAGATATATAATAGGCCATTTTGGCCTATTGTGTCAAGCGGGTACAATAAAAAATAGGCCAAATCGGCCTACTTTTTTTCTCTCCAACTGAGCCACATTTTATTCAGCTCCAGGCTGCGGGCTGGCCAATCTGGCAGATTCACCGCATGGGCGCGGTAGTTGATCCGAGTATTCAGAGTGCAACGGGGAAAGGGGTTGGCCACCTTGCAGTAACGATAAAACAGACCGACGAGGCGAGCACCGTAACGATCACGCTCCCAGGTCAAAACGTTGTGCATATGCTCGCGGCGTTCGCGTATCCATTCTCGATAGAGTTGGTGAAAGGTGCGGTTAGCTGTGTGGATCATCGGAGTTCTCCGGTATTGACCGTGGCGGGTGCCCGGTCTTCTTAATTAAGATTATAGGCCAAAATGGCCTACTATGGCAAGAAAAAGCGCGCTCTACGTTAAAAAAATCACGTAGTCGCGGGGGATTGCCGCCAAGATTTCGCATAGCGTCGCCTGATTTCGTACGTACGAAATGGGCCACCTGGTCGAGCTGCTGCCGATGCCTGGTGAGTTGGCCACCTGGTTGATTTCCTTCTGGCGTCCAGATCTGAACTTGGCCACCTGGTCGAGCTGCTGCCGGTGCCTGGTAAGTTGGCCACCTGGTTGATTTCCTTCTGGCGTCCAGATCTGAACTTGGCCACCCGGTCGAGCTGCTGCCGGTGCCTGGTAAGTTGGCCACCTGGTCGAACTGCTGCCGGATCTAAAGGTGGAATATTAAGCAGGTAGTGATAGACTGAGATCCAGCATGGCTATACGCCTGCTAACCCCTCAAAAGAAAGCAGCCTCTAGGGCTGCCATCCGTTACGAAATCTCACTCACTTTGAAATAGCCATCTAAACGGCTTTACACCTGGCCGCCTGAAGGGCAACCGCTGAGGCTTCGCCATTAGTAATAGGGGAGGGACTTGTCTCACTGTTTTGTTGAGGTGAAGGCTTGCCCAGGCGATACCATTTAGCCCGGCTCATGCCCATAGCTTCCCAGGGCTTTTGCCTGCTCAATGAGTTGGCTTCATAGGCTTCACGCTCAAGCTGGCCAGCGGCGCGGCGACGTTCTTCATCACGCAGTCTATCGCGCTCTCTGCGGCGCTTCTGAGCCTCGTCAGTGCTGATAATCGTCTTCAGTTGCTCTTGTTCTTGCTGTGAGATCTGGAATAGGTTGATCAGCGTGTCGTTTTTGGGCGTGTATAGCGGTGCAAACGACTTTCCGCCGAACTCGACACGTTCCCCAGCCTCATAGGATTTCGCCTTGCTGTAGAGCGTCATAAGCTCTTTGGAGCGGTAAGACCAACGAGTATCCAGCTCGGAGGAAAGAGCGGCGGCCTCATGGTACATCTGGGCGCTGTTTGTTGCCCCGGAGAGAAGGAGAAAGTTAAGACGCCAGAAAAGATGCCTCATTCGCTCGCCTTCGTTGATTCCACCTCTGAGCTGGCCCAACTTGCGTAGGTCTTCCAGGGGGAACCGCAGAATTCGGAAAAAATCGTACGCTAAGCTAAGGAAGGTCTGAAAAAGCCCCCGCTCGAGAAATGCATCCCAGCAACCATGCGGGTTACAGAGCGGTGATTTCGCGAAACATGGGCTTTTTCAGAGCTTCCTTAGCGTTACGATAAAGCTAGCATGGAAACGATAGGTGCAAGCAAGTTAAGGGTTGCATCGCGCATGTCAATCTAGGCT
>NZ_JAWUEI010000066.1:0-7361 GCF_036663495.1 Enterobacter sp. 342
TCATGATGTCCCTCTGGGATGCGCTCCGGATGAATATGATGATCTCATATCAGGAACTTGTTCGCACCTTCCTTAGCATTCTGCAACATCCCCAATTCACCGTTAACAAGAGTACCGGGTGTTATATTACCTGTTTTTATCAGATATACAGCGCCAGAATAGATAGTATAGCCACCATAAGTATAAATATAATTATCAGTACCGCCTGGTGAAGATGTAGCGCAAAACGACCCATGATTTGTTGCGGTATCGAATTTAATTCCGACACCTTCCAGATTGGTTTTAAATATACAACCATCTGATAATCCAGCAGAAACCGCACCATTGTAACTCATTGTTTCGTATAGCCTGGTGGAGCCATCTGTGTAAAGCATTGAATTATTGTTAAGAGATGTACTTGCAATAGTACTCCCAACAGGCAAATCTCGTTGAACATTGATCGTACCAAAGCTGGCTGTAAATGGTCCAGGAGGATCAAAGTTTGCTTCACCCGGTGTAGCCGATGCCATGAACGTTAAGCATATAAATAATATAAAAACAAATATATTTAACATCTTTTGACCTGATAACTATCTAACGGACGGACTAAATTTTCAACTTAGAAAATCATATAACAGAAATGGCATTATATTTTAATAAATCCTCAGACAAATTAAGATCCATTATTATAATTATCTAATAAATAACGACTTACACTTTTCCGCAATGTAACGAGTGCACCATCCGGAGTAATATATAACCATTGGCCACTTTCCTTCATAAACGCGGCCAGTTCCTTCCTGTCCTTTTCCTTCTTAAACCGCACCAGCCTCAGCATCGTCAGATCCTGCTGCCACTGCTGTTTCATCAACCATGGTACATTCAGTTCTGAGATGCTCGCCATATTCTCCAGTTTATACGCTTCGAATTTCAGCAACGTCTGCCCCACCACAAAGCACTGTGCTGCCAGCACCATACCGTACAACACAACTCCTGAAACCACACATCGGCTCAGTGGACCCGCCCGAAACCGTGTGGGGATGCTGTTGTCCGCTGCGCGCATCAGCAACAACAGGATGAAAAAGTGTGGCACCGAAAAATAGAGCGGGTATTCCACCTGCGTGTGCAGCAGAACCGGCAGGGTCATCAACAAGGCAACCCCCTGCCAGAGGCTGTAGCGCTTGCGCGTCAGGCACACCCATCCCACCACGCAACACAGTCCACCCAGCAGCGCAACAATGCCACCTTCAAACCACAGGTACAGCACTTCGTTGTGCGGGTGGCCCATAATCTCCTTGCTCGGGTTCACTGGCAGGCTGGTCATAAAACGCTGGAACTCGCCCATGTACATCCCCAGCCCCCAACCTTTTATCGGATGCACGGCGATCATTTTCAGGGTATAGATGAGCGTCAGCAGGCGCTGATGGTTAGAGCCATCATGCTCGTCCAGCACACTGCTGACGGACTGTTTCAGGAGCACGATGCCAAGCCCAATTCCCACCCAGGGAAGTACCCATAGCACCCGGCGCTGGAGCAGTGTGCTGTTATCTTTCCCGATGTGGCTGTGCGCCATCAGGCTCATCGCCACCGTCCCTGTGGCCCAGCCAATCCAGCCAATGCGTGATTCCACCAGGACCAGGGTTGCGCTGACGAACACCACCCCCGCCCCTGTCAGGCACAGGCGGATAATGGAGCCGCGATAAAATACCAGCAGAGCCAACATACCGGTGTAGCCGGTTGCCAGAAAACTGGCGTTGACGTTTCGCTGCTCGAACACACCAAACCCCTGCGGAGTGTATTCCCGGGCAAACTGCTGAAGTGTTTCCGGCAGAAATTGCGGCCACCAGATGCAGACCAGCGTTACAACCGATTCGATGACCGTCGCGGCCGCGAGGATAATCAGCAGCGTGGTTATAAACCGCCGGTCAAACCGGATCTGCAGCAGAATAAAATAGAACGCAACGCCACCCCAGAGTCCGGTGAGACGAGGGAGTGAGGCCTGCAAAGCATCCGCATTGGGTGCCCAGGCGGCGGGAAGTGTTATCAGCACTGCGCCTGCCAGCAGCCATAGCCCGGTGGCGGAAAAACGAATGCGTTTAAGAGTCATCGCTACCGGCAGCGCCATCAGCGCCATAAATACCCAGCACACAAGATTGTATGGCAGCCTGAAACCATGACCGCCGTTATTGAACCAGAGGATATTCAGGGCCACCAGCCAGTAGAAGGCCAGCAGCATAATCAGCAACTGACGCAGGGTCAGCCGTTTTACATAATCAGTCATAATTCAGTACAAACGTTGTGGTGGCTGTGGCATTCCCTGAGATGACGGTATCCTTTGTCGACAGATAACGGGCATAAAACTTCAGCGCCACGGTCTGGTCGGGTTGTAGTGCGTAACTGGCGCTGGCGGTGTTAAGCGGGATCAGCGTGCGTTTCTGGTCGTAAATGGCGACAGCGATGCCGTTAGCCGCTCCGGCTCCGCTACCGATGGCAAGCAGATCCGGGTTTTGCGTATCGGCATCACCGTTAAACGTGACGGTTACGTTGCTCAGCGTCGGGCTGCATTTTTCCAGGTTGAGGATAAAAATCTGTTCCGGTGAGCCATCTCCCGCTCGCTGAAACTGGCGGGCGGAGATGTTACCCAGATTAATCTCTTTACTCTGTGAGTCCGGGGAAACGGTACAGGTGCTGGCGCTGACGGTGCCGGTCACGGAAATGGACGCGCCGTCATCGGCCATCACGCCAGCGGAAAATCCGGCAAACAGCATGGCTGCAGTAAAGTATTTCAACACAAGGATCCTCATTAACGGCACACAACCGTTGCTTTAGCGATTGGGGTATTTTCGGCTTCTTCCGGCAACTCGTAGTGCGCAGTACAAGTGCTGGCGTCACCTTCTCCCCACTGCACTTTCAGCACCCCTTTCGGCGCCAGACCTGAGAGATAGACCTGGCCATCTTCGGCCACAATGCTGCCTGCCCCGTCATCATCACGGCTGACAACGGCACCAAACGGAACCGGTTCGTTACTGTGGAGTAACGTCAGTAATGCACGGATCCCTACATGCGCTTTAAAAGAGGCCCGTACCAGTGCCCCCTGCGTTGGCACCACATCAACCACCGCATTATCCAGGTCAACTTTGTCTCCAAGTGTCGTGGTATCCAGCGCCATACGGTTCTTGCGGTAGGTGGTGGCATACGGCACAACGGCGTAACCACGCCAGTCCGTTTTCACGCCGGTGGCATTATCTACTTTCACATCGTCGGCACCCGGAGCGTCAATCAGCACATTGGTGTCACCCAGTGGCTGGCTTAGCGTGACCCCGTGGCTGTGCGCCACTACGCCACCGGCCAGACCGTAGTTCACCTGCTGGTAATCGCCATTGCTGCTGTAGTTGTAGCCGACGTTGGCATTGCCGTAGCCCCCCTGATAGGAGAGGCTGGCGCTACCGCTGTTCCCCTCGCCCTGGTTGGCGTAACCTTCCTGCACGCTGTAGCTCAAATTGTTGTCTTTCAACAATGTGCCGCTAATCCCTGCGTTCTGGGTCACGCTACCGTGGTTATCCTGGCTGGCGCTGTAAGTGGCAAAGGCGTTATGCCCGCTGACGTCCGGCCCCTGATCGGGAGAAAGCCACTTGCTGAGTGGCAGGGACAGGTTAATGGCCACCGCTTTATCGGCATCCGGCTGGCCGGAGGATTTGCTGTAGTTGTAACTCAGGTTGATGCTGATATCGTGCCATGTGGTGCTGTAACCTACCTGCACAAGCGTATCTTTATCCGTGGTGTGCCAGTAAGTTTGCTGGCTACCACTGACATATAGTGAGCCGTAGTCCCCCAGTTGCTGGGAGATATTGACCTGCATTTTTCCGCGTTTGGTGTAGTAAAGGTTGTAATAGTCGTACCAATCCGGGTGGTCGTTGTTCGGGTCGTTATCCTCGTTGTCAGCATCACTGTTGTAGCCGTCCATCTTTTTATAGGTGGTGTCCGCCAGCGTATAGTAGCCGGAGGTGGAATAGCGGTAACCCAGCAGCTGGAAGTTGGTGCCGATATCGTTCAGGGATTTCGCGTACAGCAGACGCAAGGATTGTCCTGAGTGAGTGGTATCGTCCGCCAGCGTGCTTTTTGCACTGGTGATGTCAGCCGATAGCGCGCCAAAATCGCCCATGTTGAGACCCGCCCCCAGAGCCAGCGCTTTGTAATCACTGGAGAACTGCGAGCCGCCATACAGAGTCACACCGTGTGCCAGACCCCAGATAAGTGTTCCCTGACCAAACGTAACTTCTTCCTGCGAGTCATTGCTGGTGCGATATTTGCCTGCCGTCATGGCGTATTTCACTCTCCCTTCACGCTGTAGCATCGGTACCGCTGAATAAGGGACGGTATATGAATGCACTGACCCGTCAGCCTCTTTGACTTCCACGCTCAGATCCCCACTTGAGGAGGTCGGAAAGAGGTCGTTAATGGCGAACGCACCCGGTGCGACATAGACCTGATAGATGGTATAGCCGTTCTGTTTTATCGTGACCTGAGCGTTACTTTTGGCAATGCCGCGTACGGTCGGTGCAAACCCTTTCAGGCTGTCCGGCAACATATTGTCGTCGGAGGAGAGCTGCACTCCGCGAAAGCCGATACTGTCAAAAATATCCCCTGACGTATTACTGTCCCCCGCAACCAGCTCCCCCTTCAGTGCAATAATGGTGCGTTCGATGTAGCTGTTCACGTTTTGCCATTCGCTGGTATTAGTACCGTTTCCACTGCTGCGGTTGAAGGTGGAGTAATCACGATAGCGCCACGGCCCAACGTTAATTCCACTGTTCAGCCCCAGAAACTGGCTGCTGTTGTTACTGCTGCTACCGTTGCTGCGGTCGCGACTTTCCGAACCGCTCAGGGAGTAATTGAGCAGTAACGCATTAATCCCCTGATCCCACTTTTCCGGTGGAATATAGCCACGGGCGCTGTTTTTCAGTGCGACCTGGGGCACGCTGATGTCCAGACGCTGTTGTGAAAAATCGAATGAGGCTTTCGCATTGTCGATTAGGGAGGCGATATTGGTGCAATCCCCTTCTGCTGTCTGCTTTTTGTCTGCCGGTATATTGATATCAATCCCCATATCCTCCAGTTTCCTGGGGGACAAGCAGGCCACCAGACCCGTATCGTCCGAAGGGAATTTGCCATCAGGATCCACGGTTTTCTGCGAACGGAACTCGACATCCTGATCGGAAACGGATTCGTTATTCAGGTAGACGTCCACACGATACGTTCCGGGGGCCTGGTTACCGCCGTTCTGAAAGCTGGAGAGATCGGCAACATTACCACTGCCGTTATCCAGGAATGCCGGGTTAAAATATTCTTCTGCGCGGGCATGTGCCGCAAAGAAACCGCTACAAACACACAACGCCAGCGGCGATAATGCCAGAACACGATTATTTTTATGACCGCTGAACTTCATCTCATTCGCCCATCTTTATTTGCATGTTTGCTTCTGCGTTAACGCACCGAAATCGTTCATTGTCTGGAAACTTACTGGACCATTACCGGAAATATTGAGCTGAGCATTGCCCTGCGGCGGCACCATTGTGTTTGTCAGTTTTTCTCCACCAACAGAGAAATTGACCAGAGTGATGTAATACGGCGTCGGATTGATCACGTTAAGTTTGCCTGCGCTGAGTTGACATTTGAGCGAAGCAGGTGCGTCCGCGGAATTCATCGGCAAATTATCCGGACGAACGAACAATTTAATGACACTCTGGGTGGCGATTTGTAATGCATTACCCTGAATTTTACTTTTATCCATTGCAGGAATGGCTTTGCTGTTGAGATAAAACAATGTCTCTTTATCTTTTGGTAATTCAGGGCCGGTATACATCACGCGCAATACGTTATCCTTTGCTGGCTTCAGCACAAATAACGGCGGGGTAACGACAAAATCACCGGTTTTCTTTCCGTCAGCCGTCGATACCCATGACTGGATAAGGAATGATTGTTCGTTATCCGAGTTACTCACTGTCATGTTGACCTGTTTAGTCCCCTGCGGATAAATAAGACGTGTTGAACCTAATGCAACGCCTCCTGCGTGTGCGATGTTGCTCGTTCCCAGAGCCATCATTGCTGTTAATACGCAAAGTAAGTGTGTTTTGCGCGATGCTAACAGTGTTGTGGTAGTGAATTTCATGTTCTGGTTTCCGAAATGCGATTAAATTAATAGGGATGAATCAGATAGCTGCATTACTGATAAATCACAGCGAAATTAATCGCTGCACTGGCATCACCGGGTATGACCTGCGTACCGGTGGCCCTATATTTCGCGGAATAATGCAAAACAGAGGTGCCGTCATCTAATGCTTCAAATGACAGTGGTGCGCTGTTAGGAATTAATAAATTCCCTTTAACATCGAATATACCCAGCCCCACCTCTTTGGCCGGGTTTCGCCCGCTGCCAGTTTTAAATACCTGTGGATCATTAAGGTCGGGAGTTCCACTGAATGCCGCGCTGGCGGTATTTCTCACGCTGGTATCGCAGTCTTCAAGGCGGATCTGGAAAGCCGTAGTGCCCGTCCATTCTCCGGGAGAACGGAGGTCGGCATCACGAACCTGCCCCATGACAACGACCTGATGCTGGCTGCGTAAATCAACCACACAGGGTGCATTAACCACTTCACCAAGAAACTGCATATTGGCGACAGACTCAGTGGTATCCGCGCGTCCCTGCTGGGTGAGCAGCCCAGGAACCAACAGCACCGTTAACAGACGAAAAATCTTTCTACTTATCATTTCCATACCATCTATCTGAAGGAAGACAAACCTCCGCAGTGCCCTGCGGAGGCCACCTAAAATCAGGAGTAGGTGATCTGCACGGTTGCTGTCGCGTCAACGGAGCCCGCCGTTGCTGCCGCATCCGTAGCGATATAGTCAACGGTCAGTGGGATTTTGTTGGTGCCGTTAATCAACGTGACAGAAGAAGAGGCTTCGCCCACATTCAGCGGCTGGCCATCCGGCCCGTACAACTGCAGTGCGACATGGCTTGCGGCGTTAGAAGTGGACTGGTTTGCCAGAGCGGTGCTGACGGTGCTGTCCGGGGTGCCGTTAAAGGTCAACGTGGCGTTGCTGTACGTGCTGGTATCGCAATCTTCGAGGTCAATTTTGAAAGCCGTCGGCTGGCCGGATGCCTGACCTGCAGCAGTCAGATGCGCGGTACGTACTTGTTTCATAATCACAACATGATCTTTTACTGCCATGCTGATAGCGCAAGGTGCGTCAGTAACAGAGCCGATAAATTTGATGGTGCCACCATTAACGGTCATTGATGAGGCGGTGATGCTGCCAACTTACTGATTTAGTGTATGATGGTGTTTTTGAGGTGCTCCAGTGGCTTCTGTTTCTATCAG
>NZ_JAWUEI010000067.1:0-7327 GCF_036663495.1 Enterobacter sp. 342
TTATAGGGAGTTCTCCGCAGGCCGCAACCGAAAAGTTGCAAAAAAATGACTGACTGCTGCATTCCCCAGCAAAACCCTGCTTTATACCTTTTTACACACAGAGTTATCCACAATTGTTCATAGATCCTGGCGTGATCCTGCGAACCGAGTAGGAAGATCAACTATACTAGCGGCAAATATTCTCCTCCGCAGGCCACCTTCATGACCACACAACGCCTCACCCGTGACTGGCGTATCCCCACAGCAGGACTGATGTTGCTGGCGATCCTCTTTGCCGGTTTCACCCTGCATACGCACTGGAATGCCTTTATCCAGTGGTGCCTGGCCACACAAATTACGCTGCACCGTTATCTGGTGATGTATTTGCTGCAGCTTAATAACCACCAGTACAGCGGCGGATTATGGCTATTAACGGGAGCTTTCCTTTATGGCGTTCTCCACGCCATTGGCCCCGGGCACGGAAAGTTCATCGTGACGACCTACCTGACTACAAATAAGGAAAGCGAGCTGGCCGCCCGGGTCGTCCCTTTCCTTGGGAGCCTGATGCAAGGCGTCAGCGCCATTCTTTTCGTCTTTATTCTGGCAGTAGGGTTTAACCTCGCATCAGGGGATATCAGTACCAGCCGCTGGTATGTTGAGAAGATAAGCGCAGTACTCATTGGCGCATTTGGTGCATTTATCATTTACCAGTCGCTTAAGAGCCTGCGTCCGCACAGGATGACTATTTCAGCCATCAAGCCTCTCCATCAACATGACGAACATTGTGGCTGTAGCCACCATGGTGTGGGAGCGAATCTGACACAAGGTGACTGGAAAACCCGCCTGGGTGTGATTCTGGCAATTGGCGCACGCCCGTGTAGCGGGGCAATCATGATCCTGATGTTCTCGAACGCGCTGGGCATAGTTACCTGGGGGATGGCCGCAGTAATGACCATGTCTCTGGGAACGGCACTCTCTATTATGGGACTTTCACTGGCAGTACGTTACGCCCGTGAGCGCACCGTGGCCTGGTTTGGAGGAAGCTCCTCACTAAGATGGCTGGTACCGGTAGTCAAAATAGCCGGAGGGATAGTCCTGATCCTGTTTGCGACGATCCTGTTCCTGACAGTGATCCCCATCAGCGCCAATGGCGACTACATCGCCGCCGGATGCTAATAAAAGAAAACCCGCCGTTGGCGGGTTTTCTTTTATTACTCGTTGATGCGTGGATGCTGATCCACCAGTCGGGAGCGTTTTTTCTGCAGTTCTTCGATCTCTGCGTCAATATCCTCAATCTTCTGCTCTACATTATCGTAGTGCTCACGCAGGATCTCTTTCGCTTCCTGGATATCGGATGCGGCAGGCGTTGCCCCTTTCAGAGGACGATTTGCCGTCTCCTTCATCGCAATACCGGTAATCAAACCAATCACCGCTATCACCATCAGGTAATAAGCAGGCATCATGAGGTTCTGCGTGCTCTCCACCAGCGAGGCAGCAAGTGTCGGGGTCAGACCGGCAATCAGCACAGAAATGTTAAAGGCTGCGGCCAGCGCACTATAGCGAATGTGTGTCAGGAACATCGCGGGTAACGTGGAGGCCATCACCCCAATAAAGCAGTTAAGGATCACTGCCAGCATCAGCAGACCCGCGAAAATCAGCCCCAGTACATTACTGTTAATCAGAATAAATGCCGGGATTGCCAGGGCAAACAGCCCAACGCTCCCCAGGATAATAAACGGTCGACGGCCAAAGCGGTCACTCAACAGGCCCATAATCGGCTGCACAAATAGCATACCAACCATAATGGCGATAATAATCAGTACACCGTGATCTTCCGAGTAATGCAGGTTATGCGACAAATAGCTCGGCATATAAGTCAACAGCATGTAGTAGGTGACGTTGGTAGAAATAACCAGACCAATACAGGTCAGCAGGCTGCGCCAGTGCTTAGTGGCAATCTCTTTGAACGACACCTTCGGACCTTCCTGCAGCCCTTCACGGTCACCCTGCTCCAGTTGTTCGACGTGCTGCTGGAATGCTGGTGTCTCTTCAAGCGCATGACGCAAGTACAGACCAATGATCCCTAGCGGCAAGGCCAGGAAGAACGGGATACGCCAGCCCCAGTCGAGGAAATTATCTTCCCCTACCACGGTTGAAATCAGTACTACTACGCCCGCGCCCATGACAAACCCGGCAATCGAGCCAAAGTCCAGCCAGCTCCCCATAAAGCCACGCTTACGGTCAGGGGAATACTCTGCGACGAAAATCGAGGCACCGGTATACTCACCGCCCACGGAGAAGCCCTGGGCCATCTTACATATCAGCAGCAGGATCGGCGCCCAGATCCCGATCGTGGCATACGACGGGATAAGGCCGATACAAAACGTACTGATCGACATAATAACGATGGTGATGGCAAGGATCTTCTGGCGACCATATTTATCGCCGAGCATACCGAAGAACAGGCCGCCCAGCGGGCGAATCAGGAAGGGAACGGAAAACGTACCCAGTGCGGCAATCATCTGCAGGCTGGGGTCAGCCCCGGGGAAGAACACTTTACCTAACGCATAGGCCACAAAGCCGTAGACACCAAAATCGAACCACTCCATCGCATTACCGAGCGAGGCTGCGGTAATGGCTTTACGCAGTTTTGCGTCATCAATGATGGTGACGTCGCGAAGTGTAATGGGTTTAATCTTTTTCCTTCTCAGCATAGCTATCCTCGTTGACTCGGCCCTGTCTGTTTCACAGTCCAGCTTGCGTTCTGTGAACCATGGGATCCGCTCCATGCGAATCGCCTTATTCAAGCGTAGCAGGTTTACTTACATTGACGTTTCACGTCGATACAACCGAACCTGTTGACGCCTGTCTGGGCAGTTAATGACCTTTTTACCCTACCAGCGTTTATATTTGTGATCAACTTCACACTAAATCCCGTATATGGTCAGCTGAGTACAATATTTGTCAATTAGCGCCAATAAGAGCCGCCTCATCCCTTCAGAAAAATATCCTCACGCATGTCATTATTTCTTAAGCAATGGAAAAACAAATCGCATTAATTCACATCAGATTTACATAACCCCCTCCATCAAGAACACATCCAAAAATTTACATTGAATATGTGACAAAGATAACTAAAACACTGTTTTGTTTTTGTTGAATCAATATTCCATTGATCGCATGATAAATCCGAATACAACATTTCACGTGTTCTCCGACATGGCTAATCGAGAACACGTATTTACTTTTGCTGAATGACTATCGAAATTAATACACATTAAAAGACTCAATCAATTGAATTTATTGACTTATTTCTATCGATCATCTCCCGCCTCGCGGGATCAGAGTGAGGGTTATATATGAAGATTAAGGCCACGATAGAACGCATACCTGGCGGCATGATGCTGGTTCCGCTGGTACTGGGTGCCATCCTGAATACCCTGGCTCCTGATACCGGGGCCTATTTTGGTGGTTTCACAAAAGGAATGATAACCGGCACTGTCCCCATTCTGGCAGTCTGGTTCTTTTGTATCGGAGCATCCATTAATTTACGGGCAACGGGTACCGTATTACGTAAATCCGGTACGCTGGTGATAACCAAAATAGCGGTTGCCTGGGCTGTGGCAATGATATGCGCGATGTTCATTCCGGAGAATGGAATTCAGACCGGGTTCTTCGCCGGTTTATCAGTTCTGGCAATTGTCTCTGCGATGGATATGACCAACGGTGGGTTGTATGCCAGCCTGATGAACCAGTATGGAACGAAAGAAGAGTCAGGTGCATTTGTACTGATGTCTCTGGAATCCGGCCCACTGATGACGATGCTGATTCTGGGGTCTGCTGGCCTGGCATCATTTGAACCCCACCACTTTGTCGGCGCGATCCTGCCATTCCTGGTCGGTTTCGCCCTGGGTAACCTGGACCACGATCTGCGTGACTTCTTTAGCAAAGCCACACCGGTACTGATCCCATTCTTCGGTTTCGCGTTGGGTAACACCATCAACCTGAACGTCATTCTTGATACAGGCCTACTGGGTATTGTGCTGGGTGTGGCTGTTATCATCATCACCGGTATTCCGCTGATTATTGCCGACCGCGTGATTGGGGGAGGAAACGGAACGGCGGGTGTTGCCGCCTCTTCAGCCGCAGGTGCGGCGGTAGCAAACCCGGTGATCATTGCCCAAATAAATCCGGCCTTCGAACCGGTGGCCGCGTCAGCGACGGCACTGGTTGCAGCCAGCGTGATTGTTACCGCGATCCTGGTGCCCATCATCACGGCACTGTATGCGAAACGTTACGGAAATATGCAAGAGACCCAGCCTGAACCGAAACCAATACAAATGAATCATTAACACATTACTCCTTCCCCCCTGTGAGAAGAGGGGGGCAGAGGTAAGAGATTCACCCAAAAATCTCTTCCACCATCCCATCCACCAACCGTTTTGCCGAACAGAGTCTCGGCATACCCAGCGCGACAGTTTGCCAGTTTTGCGTCACCGACCAGCTCACAGGATGCTTATCCGCCTGGCACCAGTCACCCAACCAGCCCAGCATATCTTTATGATCGATCAATCCAGGAGAAGCAGGCGTCGTTAACCACTGGTGATAAAAATGGCGGGTAGAGGGAGACGCATTGATGCCTTGCGCCAGATAGTTCGCCGCCATGCTGCGTAAGTTATCCTTGAGCATTGCCGACACATCTTCATTTGCCAGGCGACATGCGTCGCCAAATGCCCCCCAGCGCAGTTCTTCCAGGACGACAAAGCAGCGCCCGGCCAGAGACCAGCCATCATAGAGCCCGGCTCGCCAGCGGGTAAAAATTTGCTCACTGTGCTCACCCGCCTGCACCGTTAATCCGCGTTGGGTCAGCGCCTTTTCTTTATAAGCTGCACGTTGAGTAAAATGAGAGGAGAGTTCAGCGTACTGCTGCATCAGGCCCGGTGATTGCGGAGCCCGCGGGTGAGTCTGCTGACGCAGCGCCATCAGTTTATCGGCCATCAGCGTCAGCGCGAGATGACCCGGGTCAAGCATACCGGCCAGTTTTTCTGCCAGCCCAAGGCGTAACGCCGCATTTTCATTGAGCATTCCAGCCATTGCCCAGGGTCGTAGCCGGGTATGCGTCATGATCTCCTGAGTCAAACGCTCACGAAACTGCAGCTGTTGTGGTCCCTGGTGGGGATGACGCGCCGCATCAACCCCCTGTACCAGATCGACCATAAATTTTGGATTAATGCACTCCAGCGTTCTCCCGGGACCGTCCAGTAGTTGTGTTGTCATGGTTGCTCTGCCGCGAATAGAGTTTGAATGTCATCGCGTAACAGTCGGGTATCTTCCTGAATCCACGTCGCAGTAGTGATACTTTGCTTCAACAACTGGCAGAGCGCTCGGGTCGAATGCTCATTTTGTTGACGCACTGCGAGGCTATCACGCAAGCTTTCCTGTAACCCGGTCAGGCATAACGAAAATTCTGCAAAGAACGTTGCCATTCCTGCCGTAACAGAGACATCGACCTGCGCGGATAAAGCTTTACGGATTTGTTCACAAAACTGCTCAATATGTTGCTTAAATTTGTCATGTAGTTGTGCAATATCGATTACATAACGCGTGCGCGTTTCGACATAATCATCCCAACCCCAGCCAGGATTATTGAGCCAGCGAGAGACCGTTTCACGCATGCTGCTCCCGCCAGATGGCTGACCCGCCGGGCTGTTATCCTGTGCAATTGCATCGTTAAACAGCGCCCGCGTGTTGAAGTTAAGCTGGTTGGCCTGAAACGCCGGGAAGCTAATCCGAGCTCGAAAACCAGCATGGCTCAGATGTTCTTTAATACGCGTTTCTATGGGCCTCATAGCTTCATTCAGTGAACGCGCCAGCGTAGACTCCAGTTGATCAAAACGTAACGCCAATTCCCGACAGATCTTCGTCTGCGCATCCAGCATGACCAGCTCGCAGGATGAACGGATTTTGCTCAGCACAATCTGCGCCTGCCCCTCATCCTCCAGCATCAGCTGTTTAAGCGCTTCCGGTTCATCGTGACGAAGATTCAGCGGATCGCTCCCGGCTAAATCAAGAATATTGTGACGGCTAAAAATATGACCAATCGCCTGCTGAAGCGCACTTTTCTGCAACGCCATAAAGTCATCCGTTGCATTCAGCGCTTCCTCGACTTCATGCTTCACTTCATCGCTAACCACCTGCTGACGCGTCCGCAGTTGCGCCATATCCTCTTCAATCCGCGTAATATTGAGTTCGAGTTCCTCAAAGGCCACGGTCAGCCCCTGATAACGAAAATCGAGATACTCCCGGGCATTTTGCGCGTAGTTTAGAAGCTTATGCGACGCCAAACGCAGCGCAAATAACGACGCATTGGCATAGGCGGCGTAAATCAGTTTGCGTATCGGTTGTTCAAATAATGAATCTTCCCACAACAGATCGGCGGCATGACGAATATGGTCGATATCGTCCAGGTCCGCCGTACGCCAGCGCCGTCCCAGGGCAGCTTCGGCAAAATCCTGAACCCAGGGTTGATCCTGATGATCAGGCAGTTGTCCGTGGGTGATCATCTCGTAGCGGGCGCGGTTCGCCAGATACGCCCACATTGATGAAACAGGATAGATCTGCCCGGGTGAAATATTGCCTTTCATGAGCGTGCCAGAGATCATCGCTCTGATCTGTTCTTCATCGTCGCTATTACGATCTTTCTGATCGAATTTATTGACCAGCGCATACAACGGCACTGATTTCCCCGCTACCGAAATAGCCTGGCGGACCTCTTCATCAGAAATAGATTTAAGCTGGGTGTAATCCATCACTGCCAGCACCGCCGACGCACGGGACAACTGCTCGCTAAGCATTTTTTGCAGATGCGGTTGTCCGGCCTCATTAGGCCCTGGGGTATCGAGTAGTGTCAGCTGACCAAGGTGAGCATCCAGACCCGCAAGATGCACGAACTCCACTTCAATCACCGGAATGTGTTCGATAGCCGCATACTCAGAGAAGGGAAATTCGACACCCAGTGCCAGGGAGAGTCTGACCAGGTCATTGAGGCTTTTCAGACAATGAAATATCGGCTGCGCGCCCAGGTGATGCTTCTCAAAAGCTTCCCCTTTTTCAATTCGCTCCAGCAGCATATTCATGTCTTTATCAATTTCCAGACGCTGAGCCAGTTTCCCACGATCGTTATCGCAGAGCTTTTTCTGTAGCAGTCGGATCAAATCATCAATCGGCGAGACATGAGAGAAATGCAGCACTGGCTCCTTCTGACCCGGTGTGGCTTTGTTGAATAAATCGAACTTTTGCTGAGTTGAAGGATCAGATCACGCATCTTCCCGACAACGCAGACCGTTCC
>NZ_JAWUEI010000068.1:0-7181 GCF_036663495.1 Enterobacter sp. 342
TCTGAAGCGTTGCTGATGAAGAACTTCACCTTGTTCCACCAGCCGTCTTTCATGCTGTTGGCGGCATCGATGAGGCTCGTCACTTCAACATCAGCCTCTTGCCCGTCAGCGTTGACGAACATGCCGATGCCTTCATCCGGCGTGCCAGCACCAGGCTCGTCGAGCAGGATCGCGATGTGGTCGAACTGCATGTTGTGAGCGACCCAGGAGTATTTCTTCTGCTTCGACTCACCTGCCTTTTGCTCTTTGTTCAGCAGCAGTCCGGTTGAGACATGAATCGGATCGGCGTTATTGCCGGAAATCATGTCGTCCAGGCGCTGAATAAGGCGCTTACCATCAGTCTTTGTATCTGCCACGGCCTTATTGACGTAAACGTCCATCACGACCTTGTCGTTGGCCTTGCTGACGTTCTGAGCCCACGCTCCGGCGTAGTAATCGTTCACCGCCTGCGGGTCGTTGGCGCTGACGTATTTGCCGTTCACCATCGGGTGGCCGATCGGCATTAACTTGCGCTCCATCGTCTGGTAGCTGTTGTTAATCTCCTCCGCCGGGTACAGGCCGCCATTCATCACGATGTCATCAACGATCGGGACCGCACCACGAATGACGTAGTGTTCCTGGCCGTTGATGGTGGTCGTTGAGATGTTTGAGGCGTTGATGGCGAGGGATTTAACGTGGATGCTGGATAGCTTCACGTTGCGTCCTCTGTTTAGATTTTTCGTAACATTGGCGCTCTACAGCACCAGGGGAAATAGTCCAGCGCAGTGACGCACTGGTAACTCACGGTTCGACCGCAACCACAGCACCAATAAACAGTCACGCAGCCTCCTTTGTGGTCCACTGCTGACGCTCTTTCTTCAGCTTATCCGCCAACCCCTCGTTGAAGATGCTGCCGTCGTCGTTGAGCAGGACCGGGATCTGGCTGCAGTAGCAGTTGTACCGGTTACCGTTCTCGGCGTAGAAGTCCCTCACCTCTTCTGTAGTGTAGACCTTACCGTGTCGGCTGGCGTGCCAGGTGCGCGTCGTCGGCTTGAGCGCTGACAGCCACAGCAGGCCAGTATTCAGCCCCAGCCTGTCAGCAGCCCAGTCCGTTTCATTCCATTGTGCCTGCCGCAACGCGCCGACCTGCTCAGTCTGAGCGATGGTCTTTGCCTTCGACATCGACACATCAAGGCGCTTGCTGATGACGCTGGCCGTTTCGCGAGGATTCACACCGCGCGCGACCGCATCGGTGATGATGTTGGTCAGGTCGCCTCGGGCGGTGTCGCTGATGACCTTCCAGTCACTGAACGTTGTCAGCCTGGCCGCAGATATCTGGTTCAGATAACCGGGACTGTTTAAAAGCTGCTGTAGCGTCGTCTGGCTGGCGTACACCTGCGACTGCTGTGAGAGGTTGTTGAAGGCCTCCAGCGTGCCGCGCTGCGCCTCAGCGGCGACGTAATCCATCGCCCAGAGGTTTTGCTCGCCACCCTCCAGCAGGTGGTCATCGAGAATATCCTGCACCGCCTCAAGCAGGTCCGCCAGTTCCTGCGCCGACATGTCGTAGATGAACTTACCGGCGTTGACCTGGTAGAGCCGTAAATCGTCGCCGTGGTCATGACAAAGGAAGTGCCAGTTATGGCTGTTAACCTCGCGTTCACGCCCGGTAAGGCGCTGGTCGAACAGAGATTTCAGCGCGCGCTTAATGCCGAGATACCGCTCCTCGATATCCCGGAACATCGCGGTTACCTGCTTTGCCGACCGGGTCGGGTCAACCTTGCTGCGCGGAACTATCGGCAGGCCCACCTTTGCCGTCTGTTTTGGTGTCATCGGCCAGTGGATCATCGGTTGTCACCTTATCGTCCGGGTTAGGCGGTTCTTTTGGCTCTGGCAGCGGGTCGAGCCCAACAATCTCGCGCAACTCGTTGGCAGTGAATGGCGGTTCGCCACCGTAGAAGCCAGATGTTTTCTGCACGATGTCGGCCAGTTTCGAAGCATTCTCGATCTTCTCTTTCTCGCCTGGCGCCAGGAGGTCGCTCCACGAGATTGTAACCTCGCCTTTAGTTGGTGGATCAATGATGCCAATCGTCCAGAAGCGCTCAAGCAGCGCAGTAATGCGGTCTGTCAGGAAGCCATTGCGCCGCGTGTTACGACGAATAGCCCAGTCCGTTTTATCCTCATCGCTCGCCAGTCGCCCGGTCTGCTGACCGAACAGTATGGTGAACGGGATTTGCACGGAGGCGGCCAGTTCGTTCGCTGTGACTTCCCATGTCGGCCCCGGGTCGCCGGGAGTAACGCTCAGAACGTGCATCTGACCGGCCTGCATTACGGCCGCCGCATCGGTACCACGGTTCAGCTTATTGACCTTATCGCCCATCGCTTCGCCGAGATCGGCATAGCCAGCCTTTTTGGCTTGGTCAGACAGCGTATTCATATCGGTTTCTTTGCTGAACTCGACGGCGATCTGCCGACTGGCGTTCTTCAGGAAGCCTTCAGCGCCACCACCTGACACTTTCTCAAGGTCGAGACCCTTGTTGTAGCCGGCTTCCAGCAGCGGGATGCCGGACAGCACGTTGTCGTCTTCAGAACCTTCGCAGAACAAGATAACGCGGCTCGGGTGTACCGGTTCTCCGCGCATCGGACCGACAAAAGGCTCATCACCGACCGGCTGCTCGTTGAAGTTGAACATCTTCGGCTGGCCGAACGTTTCAGACTGACGGTCGTTATCCCATTCGGAGACAGTTAACTGCGGCTCCCATACCGGGATAAGTTTTACCAGCGCTGACTCGCCCAGGGATTTCACCAGCTTGGTATCTACTGGTTCGTTCCATGACTTATTGTCTTTCACCTGAAGCAGCAGCGCGGAGTATCGCCCGACCATATTGCGGCGATCGGCATCCTTCACCTTCGGCCACAGCTTCTTCATAAACTTGGTGACTTTCTTTTCCCAGGCGTTTGTTTTCTCCGCTTCCTGCGCTTCATCACCGTCAACAATGACAGGATAGTCCTGCCAGCAACCTTCCAGCAGCCGATGCACCACAGCGAAGCCAGCGGCGTTGCGGCGGTACATGTTGTAGAAGTCGTTGAAGTTGATCGTGCGCGGGTAGCCAAATTCCTGGTAAAGCGTCGGGCGCTTCGTGTTGCCGCCACCGATGCCGATGGCATTCAGGTAATTCGCTCGCCTCATTTCAGTGGCGAGGTTGTTCACAGCCAGTTGAAGGCCGTTATCTTGTTCGCTCACTGGCGATACTCCTTAGAAGAATACTGTGCCGACCTGCTTACGGTTGTTCTTCGTCACTGCGAAGTAACGGAAGCTGTCAGCACCGTGTGAGGTGGCGTCATGGAGAGGTTTGTCTTTCCAGCAGCCGCGCTTGTCGTCCCACTCTTTCCGGTAACCCTCAAGGTGGGATATACCCTCAGAGCATTTTTCCTCGTCAAATACACAGCGCGGGAGGATTTCACGGGCCGACTCAATGCCAGTATCAATTCCGGCTTTCGGCACAACTTTGAAATTCAGGGAGTACATCTGACCGTCAATCTCGTACCCTTCGCGCGCCAGCTCTTTGCGTGACTTCGCATCAGCAGCAAACTCGCGGTTTTCGATGTCGTGCGGCCCCCAGTGCTCTCCGTACTCATAGCCTCGGTCTTTCAGCACCTTCATGTAGTGCCTCAGGCCTTCACCGGAGTTTTCGTAGTAGTCTATGACGTGGAACTCATTGCCAACTTCACGAACGAACCAGATAGCCGTGGAGTCTCCCACGCCGATATCCCAGAATGTGTGCACAGGGAGGTGCGAGTTATCCGGGATTTGGCCGATCCGCTTGTTGGTGTATAGCCAGCGGAACTGTTTGGCGTAATACGCACCCTCGACAGACTGCTGGAACGCCTCGGCCGGAATGGTCGGGTATTCACGCTTCATGTCGTCGCCGAGTGTTTTCTCTTTGGCGTAGTACCATGCTTTCTGGCGTTCATTGACGACTACGCCGTGCTTCGCTTCCATTTCAGCGAAGTAGTCAATCAGGCGCACCGGCAGCGTTTCAACCGGGTCGATTGCGTACTGCGGATTCTTCCACCAGGAGAAGAAGAAAAACTTCCAGTCCAGCGCGGATAAAGGCTTGCCCTGCAGCAACGCTTTCTCTGCCGTCTGGCAGTAATCGAAAAAGTAACCCGCCCGGCCCTCAGCTGTGCTCTCGATAGTAGCAAAGCATCCAGTCGATACCGCCTCAAACGCACCAGTGACGATTTCACGGGCTTTATCCGGATACTTGGCGCATATCTTCCCGAACTCGGAAACGTGCAGGTAGCGCAGCGTACCACCACGAAACGACGTGCTGACGTATAGCGAGCCACCCTTCTTAAAGACGAGCTCGCCGGAAGAATCATTGCTCGCCGGGTTGGCAGCCTTTATCTCTGCCGGCAGCTTGTCGTATGCGTACTTCACCTTTTCACGGAACAGGCGCTTTGCGTCATTCAGCGTGTGGGCAATCAGCGCGCACTTCGCCGACTCAAACAGGGCCGCGTCGAGCTGGATGATGCACACCTCAGTGGTGAAACCGAGCTGGCGAGCCTTAAGGATAATGTTGCGGGTGTGGATCCCCTCGAAGTATTCCCGCTGCTCAGGTGTCATCCTGAACCGCGTTGGCTTTCCCTCTTTGTCGGTAATCCAGTAAAGGTTGTTCAGCCGCCAGTCTTTGTCGGCCAGCAGCTTGATGTGCTCAGGTTTCATTACGCCCCCTGAGATAGAGAATCCATCAGGTCAGACAGTTGCTTAACAGAGTTGTCGCCTTCCGGCCCGTCGATATCGTATGCCTGACGCTCAAGTCCTATCAGGTTCTTAAGCGCGTCGCTCAGTGCCTTAACCGACTTAACGCGCTCCGGCATGCTGATAACCTTGTGGTAAATCTCATTGAGCTTGTCCTGGCCTTTGTCGTCGGGGTCGAACATCAGATCTCCGAGCTTCTCCAGTGCGGCCACGTCTGCGCACTCCGCGCCCAACTCATCAAACAGGGCGTTGGTTATCCGCCGGGCGCGCTTAATGTCGCCGCGATGCTCCATGCGGACGTTGGCAATTACCTCAGCCGTAGCCTCGATGAGTACGCGTTCGTTAAAAGCGACTTCACTGCGTACCTGTTTGCGTACCTCGGCTTTGCGTACCAGATCGTCAGCGCGTTCTTTCACCTTCGCATTCAGGTCACGTGACCAGTCGTCACGCTTGGCGCGCTTGCGGATAGCGCCTTCGCTGATACCGTGTTGTGATGCTATCTCTCGGAGGGACATCACTCCGGCCCGGTACGCCGTCTCGATGGCCTCCCAGTCCGGCTTGCTCATTCGTTACTCCGTTGTTTGTTCTGATGGCTGCTCGGTCTGCTCTGCCGGTACAGGTGTGAACTCCACACGCTTTACATCAGCAGGAGCGAAATAAAGCCACTGTCCCGTTTCCGTCGCCAGCGGCACAAAGCCGTTCACCAGCTCAGGTTGTCGGCGTGACATCTGGCCTTTGTACTCTCCGCCGTCGTTCGTCGTCAGTTTGATGATGTAGATGTCGGACATGATTACCTCTTTGCCTTGTCGCAGCTGTTGCCCTGCTTCTCAGAAGTGCTTAGCCACTTACGGCTTACCCGTCAGCAAGATGTGATCACCATCCTTGCTGGGTTACACAGATCATTATCGAAGCCCCTCAGTGAAGAGCTTCTGTAACGACCTACTTGTTTTCGGTCTGCTTATCCCATTCCTCACGGAACTTGGATGGGTTTTGACTGCCTTCTAATGCCATGATTACCTCACTTTAAGCACTGCTCTTTGATGTAGTCCTGCAGATAACCGACCTGCTTCGTCACTGTGACGATTCGCTCTCTGAGGGTGAAATAATCCCGTTCAGCGGAGTCAGTAAGTCGGGGGCTGGTAGCATCGCCCAAGCCGCTGGTGCTGGTCGCTCCGTTCGCGGGACAGTTTGCGTTGAGCTGCAGCCGCTTACGGCCAGCAATGACATCGCTATGCAGACGCTCAATGGTTTCTTTCGCATCAGCCAGTTCTCCGGTGTATTTGGCATCCAGTGCAGCGACATCACGCTGGCGGGTCTGCATGTCTTTTATGGTGGCGTCTGCCAGGCTGAGTTTCTCAGTGGCTTTATCGCGCTGGTCTTTGTAGGTGATGGCGTTGTCGCGGTAGTGGTTGATAGCCCAGGCCATCGAAACCAGCAGGCAGATAACGACAGCGCGGATGATTGCTGTTAACCGACTCATTTCTGGCCCCACTCGCAAACTTCCCGCTCAATCTCGCGCCGGGTTATCAGTCCCTTCCACTGCTTGCCACCGGCATACGTCCAGCGTTGCAGTTCTTTGCATGCCCCCGGCACGTCTCCGGCGTTCAGCTTCTTCAGCAGCGTCGAGCTGGCAAAAGCACCAGAGCCAACGTTATAAGTGAAGGAGTAAAGCGCGGCGCGGGTAGGCTCTGGGATGCGAACCTTGATCAGCGGGTCGATGGCGTTTGCCACCTTTCGCAGATCTGCCTTCAGCAGATTGTCGCACTCTTTGTCTGTGTAGCGGTGACCGCGGCGGATGTCGGCACCTGTGTGCCCATCACAAACAGTCCAGACGCCGACCACATCCTGATAGGCGTAATAACGCCGTCCTTCCAGCCCATCAGCATTGCCCAACATCACTGCAGCAATGGTGATGGCTCCGGATCCGCCAACAATGGCACCCACCAGCTTATTCCTGAGTGTCGGGTTCATCTCGGCTCCTGCTGCGGCGGTTGTCTTCGCGGATCTTGAAATAGAGATTTGTCAGATACGTCAGTACGGCAATGATGATACCCACCAGCACGCCGATAGCGTTCCACTGCTCGGGACTGTAGGCATTCAACATGCCGTTTAGGATGCTCCCGGCTGAAGCGCCATAGGCAGCACCAGTGGTTATTTTTTCCATGCGATACATGCTCTCACCTCGCGTAGTTAGCGGGTGCTGTGTGTGTGTTTGAAAAGGGTCAGGCCCTCGGGACGATTTAACAAGTAGGCGTGTCGATGATGGTTCCCGGAACCTGAGAATAAAAAACCTGGCGACAAGCCAGGAAGATGAGGGTAAGGCAATGTCGGCTCTCTGGCCGAAGGGTCCCAGGTAGTGGGTTTGGCTCGCCTGGCTGGATTCGAACCAGCGACCAACCGCTTAGAAGGCGGTTGCTCTTTCCTCTGAGCTACAGGCAAA
>NZ_JAWUEI010000069.1:0-6707 GCF_036663495.1 Enterobacter sp. 342
GAAAGCGTGCGTATTGCCTGAAAACACAACCCGCTACGGGGGAGACTTACCCGAAATCTGATTTATTCAACAAAGCCTGTGGTTGCTGTCATTACACCTCTCACCTTCAGTTCTGGACTTTGATATTGATGTGCCCTTGTCATTCTTCAATTCATCTGAAGGTGAAGATAAGTTAGTGGTTTCGGATTTTGGCGATGCATTTGGAGGCTTCCTAACTACATATTCTAAGTTGCTATTAGGGATTATGGGGCTATTAGTAGTTTCTTCAACTGCCTTTAAAATTTTAAAGGGGGAGGAAATAGGTGAGATATTCCCGATGCTTCTAATTGCTGGCGCTTTTCTTATCGGCTTGTCAGTTTTTACATCTGCTTTAGGTTCGGAAGAGACTGATGCCACTTCAGCTTCGACTGTAAAGGTTATCAAGAAATATGTAAAACATGAAAAATACGATAAACTTGTCGCATATTTAAATGATAGTAATTGGCCCTCAGGCGAAGAGGTATCTGTAAACTATTTAAAGGCGCAACTACATATAAAACTCGGCAAGCCAGATGTGAAGTTAACACAGAATGTTGTTAGGGCGTATATGTCTGGTGTATTACAGTCAAATATTCCCGTGAAAGTTCGTTATGCATTGGAAAAGACAGCTTTAGATAAATCCGTCTCACCACTTGCGATTCGTTATGAGCAAAAACGTATGTCTAAATCACATACCTTTTCAAAAGCGTCGGTTAATTGTCTTAAAGTAGGTAGTCCCGTCGCATTCGTTGGCGTTTTGTTCGCTCTTCTTGGTATAAAAATCAGGCGGCGAGTCAGATTCTTAGAATCAAATTGAATGAAAGCCCGGTACGCTGGGCTTTTTTATTCAGTAACTTTTATCAAATATGTAGTAATTTACCGGAATCTGCTTCTCCAGCTTGTTAGCTGAAAAGCTTACTCAAGTATAATAATCTACTTCTGATTATGTTTTTTATGGTTTTATTTTTACACAACTTATTAAGGATACATGATGTGTAACTTTACTCCTGTTCAAATTATTGCTGATTATATACTGAGGTTTCTTAAAAATAATACTGATGCCAAGCTTTATGAGGCAATGCAGCGTCTTGAAAAGAAAATTGGTCAGTTTGTCGCTGATGGGGTTGATGAACATCAATTACGCTCTTCATTAAGCAAAGTCTGTCGATCTCGTTCCAGGGCGGCTCTTAAAGAGGAGTGTGAACAACTCATTCCATAAAAAGAACATCATACGGGAAAGTTACTTTAACGGTGAATGGCTCGCTTCTGGCGGTTTAAGTTGACGGCCATTCCTACCATAGCCATCATAAAGTATGATTAGCATTCGAGTGTGGCACTACTAATTTTAATGGGCTACGCATTCAGTCTCCACCTCTCTAACTATAAAGGTTCTTTTCATGTCCAATAGCTTCGATAAGCCGCAAACGCTCCCGGTACATAATTCTGATGCCGAACCCTTTTTTCCGAAAAACCTTGGTCCATTTATCGAGCAGGTATCCGGAAGGGATCTGGCAATGCTCACAGAATCAGAGAAGGAAAAACTTGCGCACCTGATCAGAACTGGGCGTAAATATGGAGTTTCTGTCGCTATCGTTCCTGATACAGATTCTGCTGAGCTTCATGAATTACTGTCTAATGCCGATTCCATTGAAAGGCAGTTTTCCATCTATGAACGCATCCAGACGAAGATTGCGTTCACGCGGTGTCAGGAAGCATAAACAAAGTGAGAAATACAACTACGTGGTATGACGTAGAACATATTGAAATCACCACAGGCGAGCGAGGCGGCAGGATATGGGTGCTGAAGCTCTCCTGTGGCCATACAGTATTTCGCCGAATACCTCCTATACGTCTTCATAACCTCACAGCTTTTTCTCTGCGGGAGCCCCCAGAAAAATGTCGGTGCTCTCTTTGCAATTCAAGTCCATAATAAAGCCTTTTTAAAGGCCACAAACTGCATATCACAGGATAAATCATCCTCTACAGCGTTCATTCTTAAACGCAAAATTTATATTTCATTCATTCTATTTTAAAAGCGTTATAAAAGACGGAATCCTATTTAGTCTGTTTGATGCTTAAATCATCTTCAGTGCCTTTTATCTTTTACCCAGCGACTTTAACATTAACCTGAGCAGAAAACTTGTTTTCAAACTAAGTTCGAAAACTTTCTGCTCAGGTTATTAGCCGGGTAAGCCACTTTGTTATATTTGTTTCATGTTAACAGAGGAGGCGATATGCAAATTGAAAAGGTGATGTCATTACTTGAAGTGCTTTCAAGCTGGCTTGAAGATAACATCAATATGGATTCTGAAATTATCTTTGATAATGACGAAGATAATACCAACTCAGAAATTCTGTATCCTGCTGTAGAAAAGGCTAATGCCGTTTTGCGCAAAATGGCATCTTTATCTTCAGATTCTGTTCATGCAATTCGACAGCGCTTGCAGCTTGCCGTAGAAGGCAAAGCTGAATTGTCCCTCAAGGATGTGGGAGAGCTTCTGCTGGCAACAAAGTATCTGATGTTGTCCACTGAAGAGGGAGAGTAAGCCTGTGACCACTCTCGTATTTGAAATGGCAGATATCAATAAACTGATCGAAGAAATTCGCACCGCAAAAACGTTTTCGGTCACCCCAGATCAGATCTATGACCCGGCATGCTATCCGGGGGGAGCCCTCCTTAACGCTGAGGGACAGACTGAAGAAGAGGCGCGTAAAGCTGGTAGGGTTTTCTTTCCCTCATCCTCAAAAATTGCCAGCACACATCTGGTGCCAAAAGTGCTTCTCGCGCACAGTCATGGTGTATACCTGATCACTAATGCTGAGCTTGAGGGCTCTCCCGCATCCCGCGATACTGTGGCTTACGCCCAGGGGATGAATCCAAAACTGGATGAGGACTGGGATTACGCTTGTGATGCCGCTTTGGGTGGGTCTGATTGTAGCTATACCATTCCCGTTGAGTGGCTGGAGTTAGCGGTAGAGCAGGGTTTTCAGGAGTTTCGACTTCGAATGAGTGAAACCAATATCAAACTTGTCAGCAAATAGTATGTCCTTGCTGTTTCCAGTCAAACATTGTCCGCCAGTCGAGCTGCTGGCGGATTGTTTTATATAAGGCCGGGAAGGTATGTCAGGTTTAAGCAGTTCCGCCCAGAAGCTTACAAGGGCGCAGATTTACGTGTTAAGACGGATGGCATCCGGCACGATCTATGATATCTCTGGCAATTTCAGACGGGCCAGAGAACGGCGTACGTTTATGGGGAATCCTGATGATGTGACGTGCAGGAGCTCTCCGGTCCTGTTCCGGCTGGGCCTCGTGGAGTTATGCCAGCCAGTAAGGCATCTGGAGCCAGGTTTATACTATCGGCTCAAGTTGAGCTCCTCAGGGCATGAAGCTCTTAAGGCGAACGCACACCTCTAACATTTGAGATAGTTCGTTCGCAGCCAGGAAAGTAACTTTCATCTCAAGTGTGACCCTTACTACCTCATTTATGAGTAAAACCCCCCTCTGATATGTCGAAAATGCTCATTTATACGAAAATAGTTTCTCTTCAGGTGTGATGTAATTACTGAGAATTCTCCCTGAATGGAAGGCAACCGATGAAAATGTTTTTTACCCCTTATGTTCGTATCGTTTTCTATTTTTGCGCATTGATTTTTATTGTTTACAGTTTCAGTGATTTTTTCCAGGGCGTCCCTGACAGCACCTTCTTCAGTGCGGTCATCACGCTACTTGTTATCGGAACCATTGTTGCCCGGCATCTGGATCGCAAAAAATCTCTCAAATATACTTCACAGATTTAAGTTTCCACTCAGGCCACTCTCGGGTGGCTTTTATAATTTAATAAGGACCGGTTCATGCATAACCACGAAATTCAGACCATTGCTATATTTAGTGCCCAGTATAAAAACATCGAAGATGCTGAAAATGCAGGTGCTTTATATTCAGTAGATATTGAATATCCGATGACACTAAATGATTTATCGCGGCTTTGCGACTCTATTGCCGAAGCAGTAGGTGTGCCTGGCGGCGTCAAATACCAGTTCGTGTCCCAGCCGGAAGCGCATGAAACCAGCTTCTGATAACCAGTAACCAAACTGCCTAAAAGCAGGTGCAAAGCCATGAAACAAACAAAGTCTTCTATGTCACGTATTGTGCAGCTGTACGACGGGAGCCGATACGGAAACTGCGAGCAGGCTGATAACGAAGGAGAGCTTTTTACGGTGGTGTTGAATAAGCCTTCGCAGATCGATGACATCCGTAAAATCGTAGACACAACCGCCGAAGTACTTGGCAAAGCTTTGCCAGTACTCCTCTTTTAAAGCTTACATCCGTGAAGGATAATTACGGTCTTACTACTTTCAGTTTTTCATTCCAGTGCCGTCCATTTTAATTTATCGATTTTAAGCGGTCGGCGCTATTTCATTGTTTCTTTTCCGACTGTAATTCCTTATATATAGGAATATTTCAAAGAATTTATCTCAGGTTATTTGTGGCGTGGTGCCAGTTGTTATAATGATTCCACATAATCTGGAGAGTCAATCATGATCACATCTCTAATGAATTTCCGCGATTTAACCGGAGAGGCAGTCATCCAGGCGCGGCAATGCGTTATTAATGCTGAGATCGAAGCGGCCCGGGAAAAGGTAATTCATGCTCGTTCGTTATTCAAAGCGGGTATACATAATGTTGTAAACGGTAGTTCTGGCATTAAGGCTGCGGCAGCACATTTTCTGGTGATAAAACGTTTACAGACTGACACTCGGTATCTGGACGCGGTTATCACTGATAACCTTTGCATGTTTTCTCCTGAGGGTTATCTGTATCTGTTTATGCAACAACGTTATTTCCTATAAAACAATGGGTTAGGTAAGTATCTTTCCATTAAAAACATTAAAAAGGTGACTTGATGAAACCATTTGGACTTGCCGGAAAACCCCGGCCCGAACCTTGCGGCTGCTGCTGGTATACCCGTGAGGACTGCCCTTACGTCAGCGCAAAACAGATCTATCGCCGCAGGCAGCGCAAGGCAGAACGCCAGCGTCAGCGCAGCACCATTGTGATGGCCGTTTCTGAATTTCGCTGACCTCTTCTGGAAATATCATTTTTTCTCCAGAAGAATTTTAAAATAAAGGGAAATCTTTTCACGGGTATCTGATGTTTATTGTTTATGGTAAATTGCGCCACATTAATTGTTTGTGGCGCAGTTCGTGATGGCTTAAGGATATAATATGAAAATCAGCCAGCTGGAATCCGGGATGCAGGTTTGGTCTGTAACCCGTACCAAAATGGGAAATACCACCATTTCAACGGTCATTGTCCACCCCGTTGTCATTATTGAAATTCATGATAACCATGTGATTGCTCGCTGGAACGGCAATGCACCACGTCGGTTTGGAGAAACGGCTATCAGGGGCTGGAAGAAGGAGAAGCCACTGCTTGTCCGTGAGCCTTTCGGAAATGTTCGTCTGGCCACCCGGGCTGAAAAAACCGCTATGCAGGAAAAAGAGTAATACCCCCTTTTAGCACCCACAATTTCACCGTCCATCTGCCTTTAACCTTGCCTGTTATTAACGGAATCCTTTCTGACTGGGCGGATCCCACGCATAACCTGAACTGTTGGCTAACCGTCTTACAGCCAAATTCCCTCCTTTATCTGGCAGGAGTGCGTCCGTGAGCTCTGTATGATCTACGTGTTTGTTAAGTAGAGCACATAACAGGAGTGGGGTATGACTGAATTAAATAAAAGCCCGTCCGGTTTTTCCGGAGCTGATGTCAGTAAAGAACAGGCTGCCATAAGGGCACTTGTAGAAAGAGTAGTGACCAACTATCGCAGCCGGACAGCACCTGATCGGGTTCAAAAGGCTTCGGTAGCGTTTAATGGGGGATTAATCCTGACCCTGATGCTGGCCTTGACGCTATTGGGCTACCTTGTGGCGGAATTGCTCAGGGGGTATGTTGCGGATAGTTCACCCTATGTGCCCGGTCTAAGTTATTCGCAATTTTCGATGCTTATGGTCGTTGAGCTGTGTCTATGCTTTCTTGCATGGTTTTTGGTTGTCACAGGGGACTATCCCCGGCCGTGGATATTTCAGGTAGTCCCGATGGAGCAGTACTGGTTCTTTGACGAAGTGGATGACGACGATCTTGCCCGGCTTTCCTGTAACCCTTACATCAAGCGCTGGCTACTTGATGAAATGTCCGGTATTCATCGACTGACCTACACGAGGCTGCATGATCGACTGGAGCGCATCTGTAATATTGCATCCCATCTCGAATACAGCCGTATTCAGGCACATAAGATTTCCCTAATCAACGGAAGCAGTGCCTCCTGATCCTACCATTGCATCCGGAAATTAAACGGGCAGGAACTGCACTGTATGTTCCGACCCAGCAGCTGCCCGTTACCCTTTTCTTTAGTATAAAATGACTTTCGCCGACAACCGGAAGTGAATCATGTCAAATAAATGAAAAATCAGTAATTTATGTAGGCGGGGTGTTTGGCTGATCAGGGCAGGGTGGTATAATAACGCTGGTGCTGGAGGCTTTTGCCCCAGCCAGCGGTAACACTGTTTGACTGTGGTAAAAGCAGAAAGCCCCGAGTAATTTTTCAATTAACCTGTACTGCACCCATTTTGTTGGACGATGAAATGGAATAGTCCCTGATATGTCAAAGCCAAAATACCCCTTCGAA
>NZ_JAWUEI010000070.1:0-6500 GCF_036663495.1 Enterobacter sp. 342
TCGCGAAATTTCGCAGTCGCGACGCCAGAGACCGAGGGTTAGATCATGCCTAGCATTCACCTTCCGGCCGCCCGCTAAATATCTCCTTTTGGGTTGTTAATAAAACATCCAATAAGTTGACTGTGCGTGAAAAAGAAAGTTTTGTGTGATGGCGTTGAAGATCGCACCGTTAAGCTCTTATGTGGGATGGTGCAGAGCTCGACGACTACCGATAAAACGCAACCGCCGCAAACAGACAAGAAAAAGCCCCAACTGATAACAGTTGGGGCTTCAGTATTGTGATTGGTGGAGCAATAGCACCCTGAACCCAAAACCTTCTCGCTCAACCGGTAGTGGCTGATAACAACTCGTGAGGGCTATTGCGGGTTAAGCATTTAGCGATGTCTAGGGCCAGACTGGACGTCTGAACGCAAGCCGCTGATACTGTACATAACCACAGTATCAGCGGAGGATACCCATGTCGCTGGCAAGGAACGCCACGGCGAGTCAATCGCCCACTCAAACAAACGGTTACGAACGCCACCAACCCGACCAGACGCTGCTCTACCAGCTGGTTGAGCAGCACTACCCAGCCTTCAAAGCCTCACTCGAAGCCCAAGGTCAACACCTGCCTCGCTACATCCAACAAGAATTCAACGACCTCCTCCAATGTGGCCGTCTGGAGTATGGTTTCATGCGGGTTCGCTGCGAGGATTGTCATCACGAGCGTCTGGTCGCCTTCAGCTGTAAACGACGCGGCTTTTGCCCTAGCTGCGGTGCCCGCCGGATGGCCGAGAGTGCGGCGCTGCTGATAGACGAAGTCTTCCCCAAGGAGCCCATTCGCCAGTGGGTGCTCAGCTTTCCTTTCCAGCTACGCTTTTTGCTGGCTCGCCATCCCCAGCTGATGGGCCAGGTCTTGAGTATCGTCTATCGTACACTCTCAACTCATCTGATCAAAAAAGCCGGTTACACCAAAGCCTCTGCACAAACTGGCTCAGTGACTCTTATCCAACGCTTTGGCTCCGCGCTAAATCTCAATGTCCACTACCACATGCTGTTTCTCGATGGTGTCTATGCCGAAGATGACTATGGCAAGCAACGCTTCCATCGTGTCAAGGCACCCACTTACGATGAGCTGAATACGCTCGCTCACACCCTCAGCCATCGCATCGCTCGCTGCATGGAAAAGCGTGGGATTTTGGAGCGTGATGCCGAGAATACGTGGTTGACACTGGAAGAGGGCGAAGACGATACGCTGACTCAATTACATGGTGCTTCGGTTACGTATCGCATTGCCGTCGGCCCCCAGCAAGGGCGCAAAGTCTTCACCCTGCAAACCTTGCCAGGGCGTGAGGATAAAGCCGACTCAAGCAGTCGAGTAGCCAACCATGCTGGTTTCTCGCTACACGCCGGTGTGATGGCCGAAGCGCATCAGCGGGATAAGCTTGAGCGCTTGTGTCGCTACATTAGTCGGCCAGCGGTTTCAGAAAAACGTCTGGCATTAACCGCCAATGGGCAGGTGCGTTACGAGCTCAAAACTCCGTACCGCAATGGCACCACCCATGTGATCTTCGAGCCGCTGGACTTCATCGCCAAACTCGCTGCGTTGGTACCTAAGCCGCGAGTCAACCTCACACGCTTCCACGGCGTCTTTGCACCGAACAGCAAACACCGAGTTCAAGTAACACCCGCCAAGCGGGGCAAGAAGCCCGACAAATCGGAAGGTCTCGATACTAACTGGCGTGACAAGAGTCCTGCAGAGCGCCACCGCGCCATGACCTGGATGCAACGCCTCAAGCGAGTCTTCAATATTGATATTGAAGTCTGCGAACACTGCGGCGGTCACGTCAAAGTGATTGCCAGCATCGAAGATCCGAAGGTCATTGAGCAGATTCTCAAGCATCTGAAACAGAAAACAGCCAAGGCGAATGCCGCCAAGCAGCGTGAGCTGCCACCAGAACGAGCGCCGCCACTGACTCCCAGCCTGTTCGATCCATCACAGAGTCGTCTCTTTGACTGACGACCCCAAATCCAACACTGCTCAACACTGCCAACTTTTAAACGGGGCGGTGGGGCAGTTTGTATCTCTCGAGCTATCAGGCTAGAGATTTTACCGCCAAATCGAACCTTATTAGAGCGGTTTAGGCTGGACCGGCAGTTAAAATTGGGGCTTGAGCGGTAAACGAGTGAGGGAATTTCAGGTAAGATACTTCGGATGAGGAGCAAAAAGGTGGTTTATACTTCCTATACCCAGAAAAATCGCGGCGTTTTGCTTTTCAGTTCGACCTTTTAATGAATACTGATGTAACACGGATTGACCGTATTGGGAGTTTGAGATGGTGACAAAGAGAGTGCAACGGATGATGTTCGCGGCGGCGGCGTGCATTCCGCTGCTGCTGGGCAGCGCGCCGCTTTATGCGCAGACGAGTGCGGTGCAGCAAAAGCTGGCGGCGCTGGAGAAAAGCAGCGGAGGGCGGCTGGGCGTCGCGCTCATCGATACCGCAGATAATACGCAGGTGCTTTATCGCGGTGATGAACGCTTTCCAATGTGCAGTACCAGTAAAGTTATGGCGGCCGCGGCGGTGCTTAAGCAGAGTGAAACGCAAAAGCAGCTGCTTAATCAGCCTGTCGAGATCAAGCCTGCCGATCTGGTTAACTACAATCCGATTGCCGAAAAACACGTCAACGGCACAATGACGCTGGCAGAGCTGAGCGCGGCCGCGTTGCAGTACAGCGACAATACCGCCATGAACAAATTGATTGCCCAGCTCGGTGGCCCGGGAGGCGTGACGGCTTTTGCCCGCGCGATCGGCGATGAGACGTTTCGTCTGGATCGCACTGAACCTACGCTGAATACCGCCATTCCCGGCGACCCGAGAGACACCACCACGCCGCGGGCGATGGCACAGACGTTGCGTCAGCTTACGCTGGGTCATGCGCTGGGCGAAACCCAGCGGGCGCAGTTGGTGACGTGGCTCAAAGGCAATACGACCGGCGCAGCCAGCATTCGGGCCGGCTTACCGACGTCGTGGACTGCAGGTGATAAGACCGGCAGCGGCGACTACGGCACCACCAATGATATTGCGGTGATCTGGCCGCAGGGTCGTGCGCCGCTGGTTCTGGTGACCTATTTTACCCAGCCGCAACAGAACGCAGAGAGCCGCCGCGATGTGCTGGCTTCAGCGGCGAGAATCATCGCCGAAGGGCTGTAACTCTCAATAATGGGGCGCTACGGTGCCCCACTTTCTATTTATATATCCGTAAAAGCTTTTCTTGATATACATCTTCAGCTTTTTGTATGATTATTAATATCATTCTTTTCGATGGCCTTAAGACCTTTTTAAGTCAAAAGTATTACCTCCCCCAAAAAACAAATCCGCAAAGTAATGGAAGTAAATTATTTTATTTTGAATAGTCTTCATTGTGATTAGTCACATGACTCATTCTTTTTATTGTAATTATCTGATTTACATTCGCAGTTTTCTCATTGTTTCCGCCGGAAGTTATTCTTCCACTGTTTTTCCTCTTTATTTCCGCATGGTTGTTTTTCCACCCTTTGGATGGCTTGTAAGAATATTGTTTTAATCCGGCCAATAGAGTTATTGGGCCTCCAAAAGAATATTGACATCATTTTATGGCAGTGAAATTATTCGATCATGGATAAGGAGGGGGACAATGAAGTCACTAATTTATGATTACGGAAGAATCAACTGTATGAGTTGCCCTTCTCAATGTGAATTAAAACCAAATGCCTCATTGCGCGTTTCGTTTTGCCAGGACTATTGTTTTTGTACCTGGCCAGAAGGGAGTGGCTATTTTTCTCTGGGGATTATGGAGGGGCTCCTCAAACAAAATTATAATAATCTATATTTAGGCTGTATTTTTGTCGATTTTTCTATCAGCCATTTGCGCTTTTTTACTAACGAACGTTGGATAGATTATTTAATTGAAACGAAATTAAAAATTGTTATCGTTTGTGATAAATACCTTAAACCATTGGCTAATTACTGGTTTAAGCATTCTAAAGATATTTTTCTTGTTATCTATCAGCAAGATCGGCTGACGCTGGCCTGTGAAAAGTTAAAAAAGAGATTTATCTATCAGCGCGACGCCTTCTTTGGCGGAGAGTCACTCTCTGAACTGGAGTTTGCTGTCTTAAGCGCATTGATTTCCGGAGACGGTTGTCTGCAACTGGCTGATGAACTCAATGTCGATATTCGTACTATCTATGCTGCAAAGCGCCGTGCGGAAAAGAAAATGGGGGCCGATATCAATACCCTTTTCCGATTCTCACATTCGTTATAAGCGATTTTAAACTGATTGATGGCCCTTTTCATTGTTATCACTTTGCCGTGAGAAGGGCCTACAGTTAAATATTAATGCATAAAGCGGTTGAATACGCATGTTGCCGGATTTTAGCGTTTGCAGCCCCGTGCAAGAGAATACGTTCAATGCGAACTATGCAGTTTATTACTACGGCTCTGTAAACGGTAACGGTCAGGATTTTACCCGCTACGTACGATAAGGCAATTATTACCACCAGGGCGACAGGGGGAGCTTCAGGTGGGCTGAAAAACGGGAGTCTGTATTTGATTAGCGAAAACGATAAATTTAACGATCTGACCGTTAATACTTCAGGCTGGTTAGCCGACGGTATTAACCCTGGTCGGGAACGTGCCGGCAGAGATAATAACGTGACGGTAAACCATCAGACCAATATCAAAGCAGCAGGAATAGGGGGCGTGCGAACGCTCCGGTAAATAATGCTAATGAGGTCGCTACCATCACTCTCAATGGCCCCACCACCATTGAAACCACTTCGCCGGTTTCTATAAAGGTTGACTGTGCTGCCGTATCGAGAACGCTATGACTATTTACGCTGAAGAGTTGCGCATCATGATGGATGCTATTATGGATATCATTTTCGACCACGGCACGCACAGGCAGGCACGCACCTTTATGGCTGTTTTCACTCTCGACGCGGAACACCCTTACCCTGACGGCGTTCTTCCGCACCTGGTCAGGATCTTCACCACTGACCACGCCCGTCAGTTTCTGAAGCGTATCTGCCGGACTGCTGTACTCAGCCTGGCTGAGATAGCGGCCGTTCGGGGTTAACCAGAAATCCTGGCTGTCACTGACACGGTAGGTTTCGCCGTGGCTGGCGATGCCTGAGACGTTACAGAAGCGGTCATAATCGGGGTTCTAGGGATTTTCCGTCCAAAAACGACAAAGTGCTCTGGAGGCCGCGCCGTCCGTGGCCTCCAGAGGGGTATTACTTTTCGCTGACGGGTAAATATCCCTCGATTGAGCGCATAAGCTCCTCCAGATCTGGCAATTTTTCGCTCAATTCGAAGTGGTAAGTCCCCTTGAGGTTAATGTTGTGCCAGGCCACAGGGGATGCCTGTTTGACGATATCTATTCTCTTGGTATCTCCTTGGTATTCGAAGCTGGTCAACAGCTGGCTGAGTATCCTGGAGTTGAAGTAAACGATGGCATTGGTGACCAGGCGAGCGCACTCATTCCATAGCTGGATTTCTTCGTCTGAACTGCCCCGGAACTGATCCCCATTGACGCTGCTCACGGCCCGACGCAGTTGGTGATAGGCCTCTCCCCGGTTCAGCGCGCGCTGAACATAGTTTCTTAAACTGGCATCATCGATGTAGCACAGTAGATAATTCGCTTTCACCAGGCGATTGTATTCCGTCAGGGCTTCCAGCAGCGGGTGATTGCGCTTGTACTCCGAGAGCTTTCTCACCAAGGTGGCTTGCGTTGTTTTCCGCTGCTTAAGTGATACTGCAATCCGTTGGATGGTATCCCAGTGCTGCGCAATACGATGGGTATTGATTGGCTTTTTTAAGCACAGCTGAATTCGGTGTTCTTTGTCTTCCTTGACATCAAACATGTCATTGATCACTTTGCCAACCTGGGCATAGCGTGGGGCAAACTGGTATCCGAACAGATCCAGTAACGCGAAGTTCACATGGTTCACCCCATGGGTATCGGTTGAGAGCACATCCGGAATGATGTCTGACGTATTGCTCATCAACAAATCAAAGATGTAGTGCGATTCATGTTCGTTGGCGCCGATCACTCTGGCGTTGATCGCAGCGTGATTGGCGATCAAGGTCATGGCAGAAACACCTTTTTGAGTGCCAAAGTACTTCGACGAATAACGGGTTTTGAAGGTCTCGCGCCGGGCTTCGAACTTTTGACCATCGGCACTGGCGTGGATCACATCTTCCTGGATGTTGTAGTACCGGAAGATGGGTAGCTTGGCTGTCGCGTTATTGATGTTGTCGTTAGCAGCATTCAATGTTTCCAGGCGAAGATAGTTCGCCTGGATAGTGCTGAGCTGATCATAGGTACGATCAGAGATCTGTGCCATGCCGTAAATGCCTTGATTGGTTGCATTGCCGACCAGAATTGCCAACAGGTCATATTCGGTGATGCTGCCAACTTACTGATTTAGTGTATGATGGTGTTTTTGAGGTGCTCCAGTGGCTTCTGTTTCTATCAGC
>NZ_JAWUEI010000071.1:0-6256 GCF_036663495.1 Enterobacter sp. 342
AATGATATTACAGTGCGTTAAATAGTACTCTACGTTCTTCTAAGCCGTAGGTCGTAGGTTCGAATCCTACAGGGCGTGCCATTATCACTTCTACTAACGTCTCTTAAAGTCTACTCAATCCAGTTATACCAAGCTACTCAGCTAAATCTCGCTCTCCCTACGTCTACTTAATTGTATTGAAATCCACGCCAATGTGGGGTGCATTCGGGGGTATATGCAGGTTCAATGGAAAGAGATACCCCCAATGAAGTTAACGGCACGCCAGATAAGCACAGCTAAGCCTCAGGACAAGCCCTACAAACTGGCGGATGGCGGTCCTGTACCTGCTAGTTAACCCGAATGGTTCCCGATACTGGCGCCTGAAGTACCGCCTGGCAGGAAAAGAAAAGCTCCTTTCAATTGGCGTTTTCCCTGATGTAACCCTCGCTGAGGCAAGAGATAAGCGAAATGAAGCGAAACGATTATTCGCTAATGGTGAAGATCCGTCTGAGGTTAAGCAGGCGGAGAAGCAAGCCAGAATACTCGCGGTGAATAACAGCTTTGAGTCTCTTGCACTTGAATTGCATGAACATAAGAAACCGAATTGGTCTTCCGGTTATGCTGACGACATTCTCGAATATCTGCGAAAAGATATTATCCCTTATATTGGTAGAAAGGCGATAACCGATATCAAGCCCATGGACATGCTTTCTGTTCTGAAGAAGATGGAGGAACGTGGTGTCCTGGATAAGCTCAAGAAAACGAGACAGGCTTGCCGCCAGATATTCACTTATGCTGTCATTACCGGCAGGGCCGAGTACAACCCAGTCACTGATTTGGCAGGGGCTCTGAAATCTCCCAAGCAGCAACATTTCCCTCATCTCTCACCAGCTCAACTTGGCCCCTTCAGACAAGCTGTCGACGCATATAGCGGTAGTAAAATTACCCGTATCGCGACATTACTTCTCATGTACCTCAGTGTCCGAACCATCGAACTTCGTGCTGCTGAGTGGCATGAATTTGATCTGAGCAAAGATCTCTGGTTAATCCCAAAAGAGCGCATGAAAATACGCCGCCCACACCTCGTTCCTATACCGAAACAAGCCAAGGAGCTGTTGCTCGAACTCAAAGAGATTACCGGTAGAGGAAAGTATGTTTTCCCGGGACGTAATGACGCAGGGAAGCCGATGAGCGAAGCCAGCATTAACCAGGTGATTAAACGTATCGGCTATACCGGTCAAGCCACTGGCCATGGATTCAGACATACCATGAGTACTGTGTTACATGAACAGGGATTCAATTCTGCCTGGATAGAGGCGCAGATGGCGCATTCTGACAGAAACACGATACGTGGTACCTACAATCATGCTCAGTACATTGATGGCCGACGCGAAATGCTGCAGTAGTATGCGGACTATCTGGACGAGCTAGCTTATAAAACCATCGGCTAAGATTTTTACTCGTGTGAGATGAAAAGTAGGTGTTCAATAAATGTTGATGAGATTGTAACTCATTGTTTTTATGTGTATATCATCTTTGATGCTGGAACAGCTTTTGCCAAGCTTGAAACAACTATCAGAACAAATGTGGCATACCCTGCAATTTACTGGTTAGGTATACAGTGAAGCTAGACATGTATACTTCAGTAGATGATAATTCCACAAAAGAAAATGGCTATGTCTAGGTTGATCCCCGAAAACCCGTACACCTCTGCGGGCTGGCATAGCCGCCAAAATCAGAGGACGAGAGGTGACGTAATGGGCTTGTTTCAACAAATAAACAATGAAAAAAATGAACTAATACATTTTGAAACTTTATTATCAGAAATAGCCAAACAAGAAAATATTAGTTTCTCAGATGCTTGTGCAATTATAGCTAGAGAAGCATATTGGCATATGGATGACATCCCATTTGGTGAGCCGTTTTATTTATATGATTATGATGTCATTAGTGGCTTTAAGAAAAGTGATGGTTTTTCAAACCAATCTTTAAGTTTCTTAAAGGATATGGCTCTTGGAGGGGAGTTTTCTGAGGAATCCAGCCCTGATTTGAAAGGTGTTTATTCTAGATGTGATGGTGGGAATGGATGGTATCGTGAATTTTATTTTAGAGGGACAGAGATTACTATGGCCTTTATTGATAGTAATGTAAATATTCCGCCCTGTTTAGAAAAATTTCGTGTACGTGCCGATAAATTGTTAAAGGATAAGAAAGACCGTTTAGCAAAGAAAAAAGAAAAGGAAGGCCAAATAGTAGTATCACGTGATGAACTTGAAAAAGAGATCGAGCTCTTGCGTGCTGAGATAATAACACTTAAGGGCGAACTACCTTCACAATTGGGTGAGTTTAGAGACGACGATCCTCTCTTGATCGCAATTCAACTTCGTAATTCTGAGTGGTCAAACTACGACGTGGATGACCGCAGGACTATACCGTCACAGGATGCGCTAGTTGCCCAGCTAAAGTTGGAATATGAAAACATGCCTGATGCTCAGGCTCGTGCAATCGAAAAGGTAGCATGTCCTATTAAGAGAAAATGACTGGCGACCCTTAGGGTAAATACATGGTCTATGTGGGATTCGCACCCTTACCCTGAGGGTAAAATAAAGTTACTATGATGGTTAAACTAACCCAAAATCCCCTTACCCTCATAGTTACTTCTCTCTTATTACTATTAGCCCTAATGTTGCGATGAATTGCATTACTTCTATGTCATCATTTATCTCGTAAACCACAAAAGACGTTACGAGGTAAATATGTCTCACTCATTCATTCGCCTTTCCGAAGTCCAGCGCCGTACTGGCTACAGCAAGGCCTGGCTCTACCGCCTGATGAGTCAGGGTAAATTCCCGTATTCCATCAAAATTGGCCCGCGCTCCATTGCCTTCGTTGAAAGTGAAGTTGATGACTGGATTAACCAGCGCATCGAAGACTCACGTAAGGAGGTTGCCTGACTACGCATACTTTTACGAATAACTTGCGTGAAATTGCGATAACCCTTTGGCAGGATCGTTATGTCGCGACAGCTACCAACTAATTAACGACAGGTAAATCATCATGACTAAATTTTATGCCCCTACCGGGGAGGTACTCGCTCAACCTAAAATCGGTCAGCACGGCATTTCTACGCCGACTATGAGTAGCTTAGAAATGGTCGATTACATCAATGCCGAGCGTAAAGCGAAAGCCGAAGCAGAAGGATTAACTTTCCCATGCAAGCGCTATACGAAGATTCAACACAAACACATCCTTGCCAAATCGCCGAAGGTTTTGGGTGAGGGGTACTCAGCCAAATTTTTGGCTCAGTATAGTGATAGCACTGGGCGTGAGCTCCCCTGCTACCAGTACCCTAAGCGCGAGGCCTGCCTAATGGCAATGAGTTATAGCTACGAGCTGCAGGCTAAGGTTTACGATTACATGGAAGAGTTAGATCGTCAGGCCCATGGCTACCTTAATTACTCAGTTCAAGAACTGCAGGCAATTGTGGCTGCAGCTCGTAAGGTATCAGATGAAGACTCAAGTGACGCTGGCCGCCGTTTGCGTAAACGTCAGGACGATCTGGTGCTGCTCGAAAAAGCGGAATCGTTGGTAGAAAGCCTCAGTCAGTTGAAGCTCGATTTCATCGGTAGCGAACGTGATAAGGAGATTCATTAATGTGTGATGAGCAAAAACTTAATCCGGTTAATGAGCTTGAGAGAATCAGGGCGCTTGCAGTTGCTGCCGGCTATTTATCCAGTACAGGGAAAGAGGCAACGCTGTTGTATGAACTTGTAGATTTAGTGGGGGAAATTGCTCGCAAGGCACTCGAGCATGAAGGCGTTTTATAGTCTCGTTACTATGGGTGGCTTACGCCACCCCATATTTTCATCCGTTCACCTTCCTTCCCGCGTTTCTCTACTGGCCATACATCTCAGAGGCCTTCAGGCGTATAAATCGCTTTATCGTGGCTGTATTCGCCGCTCCATGTCTTTTTCATCGGCAGTTCACCTTTCATATACAGCTGGTATAGGCGATGACAGCCTTTCTCCAGGAGCACAGGTATAAACTTTGTGAAAGCATCCTTACCGTGCGAGGTTACCCATGCCAGAAAAACAAACGACTCCGCTCCAACCGGAAAGATGGACGTAAAAGGCACCGGTGCGTTAACGGATATGCCCGACAACGTGATGGCCGTCTGGCGCAACATTCCCCGCGAGCTGGCGCAGAGAAAAGCTGAACGCATGGGATATGAGAGTCTCGACAAAGATGAACAGGCCGCGATCAATCTTCCCGCCTCAATGATTCGTTTGTTAAAGCAACGAGAAGGTGAAGGGTGGATTGGAGATATTGGAGCCAACTTTGACTCTCGCTCTCACCCGTTCCTGGAAGGCGAGAAAAAACCTTTTAGCTACCTGGTCGGTAAGCCACAAAGCGAGCTTTATCTCGAGTGGGAAGCCAGCAACGTGACGAGGGTTTGAGATATGGAACTTGAAACATCACTAAAACATTTTAGCCCTCAGGGAATGCACATCAGCGACAGCGTAAATAAGACAGGAGCATAGAATAATGCGTGAAATTCAAATGGTTTTGGATCGCTGGGGGAATTGGTCAAAACACAGAATAGAAACAGAGGTAGGATACTCGCCGATTGCTGCAGGATTTAAAGGTCTCGTACCAGAAAATTGCAGTATGCCGATGTGCACAGAGGATGATGCGCTTATTATTGATAGTTGCTTGGCTAAGTTAAAACTGAAACCTCAAGATGAGTATGAGCTTATCTTCGACCACTATGTAAAGAATGTATCAAAGCGTGCAATCGGCCGCAGACTTAAGTTATCTGAAGGAATGGTTCGGATCAAGTTTCAGATGGCAGAAGGATTTATAGAGGGATGTTTATCAATGCTAGATATCAAACTTGAAATGGATCGCGATATTTACACTTGAAACAAAACAACAGAGGGAGAACATATCTCCCTCTGTCATTCAAAAATACGCTGAAAGATTTTCTATAGACCAGCCACCTCGACCTGGCCTCCCTGGAGCTCCTGCGAATCCAGGGCGCCCCGGGCGACCAGCGAACCCCGGTAATCCAGGAGTTCCAGCCAATCCTGGGCGCCCAGGTGTAGAACCTGTTGCGTTTCTTATAAAACCAAGCACTTGATTTCTACTATCCGATATCACGCCGCCGTCGAACCAGCCAACATGCCGGCCTTGCATAGTGTAAACGCTGTTGTTAGAAATCCATGCAACAACTTGTCCGCGACTGTTTCTTATACAGTCCGAATCCAAAATTAATGTTGGGCGTCCGCCCCTGTCAAAAATCCACTCAGCCATAGCTTTACTAACACCCTTTGGTAAGATGATTTTGATAAAAAATATACGACTTTTGCTTCAGTTCATCAGTTTTTATCGCCACAAAAAAACATTAGTGCGTTACGCAAAATCTGTTGTACTCTGTTAAGAGTGGTCACTGCGAAACACAGCTTATGTTGTCGCGTATTACTCTGGTTTTCTCTTCTCCGTTACAGTCCAGCAGCTACTAATATTCCGCTCCAGGCAGAAATTTGCGATCTCGCTTCCAAATGCTTTTTGCGTTTTTTCAAGGTTAGCGCGAGTTACATGGCTGCTGTCACCATTGTTTCGCCAATGGCTGAAGAAAATTTTATCTCCATCATCGTTAAGGCTTGCTTGAGCGTTTAGTGGTGTCTTCGGTTCTTTGGTTGTTGTTATTGTATGTGGAACTGCTTCTGCAAAGTGTCGAAAGAATTTTGCAGTGCTGAAAGGATTTTTAGGGTCGTACTCGATACCTAAAACACGACATAAGTCGTTATATGCCGATTTAGGCTGTAAGAAGGGATCTATTGAATAGCCCGGTTTGACGTTTACCACGAAACAACACTTTTCGCCTATAGCGCCGAAAAGTAGTTTGTATGGGGAGCCATCTGTGAAAAACAGCACATCGAAAGCTACCTGATTATGCCGGTACTGAAACTGAGTCCGAGTAACACCATTTCGTCTCATATCTTTGTGTAGTTCTTTCAATCCTGAAAGCTGCATAGATGTCTCCCATTTCTAATTCATTGTTTAATATGACTTATAGTGCGTACGCATTATGTGATCCGCATCATTTTCAATGAGTATATATTTGGAGAAACGTCTGATTTTTACCATTGAGTTTGCGTGGCTAATTTGGCCTGTGTATCATCTCGCTCCCGGCCCTTTAGGGAAGGTGCGAACAAGTTCCTGATATGAGATCATCATATTCATCCGGAGCGCATCCCAGAGGGACATCATGAGC
>NZ_JAWUEI010000072.1:0-6203 GCF_036663495.1 Enterobacter sp. 342
CGCTGCATCGGCGCGGGGGAGTCACGGGGTGACTACGCCTTAGCGTGCTTTATTTTCCGAATTCTGAGACGACCCCTTTAAGGATAAAACAATGCGACGTTGTCTGCGGATAGTGTGGGGAACTCTGTTTATTTTCGCCTTTGCGGTACAGGCGGAAACAAAGGTTTATGGCGAACAACGCGTCAGCGGCTGGTGGAACTGGCTAAAAGACGATGTCTCGCAAACCTGGAATCAGCCGCAAAACTACGACCTGTATCTGCCATTTCTCAGCTGGCACAACCGCTTTATGTACGATAAAGAGAAAACCGATAACTACAATGAGATGCCGTGGGGCGGGGGATTTGGTGTCTCAAGATATAACGAAGAAGGTAACTGGAGCTCACTCTACGCGATGATGTTTAAGGATTCGCACAACGAGTGGCAGCCGATTATCGGCTACGGCTGGGAGAAGGGCTGGTATCTGGACAGTAGTCGCGATTTTCGCCTGGGGCTTGGGGTGACCGCCGGGATCACCGCCCGAGAAGACTTCGCCAACTACGTACCGCTACCGATTATTTTGCCGCTCTTTTCCGCCAGCTATCGCCGCCTGAGCGTGCAGTTCACCTATATTCCCGGCACCTACAATAACGGCAACGTGCTGTTTGCGTGGCTGCGCTACGGTTTTTAAGAGGGCATCAAATCGTAATCACCTTTTTCACCAGCGAATTGGACAGCGCTAGCATTGAAATTAACACCGAGGCGATGAACGTCAGGACAATCAGCATTAACTTGGTTCCCAGCGAGCTAATTGGGATAAGCGCGGTCAGCAGATGAAAAACGGAGTAGTGAAGAATATAGACGCCGGTCATCGTTTTGCTGATAGTCGCCAGAATGGTCTCTTTAAACTCGCTGTTTTTACGAAACCGCACGCCGTTGGCGGCAATCACCAGCGCCACCACCAAAATATAAATTTGTGATCCGGTAAGAATGAACGCATTTCTGTCAGCCTTAAACAGGGCGAAGAAGAAATGGCGCTCGTAAAACCAGGTGAAGAGATAAATAAACGGAATGGCGATCATCGCGCCTTTCACCACTCTCTCGCGGGTCAGCCAACTGGCGACCAGCGGATCGCTGAACAGCTGGCCGGTCAGGTAAAACAGCAGCCAGGTCCACAAACGGTACTGCGGGGCCAGGCTCAGCGCATGAACATCAGGATACAGCGCGGACAGCAGATCGTAGCCATATGAGAGCAACAGCAGCGCAAATACCACGCCGAAAAATAGCTTGCGTCGCTGGCTGAGCCACTCGATAAGCGGATGAAAGGTGTAAATCACAATAAAGGCAAAAACAAACCACGGCTGGATAAGATAACCGCGCTGGTAGGGTTCCCAGAGATAGTACACTGTCATCCAGAACAGGAAGACGATAACTACGCTTTTGATTTTACCCATTTGCCACTGCGCATCGTGCCGTGACTGCGAATCCAGATAGCCCGCCACCACAAAAAACAGCGGCGTGGCTATGGTCGAAATAAACGTCAGAAAACCGAGGATCCAGTGATAGTCGTAATCATAGTGATCCCTGGTGTTATAAATGGTGAAGAAGGTCACCGCCGTCATGCATCCCAGCGTTTTAATAATATTTAATCCGGTACTGTTCATTATTGTGGCTTCATATCCTTAGAGCCTATCCCATTAGGCTATTTTATTTGCCATTTTGGTCCTGGGCAGTGCTCACAAGCCTCACGTACTGCGTGTACGCTTCGGTTGTTGCGCGCTGTCCGTGCCCAAACTGGCTGCAACAATATACGCCTACTGGGATAGGCTCTTATTATGGAAACAGGCGTAAATCACTGGCAGAACCAGCAGCGTCAGAATAGTAGCAAAACCCAGACCAAACATAATAACTACCGCCATACTCTGGAAGAAGACATCCAATAATAAAGGGGCCAGACCGAGAACGGTGGTGAAGGCGGTCAGCAGAATAGGGCGCAGACGCGAGGTGGCGGCATAAATAATGGCTTCCTGCTGCGCTTTTTCCTGCTTCTGCTGCTCAATTTCCTCAACCAGCACGATGCCGTTACGAATCAACATCCCGCTCAGGCTAAGCAAGCCTATCAATGCCATAAAGCCAAAAGGAATACCGGTAATCAAAAAGCCTGGCGTTACGCCAATCAGCGCCAGCGGCACCGTCAGCCAGATAGCGATCGCGTTTTTCAGCGAGCTGAACATCAGCACAGTGATAACAAACATCACCAGGTAACCCAGCGGCAGGGTGGTGAACAACCCCTGCTGCGCTTCGCGGGAATTCTCCGCGTCGCCGCCCCACTCAATACTGTAGCCGTGCGGTAGGGCGAGGGCATCGATTTGCGGCTTCACGCGCGCCAGAATATCGCCTGAGGTTTGATTGCTCAGCGGATCGGGGTCGGTCTGCACGGTCAGTACGCGGCTGCGGTCGCGGCGCAGGATCAAAGGATCTTCCCACTCGAGATTAAAGCCGCTGACCACGTTACTGAGCGGGATATACTGCTGGCGGTTTTGGCTCCAGACCAGCACATTATTCAGGTGGTTAGCATCCTGGCGCTCGGCGGCTGGTGGGCGAACCACCACCGGCAGCAGGTCAGCCCCTTCGCGATAGAGTCCCGCACGGCTACCAGAGAAATTCATCTCCAGCGCGTTATCGATATCCTGTTTATCTACTCCCAGTTCGCGGCCTAAGCTGGCGGAATATTGTGGGCGGATAACCTTGCTGCGGTTCTGCCAGTCGTTGCGCACGCCGTCGGTGGCCGGGTCTGCGGAGAGAATATCGCCCACCTGGCTGGCGAGCAGGCGCAGGCGGTCGGGATCCGGGCCTTTGATGCGCACTTCAATGGCGCTATCGCCGGAAGGGCCGAACATCACGCGTTTGCTGCTGGCATTAACCTGCGGATAGTTGCGCGCAATATAGCTGTCAACATGCTGCGTCAGAGCGTTAATACTGCGCTGGTCGTCCATGCGTACCATGATCTGCGCGTAGTTGCTGTATTGCCGTTGCCCGCTGTAGGTGAGGATAAAACGCATACTGCCCTGACCAACGGTGGCGATGGTGGTGACAACGCCCGGCTGGCCGTTAATCGAGGTTTCAATATCGCTGGCCATCTTTTCGGTTGTCGCAATATCAGTGCCATAGGGAAGCCAGAGGTCAACAAAGAAGATAGGCGTGTTCGATGAGGGGAAAAAGTTCTGCCGCACCGAGCCGAATCCCCATATTGAAGCTGCCAGCAGCGCCGCCATGACGGTCAGGGTGATCGCTTTGCGCATCAGTAGGGTGTGCAGAATCTGCTGATAAATGCGATAAAAGCGCCCGCTGTAGGGGTCGGTATCCGAGGTTTCAGCAGGCGGCTGTTGCCCTTTGAACAGCCACCATTTAATCAGTACTGGCGTGATGGTTAACGCTGAGAACCAGCTCAGCATGAGTGAAATCAGCAGCACCTGGAGCAGTGATTTGCAGTATTCTCCGGTGGAGTCCTGCGACAGGCCAATCGGCGCAAAGGCGAGAATAGCAATCACCGTCGCCCCCAGCAGCGGCAGCGCCGAGCGGCGAATCACATAATTAATCGCCGTGAGCAGCGTCGACCCCTGCTGGCGGGCAATGAGTACCCCTTCGACGATGACGATGGCATTATCGACCAGCATACTCAGGGCGATAATCAGCGCCCCCAGCGAGATACGCTGTAGCTCGATGCCCCACAGATACATAATCAGCAGCGTACCGAGCACGTTAAGCGCTAACGACAGGGCAATAATGATACCGCTGCGCACGCCCATAAAGATCAGCAGCACGCCGACGACAATGGCCAGTGCCATCAGGAAGTTAGTGATAAAGCCGTTCACCGAGTGAGCCACTTCTGCAGCCTGGTCGTAGAACAGGTCAATTTTGATCCCTGCCGGTTTTTCCGCCGACATCTGATCCAGTTTGCTTTCCAGCGCGCGACCAACGTCAATGACGTTGACGCCGGGAATAAACGACACCCCCATAGTGACCGCCTGGCGGCCATTAGCGTGATAAATGCTGGAAGGAGATTCGCTGAGTCCGCGCGATAGCGTGGCAATATCGCGCAATCGCGTCGCTGAACCTGAGCCGTGCGGGCTGATTAACAAATCGCCCAGCTCGTCGAGATTTTCAAACTCCCCCGTTGGATGCAGGCGAATTGACTCGCTGCCGGATTTAATCTCACCGGCGTTAGACACTACGTTCAAGCGACTGAGGATTGCCGCCAGTTGGTTGAGCGTGATACCGCGGGCGGTCATTTTTGCCAGCGAGATATCGATATTGATTTGTTGTGGGATCGCACCGCCGATAGCGACTTTGCCAACGCCGGGAACCAGCACCAGTTCGCGCCTGAGCTGCTCGGCGTAGCGGACCAGCTCAGGGTTGGTAAAGCTCTCGCCGGAGATAGCAAAGAAGAAGCCAAAGACATCGCCAAAATCGTCGTTCACAAAGGGGGAGGCCACGCCGGGCGGGAACATCCGGGCGGCGTCTCCTACCCGACGGCGCAGCTCATCCCAGATTTGCGGCAGCTCGCTGGAGTGATAATTCGAGGCGATATTGACGGTGATTTGCGACAGACCATTGGAGGAAATTGAGCTGACGTTGTCCAGATAGGGCAGCTGTTGCAGCGCGTTCTCCAGCGGCAGGGTGACTTCTTCCTCAACCTGCTGCGCCGAGGCTCCCGGATAGTGGGTGATGACCACGGCGGTCTTGATGGTAAACGCCGGGTCTTCCAGGCGACCGATATTCAGCAGGGCGAAAATACCCCCGATGCCCAGCAGTAAAATAGTCAGCCAGACGCGAATCGGGTTGTTAATAAACTGACGAGAGATATCCATTACAAACCTCGTTCACGCGTCCAGATTCGAACCGGTTGCTGCGCATGCAGTTCACTGACGCCTGCCGCCACGACGCGCTCGCCGACGCTAAGCCCTTCGGTAATGACCACTCCCTGAGAGGTGACCTGGCCGACGCCAACTTTTCTGTCCTCAAGCTGTAGCTGTTCGCCTTCGCCTTTAACTACCCAGACGTGGGGCTCATTGCGCTGGCGATTATCCGGATTAAATACCGCTTCAACCGGCACCACGACGGCTTTATCGCCCGCGCTGGCGGGCAGGTTTGCCAGATTGACCGTCACGGTCCCACTCACGCCGCCCACTGACGGAAAATCGGCCGGGCGCGGCATGGTTAAAATGATCTGCCAGGTCAGAGTGTTGCTGTCGCTGCTACCGGTATGTTCTTTATATTCGGCGGTGAACTGACGGTCCGGCATAGAGTTGATTTTCACCACCGGACGATACTGCGCATTGCGGATATCAATAGTCGTAAAAAGATTCTCCGGAATGCTGAACACCACGTCGAGCAGATCGGTTCGCGTCAGGGTGACGATCGGCTGTCCGGCGGCGACAACCTGGTGATTACGGATCGGGACGCTGGCGGCAATACCGCTAAACGGCGCGGTGAGCGTCATTTGACTTAGCTCTTCGCGGGCGATTTTTAGCGCAGCGTTGGCGGAATCACGGTTGGCCCGCTGGATATCCATTTCCGCTTTTGAAATGGCCTGGCGACCGGCCAGCGTCTGGAAGCGGTCGAACTGCCGCTGAGCGAGGGTTGCTGCGGTCTGCCGTTCGTTGACGCGTTGCTGCGCTTCCCGGGCGTTGAGCCGGGCGAGCGCTTGCCCCTGAGAGATACTGGCTCCCTGACGCACATCAAGGGATTCAATCTGTCCGCCGCGTTTGAACGACAGATCGGTAGAATCCCCGGATTCAATACGGGCAGGAAAAATGCGCTGCTGTGAATCACCAATGGCGACGACATCCGCAACTTTTACCATCCGCGGCAGCGGGGTAACTTGCGGTGCTTTCTGATCGCAAGCCGTTGTTATTAAAATAACAACGGGAATGAGAGAAAAATAACGGTTCACTGTATTCCCCTCGGTGCTAAAGGTTTTATTTTACATATTTTTCACAAATGCCGGCTTTATTCAGCCAGCGCTGAGACCACTAAATAGGTAAATAACCCGGAAGCCGTACAGGCGATTATTGCCAGGGCAATAAACAGGCTCAGGCGAAACAGGCTGTAGCCGAACATTGCTCCTCCTCTGGTATCAACCTTGTGCTAAGGAAGGTGCGAATAAGCGGGGAAATTCTTCTCGGCTGACTCAGTCATTTCATTTCTTCATGTTTGAGCCGATT
>NZ_JAWUEI010000073.1:0-5905 GCF_036663495.1 Enterobacter sp. 342
GAAGTAAGCTTAAGCTATCCAAACCAAATTTGAAAGGACAAGCGTATGTCTGAACCACAAAAGTCTGAACCACAAAACGGGCGCGGCGCGCTCTTCGCCGGTGGGCTGGCCGCCATTCTTGCGTCGGCCTGCTGCCTGGGGCCGCTGGTTTTGATCGCCTTGGGGTTCAGCGGGGCATGGATCGGCAACCTGACGGTGCTGGAACCCTATCGCCCGATCTTCATCGGCGCAGCGCTGGTCGCGCTGTTTTTCGCCTGGCGGCGCATCTACCGCCCGGCGCAAGCCTGCAAACCGGGTGAGGTCTGCGCGATTCCCCAAGTGCGAGCTACTTACAAGCTCATTTTCTGGATCGTGGCCGCGCTGGTCCTGGTCTCGCTCGGATTTCCCTACGTCATGCCATTTTTCTATTAATCACAGGAGTTCATCATGAAAAAACTGTTTGCCGCCCTCGCCCTCGCTGCCGTTGTTGCCCCCGTGTGGGCCGCCACCCAGACCGTCACGCTGTCCGTGCCTGGCATGACCTGCGCCTCTTGCCCGATCACTGTCAAGCACGCGCTTTCCAAGGTTGAGGGCGTGAGCAAGACCGACGTAAGTTTCGACAAGCGCCAGGCCGTCGTCACCTTCGACGATGCCAAGACCAACGTCCAGAAGTTGACCAAGGCGACCGAGGACGCGGGCTATCCGTCCAGCCTCAAACGCTGATCCGTTAACCGAACTCGGGAGCGACACATGGGACTCATCACGCGCATCGCTGGCAAAACCGGCGCGCTCGGCAGCGTCGTTTCCGCGATGGGCTGCGCCGCCTGTTTTCCTGCCATCGCCAGCTTTGGCGCGGCCATCGGACTGGGCTTCTTGAGCCAGTACGAGGGGCTATTCATTGGCATCCTGCTGCCGATGTTCGCCGGCATCGCGTTACTCGCCAATGCTATCGCTTGGCTCAATCATCGACAGTGGCGACGCACGGCGCTCGGCACGATAGGCCCGATCTTGGTGCTGGCAGCGGTGTTTTTAATGCGGGCTTACGGCTGGCAGAGCGGTGGACTGCTCTATGTCGGCCTGGCCTTGATGGTTGGGGTGTCGGTCTGGGATTTCATCTCGCCAGCACATCGCCGCTGCGGGCCGGACAGCTGTGAATTGCCAGAACAACGTGGCTGACGGCAACAGCCGTAGCCACCACAGAAAAGGAAAAATACATGACCACCCTGAAAATCACCGGGATGACCTGCGACTCGTGCGCGGCTCACGTCAAGGAAGCCTTGGAGAAAGTGCCCGGCGTGCAATCGGCGCTGGTGTCCTATCCGAAGGGCACAGCGCAACTCGCCATTGAGGCGGGCACGTCATCGGATGCGCTGACTACCGCCGTGGCCGGACTGGGCTACGAGGCAACGCTTGCCGATGCGCCACCGACGGACAACCGCGCCGGCCTGCTCGACAAGATGCGCGGCTGGATAGGGGCCGCTGATAAGCCCAGTGGCAACGAACGCCCGTTGCAGGTCGTCGTCATTGGTAGCGGTGGAGCCGCGATGGCGGCAGCACTGAAGGCCGTCGAGCAAGGCGCGCAGGTCACGCTGATTGAGCGCGGCACCATCGGCGGCACCTGCGTCAACGTCGGTTGTGTGCCGTCCAAGATCATGATCCGCGCCGCCCACATCGCCCATCTGCGCCGGGAAAGCCCATTCGACGGCGGCATGCCACCCACACCGCCGACGATCTTGCGCGAGCGGCTGCTGGCCCAGCAGCAGGCCCGTGTCGAAGAACTCCGTCATGCCAAGTACGAAGGCATCCTGGACGGCAATTCAGCCATCACCGTTCTGCACGGTGAAGCGCGTTTCAAGGACGACCAGAGCCTTATCGTTAGTTTGAACGAGGGTGGCGAGCGCGTCGTGATGTTCGACCGCTGCCTGGTCGCCACGGGTGCCAGCCCGGCGGTCCCGCCGATTCCGGGCTTGAAAGAGTCACCCTACTGGACTTCCACCGAGGCCCTGGCGAGCGACACCATTCCCGAACGCCTTGCCGTAATCGGCTCGTCGGTGGTGGCGCTGGAGCTGGCGCAAGCCTTTGCCCGGCTGGGCAGCAAGGTCACGGCCCTGGCGCGCAATACCTTGTTCTTCCGTGAAGACCCGGCCATCGGCGAGGCGGTGACAGCCGCTTTCCGTGCCGAGGGCATCGAGGTGCTGGAGCACACGCAAGCCAGCCAGGTCGCCCATATGGACGGTGAATTCGTGCTGACCACCACGCACGGTGAATTGCGCGCCGACAAGCTGCTGGTCGCCACCGGCCGGACACCGAACACGCGCAGCCTGGCATTGGAAGCGGCGGGGGTAGCCGTCAATGCGCAGGGGGCCATCGTCATCGACAAGGGCATGCGCACCAGTAGCCCGAACATCTACGCGGCCGGCGACTGCACCGACCAGCCGCAGTTCGTCTATGTGGCGGCAGCGGCCGGCACTCGTGCGGCGATCAACATGACTGGCGGCGATGCGGCCCTGGACCTGACCGCAATGCCGGCCGTGGTGTTCACCGACCCGCAGGTCGCCACCGTGGGCTACAGCGAGGCGGAAGCACATCACGACGGGATCGAGACCGACAGTCGCCTGCTAACACTGGATAACGTGCCGCGTGCGCTTGCCAACTTCGACACACGCGGCTTCATCAAGCTGGTCATCGAGGAAGGTAGCGGACGGCTCATCGGCGTGCAAGCGGTGGCCCCGGAAGCGGGTGAACTGATCCAGACGGCGGTGCTCGCCATTCGCAACCGTATGACCGTGCAGGAACTGGCCGACCAATTGTTCCCCTACCTGACCATGGTCGAAGGGCTGAAGCTCGCGGCGCAGACCTTCAGCAAGGACGTGAAGCAGCTTTCGTGCTGCGCCGGATGAGGAAAAGGAGGTGTTCAATGAGCGCCTACACAGTGTCCCGGCTGGCCCTTGATGCCGGGGTGAGCGTGCATATCGTGCGCGACTACCTGCTGCGCGGATTGCTACGGCCGGTCGCGTACACCACGGGCGGCTACGGCTTGTTCGATGACACCGCGTTGCAACGGCTGCGCTTTGTACGGGCTGCCTTCGAAGCGGGTATCGGCCTGGACGCACTGGCGCGGCTGTGCCGGGCGCTGGATGCTGCGGACGGTGACGGTGCGTCTGCGCAGCTTGCCGTGTTGCGGCAACTCGTCGAGCGTCGGCGCGAGGCCCTGGCCAGCCTCGAAATGCAACTGGCCGCCATGCCAACCGAACCGGCACAGCACGCGGAGAGTCTGCCATGAACAGCCCAGAGCACTTGCCGTCTGAGACGCACAAACCGATCACCGGCTACTTGTGGGGCGCGCTGGCCGTGCTCACCTGTCCCTGCCATTTGCCGATTCTCGCCATTGTGCTAGCCGGCACGACGGCCGGCGCGTTCATCGGGGAGCACTGGGGTATTGCAGCCCTCACGCTGACCGGCTTGTTTGTCCTGTCTGTGACGCGGCTGCTGCGGGCCTTCAAGGGAAGATCATGACCGCTTCCCAGCCAGCCGAGAGTGGGCAGCTTTGAGCTTCGCTACCAATCTGGAGGAGTACCACCATGAACGCAAACGCCCCGAACACTGCCAGTTGCACCACCTGCTGCGTATGCTGCAAAGAAATTCCGCTCGATGCCGCCTTCACCCCGGAAGGCGCGGAATACGTCGAACATTTCTGCGGGCTGGATTGCTATGAACGCTTCCAGGCACGCGCCAAGGCCGCGACAGAATCTGACATTGCGCCTGTCCTGTCATTTTCAGAAGACGACTGCACCAGTTGATTGGGCGTAATGGCTGTTGTGCAGCCAGCTCCTGACAGTTCAATATCAGAAGTGATCTGCACCAATCTCGACTATGCTCAATACTCGTGTGCACCAAAGCGAGGTGAGCATGGCGACGGAGGCTCTGTTGCAAAGATTGGCGGCAGTCAGAGGTAGGCTGTCGCTCTGCGCCGATCAGGCGGCTGCTGCGAAATGGTGGTTGAGCATGCCCATGGCCTCCGTCAGCGCCGAGGGCCCAATGCCAAAAGCTCTCTCCACAAGGCGCACCTCGCCCCTGATGCCGGGCTGCAGGCACCAGGGGCGAGCCTGTCCTTTGCGCAGGGCTCGCATGACTTCGAATCCCTTGATCGTGGCATAGGCCGTGGGGATCGATTTGAAACCGCGCACCGGCTTGATCAGTATCTTGAGCTTTCCGTGATCGGCCTCGATCACGTTATTGAGATACTTCACCTGCCGGTGGGCCGTCTCCCGGTCCAGCTTTCCTTCGCGCTTCAATTCGGTGATCGCTGCACCATAGCTCGGCGCTTTGTCGGTATTGAGCGTGGCAGGCTTTTCCCAGTGCTTCAGGCCTCGCAGGGCCTTGCCCAGGAACCGCTTCGCTGCCTTGGCGCTGCGGGTCGGCGACAGGTAGAAATCGATCGTGTCGCCCCGCTTGTCGACTGCCCGGTACAGGTAGGTCCACTTGCCCCGCACCTTGACGTAGGTTTCATCCAGGCGCCAGCTCGGATCAAAGCCACGCCGCCAGAACCAGCGCAGCCGCTTCTCCATCTCCGGGGCGTAGCACTGGACCCAGCGATAGATCGTCGTATGGTCGACCGAAATGCCGCGTTCCGCCAGCATTTCCTCAAGGTCGCGATAGCTGATCGGATAGCGACAATACCAGCGCACCGCCCACAGGATCACATCACCCTGGAAATGGCGCCACTTGAAATCCGTCATCGTTCCGTCCGTCCAATCTCCGCCAAGCATGCTCAAGCTTCACGATTTTTGCAACAGAGCCCACACGAGTATTGAGCATAGTCGAGATTGGTGCAGATCACTTCTGATATTGAACTGTCAGGAGCTGGCTGCACAACAGCCATTACGCCCAATCAACTGGTGCAGTCGTCTTCTGAAAATGACATTTGGTATCTCTCATAAACGGATGTTTTTGAGAGAACTATCTTCGGCCTTCACACGCACGAAAGGCGGCGAAGCTCCGCCGTTAATCCGTCCGCCGGAGATCTCGCCCAGGCAGGCTGAAGGCCGAGCAAGCCTGACAGGCCCGAAAAGCCCGGCACGGGCGTCGGCGGCGATGACGGCGGCGGCATTATCCAGGGTTGATGATGGAAGTGGAGGATATCGACAACCTCTCGCGCAACCAAGACATCGCGGTCGGACTGCAAGTGATCTTGAAGCCACGGGCCCGTCCCACCCCGACATGGACCTCGATGCCCGAACGGACGTTAGATTTCGAGTTCTAGGCGTTCTGCGATGAAGGTTGGATCCCAGCCGGGATTGAAAGTGTCGACGTGGGTGAATCCGAGCCGCTCGTATAGGCCACGCAGGTTCGGGTGGCAGTCGAGCCGCAGCTTGGCGCACCCCTGCGTTCGCGCGGCATGGCGGCAAGCCTCGATCAGCGCGGAGCTGACACCCCGGCCCGCATGTGTCCGTCGCACCGCGAGCTTGTGCAGATATGCGGCCTCCCCCTTGAGGGCGTCGGGCCAGAACTCGGGATCCTCGGCCGACAAGGTGCAACAGCCGACGATGCCGTCGCTGCAACTCGCGACTAGGAGCTCGGATCTCAGGACGAAGGTCTCCGCGAATGTCCGGTCGATCCGCGCGACGTCCCAGGCGGGCGTTCCCTTGGCGGACATCCACGCCGCAGCGTCGTGCATCAGCCGCACAACCTCGTCGATATCACCCGAGCAGGCGACCCGAACGTTCGGAGGCTCCTCGCTGTCCATTCGCTCCCCTGGCGCGGTATGAACCGCCGCCTCATAGTGCAGTTTGATCCTGACGAGCCCAGCATGTCTGCGCCCACCTTCGCGGAACCTGACCAGGGTCCGCTAGCGGGCGGCCGGAAGGTGAATGCTAGGCATGATCTAACCCTCGGTCTCTGGCGTCGCGACTGCGAAATTTCGCGA
>NZ_JAWUEI010000074.1:0-5518 GCF_036663495.1 Enterobacter sp. 342
GATTCAAGCAAGCCAACTTGTCGTCAAAATCGGTGTTGCAAAAACGGGAGTGACCATAGATTCCGTTTTCTGAGACGTCCCCCTTATGGCAGCACTTTAAATTGAGTCTCATACAGTATCTGTTTTCTTTCTCTTCATCTCTCATGACCTGCTGCCCACTTACAGACTCCAGGGTAAAGCAAAAAATTCTCCACCGGTGAGCAGAGTATATTGCATATGCCAGTTTATGAGTGTATATATAGCATATGCCAATAAGGAGCCTTCATGCCAAGACCCAGAATTCCCCGTAACATCTGTGGCCGCCCTGCGGATACCTGTTTTAAGCCCAATGCGCGACCGATGAGCCAGCTTGAACATGTTCATTTAAAAGAAGATGAGTTTGAAGCGTTACGGCTGGTCGATTTACTGGGCATGCAACAGCAGGAAGCGGCTGTTGCAATGGGGGTTTCAAGGCAGACACTGGCCAATGTCCTGAAAGCAGCCCGTTTTAAGGTTGTGGACTGTCTCACTCAGGGCAAGGCCTTAATAATGCACTCTGAAAGGGAAGGAGTTACACAAGATGATCACAGCCATTCCAGTGAATGACGACCGGGTAGCAAATCATTTTACCAAAGCGAGTCACCTTGTCCTGGTGGATGAGCGCGGTGTGGAGCTCAGCCGGACAGAAAATCCCGCGCTGGGCGCAGATTGTTCAGGTAAACGGAAGCTGGTTGACCTGCTGGTTCAACAGCAAGTCAGCCGCGTTGTGGTCCGTAACATCGGGGAACGGATGCTGGGTAAATTACTGGGGCATCAGATCGCGGTGTACCAGACTGACTGTGGTCGTCGTTTGTTCACTGAACTGTGTGATCCGGATACCCGTGTTCTGACTGAACTGAATAAGCCGGAGCAGGGACGCCAGTCCTTTCATCATGAGGCGAAAGGGAAAAAATGCTGTCACTCTGACGGGAACACAGCAGAAAATGCGTGCCAGGGTGGGCGTCAGCATCATCACGGAAACGGGCGCTGTTGCCATTCATGAGTTTATTTCATCACGGGCGGTGATTTTTATCAGACCCGTATTGTGTATAAACCAGGAGCCGGAATGTGTGGAGGAGGCAGTAATGATGCCGGGGGAGCCCCTCAGCTGACTGAATTCCGGATGCCTCCCGTCAGTACAACCGGACGCTGAGCAGAAACAGATGAATTGTTATCTTGATGCCAGAAAGGCCCATACCTGTTGTATGGTCTGTAGTTCCCGCGACAACAACCCTGATACGGTGAACTTAATGTTTTCAGAGCACCCGGATGGCTCTGTATGTGCGGACTACACGGCCAATCACAGGCATCAGGGGTATACGGGTCTTTTACATGGCGGAATGACGAGTACCCTGCTGGATGCAGCAATGACTCATTGTTTGTTCATGCAGGGTGTGCAAGCCCTGACGGCTGAACTGACGGTAAGATTCATTTCACCCGTTTGTACCGGAGACAAACTGATGGTATGTGCCAGACTGCTTGGGCAACGCAGGGGGATTTACCTGCTTGAAGCATGGCTGACAAAAGGACAGCAGACAGTGGCACGTGCCACGGCGAAATTCATTGTTCCGTCGCAGGATATTGCTCTGGCGCATCGCTAGTGTGACAGACGACAGGTGTACCTGGTTATTATAAAAATTTGAGGCGTGTTTTGCTCAGACCGGAAAGAATAATCGCATATCGTATATTCCACTGAAACCGTGTAAGAGGTAGTTATGAGTAAACAAATCATTGATATTGGTATTGCTGAATCATCCCGGGTGGAGATTGCAGACGGCCTGTCCCGGCTTCTTGCTGACACCTATACCCTGTATATAAAAACACATTACTATCACTGGAATGTAACTGGCCCCATGTTTAACAGCTTACATTTAATGTTTGAAAATCAATACAATGAGCTGGCCACTGCCGTTGATGATATCGCTGAACGTATACGCTCGCTCGGATGCTTCGCGCCCGGCACATATCATGAATTTTCACGTTTAACAGCGGTTAATGAAGATAAGGATATTCCGGCAGCAAAAAACATGATTGAAAATCTTGTCCAGGGCCAGGAGACCGTGGTTAAAACTGCACGCTCCCTGTTCCCGCTCGTTAATAATGCGAATGATGAAGCCACAGCAGATCTGCTTACACAACGTATCCAGTTACATGAGAAAACTGCCTGGATGTTGCGTAGCCTGCTTGAATAATGTCACCCCGTGGCAGCAGAAAAAACGGTTTGTCAGCCACAGGCTATTACTGACAGTGCAGAATCATCCGTGTTCCTGTGGCTGTTTTTTCTGACCGTCACAGTATTAAACACCATTGAATCAGTGGGTTAATCAGTGAATGCGTGAACGAGAAATACAGTCCGTGACGGGCATCATCGGCTGGTATATCCGGACCACTGTTGTTTTCCCGTTAAGGTATCGCAGGTTCCGGTCTGGCATTTCACAGCCTGAACAGGGTTAATGATGCATGGATAAAACGGTTTACGGGGAAAGCAGGATCATATTATTCGTTGTTATGGCTTCCTTTACCGGTGCCTGCCTGCGGGCAGTAGAGATCATATAAGGTATTTAACAACGTCATGATACGGTTATCCTCAATACGGTAATATACCATTTTACCTGCCCGTCGGGTCTCGACCAGCTTCAGGCGGCGCATTACACCCAGCTGCTGGGACAGGGTCGGCTGAGTGATACCGACCGCCGCTTCCAGCCCGGCCACATTCGCTTCCCCCAGGCTTAACTGACACATCAACAGCAACCGGTCGCTGTTGGCCAGTCCCCGTAAGACATCTGCTGCCCTCAGGGCCGCATTCTTCATATCTGTCTGACGTTTTGTGTCTTCATTCATGAGCATTGCTGATTTCTCATACTATGTGTTTTTATATAATATAATTTAGTATACTGACGGTATCGTAATTTTGCCATCGTGTTCGTCAGGTCTGCAGCGTCCTGCCGGCCCGGGGAAACGATTATATCTGGCAGGCATTTTTGCCCCGGGTGAACAGAGAGGATGTAATGAAAATAGTGATTGTTGGTGGTGTTGCCGGCGGGGCATCCGCTGCAGCCAGAGCTCGTCGGTTATCAGAGGATGTCAGTATTGTTGTGTTTGAACGGGGAAGCGATGTCTCTTTCGCCAACTGTGGATTACCTTATCATATAGGCGGAAAAATTCCTTTAAGGCAGTCACTGATTCTGAAAACCCCGGAGGATTTTAAATCCCGCTTTAACATAGACGTCCGTATCTGTCATGAAGTGACGTCAGTGGATCCGGTTAATAAAACGGTGACGGTTAAAAATCTGACCTCAGGGGAGGTCTATAGCGAAGAATGGGATCGTCTGCTCCTCAGTACCGGCGCCGCTCCGGTTGTCCCTCCTTTGCCCGGGCTACAGGAAGAGGGTGTCTTTACGCTGCGAAATCTTACTGACATGGATGCTATCCTGGGGTGGATTGAGCAACATCACGTAGCTCACACCACGCTTGTCGGGGGGGGATTTATCGGACTTGAAGTGATGGAGGCTCTGAGCGAACGGGGGATCAGTGTGACCCTGCTGGAGATGGGGGAACAGGTTATGGCTCCGGTTGATCCTGAAATGGCATCTGCCCTGCATCAGGAAATCCGGAGTCATGGCGTGGATCTGCGTCTCAGAACGGCGCTCACCGAGGTACTGCGGACAGAGACGGGATTCCGCGTTGCACTGTCTGAGGGTGGGTTTCTGCAGACCGACATGGTTATTCTCGCCATCGGGGTAAAACCTGAGAACAGCCTTGCCACAGGAGCCGGGCTCGCAGTGGGTAAACGGGGAGGCATAAGCGTCAATGCCTGTATGCAGACCAGTATCCCTGACATCTACGCCGTGGGGGATGCCGTTGAAACTCCAGACTTTGTCTTTCAGGAACCCGCTAATTTTCCTCTGGCAGGGCCCGCCAACCGCCAGGGACGCATTGCTGCTGATAACATGCTAGATCGTCACAGCCTTTACCATGGCAGTCAGGGGACATCCATTTGTAAGGTATTTTCGCTGAGTATTGGCAGCGTCGGTGCGAATGAAAAGCAGCTGAAAGTTCATGGCACCCGATACGAGAAGGTTTACGTCCATGCCGCTGATCATGCCGGTTACTACCCGGGGGCAACGATGATCAGTCTGAAACTGCTGTTCAGCCCCGATACCGGTAAAATTCTCGGGGCTCAGGCATCAGGGAAAAAAGGGGTTGATAAACGCATCGATGTCCTGTCTGTCGCACAGCGCGCGGGGCTTACCGTCAACGATCTCGAACATCTTGAGCTGACTTATGCTCCACCTTTTAACAGTGCAAGGGACGTCGTTAACCAGGCTGGTATGGTGGCGACAAATGTAATGAAAGGAGATACGGTCATATGTCATGTCAGCGATGTGTTACAACGGGAACCGGGCAGTTATTGTTTACTTGATATTCGCTCTCCTGCCGAACTGAAACAATTTGGCGAATATCCTGACGCGCTATCCATTCCACTGGATTCCCTGCGGGAGAATCTTGAAAAAGTGCCTAAAGATAAAGAGATTTTTATAGGGTGCCAGAGTGGCCTGCGCGGGCATGTGGCATACCGTATTCTTCAGGCCCACGGCTTCAGGACATATAATCTGAGTGGTGGCTTTATAACCTGGCAGGCGGTAACGGAGTCAATAAGTAAATAAGAGATGAGGTGCCATACACATGGCACCCTGAATCGCCACAGGTTTAACAGTGAAGTGGTCTGCTGAATTTGTTCACCTGAACAGAGGTGTGGACTGACCCCGCACCGTTATAAGGACAGTTATGAAAAAATAACTTTTCAGATCAGGCATATAATGTCAGATTCATGGTCACTATAGGAATGGCAAGGACTGGATTTTCATTTTGCAGCCATCAGGCTGCTTAGTTCAGAGATAGGTCTGTGTAATGCGTAACTTCGTGACTCGATTGAGAGTATGGTTTCCGCCCCCACTCATCTTATTGCTGTTTTTCGTCACTGATGTGTTGACTGCAATCCCGCGTTTTACCTTCGACATCGTGAATATAGTGCTAAGCGTGTTGCTGACCGGTGTTTGTATTACCATGATACTGCACACCGCTTGGCAGATGAGCACGAACGGCACGACGCTTAATCCGCTTCATCCGGATAGAACCACCAAGCTGGTAACTGTCGGTTGTTACGCATGGAGTCGAAACCCTATTTACCTTGGAATGAGCGGGCTCCAGTTATCCGTTGCTCTCTGCTTTGGCAGCCTGGTGGGGATACTTGCTGTACCGTTGTTTATGTTTGTAGTAGCCAGATTACATATCCATGTTGAAGAGGTACAGCTTCGAAAACGTTTCGGGTTGGAATGGGAACGCTATACCCAACGGGTTCGTCGCTGGTTATAGCAACCCCGTGGTGTTGCAGGAGACAAATAACGTCGAAATCATAAAGAAAAGGGCACTGTTGCAAATAGTCGGTGGTGATAAACTTATCATCCCCTTTTGCTGATGGAGCTGCACATGAACCCAT
>NZ_JAWUEI010000075.1:0-5077 GCF_036663495.1 Enterobacter sp. 342
ATGTTCGTCTCATTCAAAAAACCTCCGCAACCCCATGTTTTCACATAACTGTTGCGTTGACCAATTGAATCTACAACCGCGCTCTTGATGTCAGACTCCCTGAACAGTTCTCGATAATCGGGAAACTCAGGGCGCGTTATCCTGTGGTCACTCTTTGCCATGTGTTCGGGGTTCATCGCAGCAGCTACAAATACTGGAAAAACCGGCCTGAAAAGCCAGACGGCAGGCGGGCTGTATTACGCAGTCAGGTACTTGAGCTGCATGGCATCAGCCACGGTTCAGCCGGAGCAAGGAGCATCGCTACAATGGCAACCCAGAGAGGCTACCAGATGGGGCGCTGGCTCGCTGGCAAACTAATGAAAGAGCTGGGACTGGTGAGCTGCCAGCAGCCGACTCACCGGTACAAACGTGGTGGTCATGAACATGTTGCTATCCCTAATCACCTTGAACGGCAGTTCGCTGTAACAGAGCCAAACCAGGTGTGGTGCGGTGATGTGACCTATATCTGGACGGGTAAGCGCTGGGCGTACCTCGCTGTTGTTCTCGATCTGTTCGCAAGAAAACCAGTGGGCTGGGCAATGTCGTTCTCGCCGGACAGCAAACTCACCATGAAAGCGCTGGAAATGGCATGGGAAACTCGCGGTAAGCCCGCTGGGGTGATGTTCCACAGCGATAGTAATAATGCCGGTGTCAGTCTTTACCACCACTTAGTTTGCCGTTTAACCAGATTGGTGTGATTACTGATGCAGTGAAGACCTTCCCGCATCCTGACTCACACAGCGATCGACCTTTTGTGTCCTGCCCTGGACCCGTCGGTTGCCGGAAGCGCCTTCATGCGAGGCATCTCCTCACCGATGCGCGTGACTCAAGAAGGGCCTGACGGCTTGTCTCGTTACTGTCCTGTCCGGGTTATCTGTCTGGAGATTCAACTCTGTTTCCTCACAGGAGCTCTGTCATGGTTGATAAAGTTACCGAAGCCGCCGTTGTGGGTGGCGTGGATACACATAAAGATTTGCACGTTGCCGCTGTCGTAGATCAGAACAATAAAGTCCTTGGGACCCAGTATTTCTCCACAACACGACAAGGTTACCGGCAGATGCTGGCATGGATGACCTCGTTTGGGACATTAAAGCGAATTGGTGTTGAGTGCACAGGTACCTATGGTTCCGGTTTGCTTCGTTATTTTCAGAACGCCGGGTTAGAAGTTCTTGAGGTGACTGCTCCAGACCGGATGGCGCGACGCAAACGGGGTAAAAGTGACACAATTGATGCTGAATGTGCCGCTCATGCAGCATTCTCTGGCATCAGGACAGTTACTCCCAAAACGCGTGATGGCATGATTGAGTCCCTGCGGGTATTAAAAACTTGCCGAAAAACAGCAATATCAGCCCGCAGAGTCGCTCTCCAGATTATCCATTCAAATATTATCTCTGCCCCGGATGAATTACGTGAACAGCTCAGAAATATGACGCGCATGCAGCTCATCAGGACCCTGGGTTCCTGGAGACCTGATGCCAGTGAATACCGCAATGTAACCAACGTTTATCGCATTTCATTAAAGTCCCTTGCCCGACGCTATCTCGAGTTACATGACGAAATCGCTGATCTGGATGTCATGATTGTGGCAATTGTCGACGAGTTGGCACCTGAACTGATTAAACGTAATGCTATTGGATACGAAAGCGCTTCACAGTTGCTGATCACTGCCGGAGACAATCCTCAACGGTTAAGATCTGAATCTGGATTTGCGGCACTGTGTGGTGTCAGCCCGGTCCCCGTTTCTTCTGGAAAAACGAACCGTTACCGACTTAATCGGGGTGGAGATCGTGCTGCAAATAGTGCACTTCACATCATCGCCATCGGACGTTTACGAACTGACGATAAAACGAAGGAATATGCCGCCAGGCGAGTAGCCGCAGGACATACAAAAATGGGAGCAATACGCTGTCTAAAGCGCTATATCTCACGCGAAGTTTATACATTACTTCGAAACCAAAATAGGCAGGTCAACAGCATCCCGATAACGGCTTGACTCTTAGAAGGGCGTCCAGGGCAGTCATTATACGAGCAGGCAGTTCCGACAGTTACTGTGGCGATACCGGATCAGGCAGAGTATGAGCCGGCGCGGACTGAACATCATAATCTCAGAGAAGAGATGATGCCAAAAACACTATCTTACTTATTTTTGGCCTGTCTGATGTAACAAATTTCAAACAGAAATATTTTTTTTGATAGGCCCTACCTTATCTTACAGAGCGCTGATGATTGTAAACCATTCAATGAATCGGTTATTACAAAACAGAATAATAATTATTAATATAATTTAATATCATGGCCTAATCATTAACCAACCGCAAGTTACAGATAATGCATTCTATAGATTAACTTTTCATAATAGTAAAAATACGGGCATCATAAGATGCCCGGTAAGCATATTGCTTAAACATGAGCCAGAAAGGACGCTACCTTTCTGTCTTATCATTATATATTATTTTTCATATAAGTAAATATTCAGTTTAGTTTTGGACGGAATTATTTACTCATATATGGATTATATAAAGGCAGGTGATTATTTACTAGATTTATTAAATGCTAATCAACATTGTGCATTAGTTCACATTTTTTATTTTAAGAATTAACACGTGGGAATATTTTGCTATACTTCATGTTGATAATTCCGCATAGATATGGAGGATGTATGGAAAAAATGGGGGATTCTCTTCCGATTATCCTTGATAAGGCGGTTGACTTTATGGCATCAACACAAGCATTTAAAGAATATATGAAACAGTCTTCTGTATCAGAACATATTCCTGAAGATATCCCGGATGAGAAGGTGTTTTTTTATATACAAAGACTTAATTATTACAGAAGTATATACCATCCTATAGGGAAGTAAGTTTTATGAATTAAAAGAACGTGAAGCATTGTAAAGTACATCACTTAAGTGGATTAATTGCATTAACTGTTCCTCAGTTAGCGGTTCAATTAATTCATGAAGTTTTGCCATACGGATTTCTATAGCGATAGAAAGAATACTATCACCACGTTGAGTCAAACTAAGAATCTTGTCCTTTCTGTTTTCTTTGCTCTTTTTTCTTAATATAAAGCCTTTGATATCAAGATAATCTAATGCTTCAGTAACAGTCCGGGGACTGAACCCAAGTATTTCGATAATTTCTTTTGCCCTGCAATGTGGCGTGTGGGCGATGACGTCCAGCACGCGGAGTTTTGATAACGTCAATGGAATATTATGTTCAACCAGTGCACAGTTAACTTCTGTCTTAAATTTATGATGTAACCAGTTAATTTGATCAATTCCACGAGTTAAACCATTCATGTTGTACAAAGCCTCCTGCACGCAATAATAATCAATTTAATTATATTTTTTAGATGTTTCAGCAGTCATCTTAGCCCGAGTTGTTCTGTATCCTCACCGAGTGCTTTGGTCAACATGATATCCTCTGCAATCTGTCACGTCCTAATGTCGAGCTCTAGTAGCCAGACATCAATCAGAACCAAGTATCCTCTTCGCCATAACGGCTGAACAAACCGTGTTGAAAATGTGACTCAGCGCTTTTGCCAGCTATCAGTGCTGCTGTTACTTTCTGTCACTGTAAATTTGCCTTCTGTTCCAAATCATATAGTTTGCTCGAGTGAATCGCGACATCACAAATAGCATCAAGTACTGCTTGAGTATATTATTCGATTAGAAGTTTGGACCTATCGCCTTCGCGAATATGTTTCAGGCCCGTTTTCCGGTAGTTAGCAATGACGTACCAGCGTTCAGTATTGATGAGAATGAACAACAGGGGCTTCAGCACAGAGGTGAACTGACCCACAGTAGTTTTCAGTGATGTGACCCAGCCATTAAATGGGGCTCTGATTTCGGTAAATTCGAGGCCAAGTTTCGTCAGTGCAATCTGAGCTTCGAGTTCTGCCCAGTACGCTACTGGGGCATCAACACCACCAATTGGCCTAGTTTGTAATTTCGAGGTATTGAGTTCTGCTATATGAAGTCTGTTCTGATGATCTTGTCTTATCCACCTCATCGGCAGAGTTAACACCCTTTTTAAGCAGCGGATTCGTGTGCCACGTGCCTGCTCTGCTACAACTCGTGCACGATCAGCTATTTCATATGCAGATTTAGCATTATAAGTTTGTGCGCTAACCGTGTGCTGTGCCAGCATGATTTGCTGGTTTAGTGTATTAAGCCTAGCCTGGGCTACAGCCAGATATTGCAGATAAGGTTGGGACTCTATTTTTAGCAGTAAATCCTCTTTATCGATATACTGATTGTCTTTTATCGGCAATAGGATAATCCGAACACTGACTCCAGGAACGACATCAATGGTATCAGCATAACCCCAAGCATCATTCGTTTCCGGTCTGACCTGTGTACGAATAACCAGTGTTATAGTGGATATGGCTGCAAGAAACATAATGATCAGTAGCGGGTATTTATTGTACCATTTAAAACCCATAGCATGCGTCATTAAGGGTTATCCGAATAAAAGAAACCAGAAAAGAGTTGAAAGTATCAGTACCAGACATGGATAGCTGATCATCAGTGGGGATGAGATGATCCTGCCATTACCGAATCGAAACAACAAAATGTGCTAACGTCGTCGTCACTACACTTCCGATCAGGCAAAAAAACAGCCCGGAAAAGCTGCGCCAGAGATCACCAGCGAAAATAGCATTGAACAAGAGGATAAACACAGCAAGGGAAGTATCAGGCATAAGTACCTGATAATCAGTGGTGTCAGACGCTGGGACACGCATTTACAATCGTTTATCATTTTGATTCTTAAAGCTTTAACTTGAAAACTAGAATTAATCCTCTACTATATAAAACTAATTAGAACACAGAAGAAGCTAAATCTCAACTGTTGCTGAAAAAATGTTGTTTAGCGCGAGAGGCAAACTGGATGACTAAAAAGGCAAAGCAGGCACGTAGACCTACCCAGGTTCGGGGAACTGAGCGATTTGGGCATATCCTAGGGAAGGTGCGAATAAGCAGGTCATTTCTTCCCAAGCTGACTCGCTGATTAAAATTTCGCGGATCTGGGCCGAT
>NZ_JAWUEI010000076.1:0-4968 GCF_036663495.1 Enterobacter sp. 342
CAAAAGCGGGTTGTCACACCGGGGCAGAATGCCAAGCATTATCTGGCAGGCGTTCTCCACGCAGGCAACGGAAGGGTACTTTACGTCAGCGGGATCAAGAAAAACTCATCGCTGTTTATTGCCATGCTGGAAAAGCTGCGCCACCACTACCGACGAGCCAAAACCATCACGTTGATCCTCGATAACTACATCATTCACAAAAGCAAACAGACCGAGCGATGGTTGAAGAAGAATCCCAAGTTCTGCCTGGTGTTCCAGCCAGTTTACAGCCCTTGGGTTAATCACATAGAACGGCTATGGCACAAGTTACATGAAACCATCACGCGCAATCATCAATGCAGAGGGATGGCAAACCTGCTGGCCCGAGTGAAACACTTCATGGATACCGTGTCTCCTTTCCCGGGGAATGGCTATGGCACAGCGAAGGTGTAGCACTATTGGGATCAGTTATTTAGCATAGATCCAGGGCGAGATCGTGAACATTTTGTTAAAAATTAAAAATAGTTTTTTGCCTACAAAACAAATACTTATAGGCCTGTGATATGCAGTTAACTTTATAGTCAGGATCGCCTTCACACTTTTTAATCGTCACTGCACGTCATTTCAGCTCAAAAAATGCGCATGAAATCCAAAAAATGATAATTTCCATGATTTCCATAGTTAACAATTTGCTCACATCCTCACCCTGAAATTTGACCTGGTGATCCGGCTGTGATCTCATGCTCCTTTTCAGGAGTGCTCTCATGTCTATTGATGCCGTTTTCGCTCAGTTCTTCGACAATATTCACGACCCTCGCCAGCATGCCAAGATTTATTATCCCTTCTACGATGTCCTGTTTCTCACCGTCTGTGCCGTGATCGGCGGGGCTGAGGGCTGGGAAGATATTGAGGATTTCGGCGAGGTTCATCTTCCCTGGTTTCAATCCAAGGGACTGTTTAAAAACGGCATTCCTGTCCATGACACCATTGCCAGGATCATCTCCGGCATCAAACCAGAGCCGTTTCAGGCCGCCTTTGTGCGGTGGACTCAAGCCATTAACCAGCACACCGATGGCGCCCTGGTCGCTATCGATGGCAAAACCCTGCGCAGTTCCTATGACCGTGAGGATCGAACGTCGACCATTCACATGGTCAGTGCCTATGCCGCCGCCAATAAGCTGGTGCTCGGACAGATAAAAACCGACGCCAAGTCCAATGAAATTACCGCTATTCCCGAGTTGCTGGCGCTGCTCGACATCAAAGGCTGCCTGGTATCCATCGATGCGATGGGGTGCCAGACCGAGATCGCCGAGACCATCCTTCAGCAAGGTGGCGATTACTTATTGGCCGTCAAAGGCAACCAACCCAAGTTGTTCGAGGCGGTTCGACAGGCCCTCGCCCCGCTGGCGGCCACCCCGTTATGCGCAGAGACGATGACGCTTGAGAAGGCTCATGGCCGCATCGATGGTCGTGAGTACCATGTCATGGCGGCGGGCGAGTTGGCCGCCCAGTTTCCTCATTGGAAACAGTTGCACAGCATTGGCGTGGCCATCTCCTATCGCGTTGAAAATATGCAAAAAATTACCATAGAGCAGCGTTATTTCATCAGTTCCAAAGCGTTGGTGCAGGATGAGTTTGCGCGAGCGGTGCGTGGGCACTGGGCCATCGAAAATAGCCTGCACTGGGTGCTGGACGTCACGATGGGCGAGGATGATTGCCCGATTTATCGCGGTGATGCCGCAGAGATTTTGGCGTGCATCCGGCACATGGGGCTGAACATGCTCAGGGCCGAGACTTCACGCAAGGCGAGCGTAAGACGGAAGCAAAAAATCGCAGGAATGAGCAGTGAATATCTGGAAACGGTACTCAATGCGGGTCTCAAAAAACTGGGTGAAATTTAACAAAATGTTCACGCTCTCACCCTGACATAGCCCCTACGTAAACTGTCTAATAAGTCACATTATACGAACTATTGAGCATGTTATATCTATTTTACATGCTGTAAATTCAGTTCCATTAGTAAATAGATAAAAACCAAGGAGGCTTTATGAAAAATAAATAATGTGATCGTTGCCGGAGGGTGTTTTTGGAGTCTCGAAGACCTCCTTAGAAATCAGGACGGCGTGACGTCAACGAAGGTGTGTAGTGGCACTGAAATGGCGACTGCGCAAGACGTGAAGATGAGCTGTCTGATAGCAACGGATTATCAAGCAGAACCTTCTTAAATACAATTTATTCCACGCCAATACAGCGTGCTGTCTTTCAAATCACTAGGAGAAATTTATGTCACGTTTGAACACCCCTACCACAATCGACGCCGCGCCTACTGCTACCCATACCTCACTCAAGGCTGTGGAAAAACAACTGGGCCGCGTTCCTAACATGTTCCGCGTCGTTGCCAACAGCCCTGCTGCGCTGACTGGCTACCTGCAATTGAGCGCAGCATCAGCACAGGGCGGCTTGGGTACAGCGACTCTTGAGCGTATTGCACTAGCCGTCGCTGAGATCAACGGCTGCGATTATTGCCTTGCTGGCCATTCCTTCCTAGGCCGTAAGGTGGCCAAGCTTGATGATGCTGAACTCACTGCCAACCGCAGCGGTGCATCAAATGACCCTAAGGCCGACGCAGCCGTGCGTTTTGCTGCCGCCGTAGTCCGCCAGCGCGGGCAAGTCAGCAATGACCAGGTCCAAGCGGTGCTGAACGCTGGCTACAGTGATGCACATGTAGTGGATATTCTGTTGGCTGTTGCCCTGAACACTTTCACTAACTACGTTAACGAAGTGACACAGACCGAGGTCGACTTCCCGGCCGTTCAACCACTAGGCATTGATGTCTAATCCATTGGTGCTCAACTACAGCAATTACCTAAGTTAGGTTCGACTCGAGTAAACATATAGTTTTTCTCAAGAGTCATATCATTTTAGTGGGCTACATAGAGTGAGTCCACATGGCTAAAAATAATTGGAGATATAAGATGACTATTCCCGAAATTGAAAATGGTGTCCAGACTACCAATATCCTTAGTAATAATCTCGGTGCAAAAGTCACTAAGTTTGGTATAGGTGGCATCTACGTTGCCATGACGATAATATATTTGTGGTTTGGTGGTATGAAATTCACTAGCTACGAAGCAAACGGTATACATGGTTTTGTTAGTAATAGCCCTCTGCTTTCATGGATGTATAGTTTCCTCAGCATTCAAGGATTCTCAAATTTTCTGGGTGTGCTTGAAATTTCAGTTGGCCTGTTAATCGCTGCACGAGTTTTCTCCCCTAAGCTCGCAATCTTGGGCGGTGTACTTTCAACCGGACTCTTTTTTACGACATTGTCGTTCATGCTGACTACACCCGGTGTTTTTGAGGCATCTCTTGGGTTTCCTGCGATCTCTGTGGTTCCTGGCCAGTTTTTGCTAAAAGATTTAGGCTTGTTTGTCGTGTCTATATTTATCGTAGGCACATCACTTACAGCACTGGAGCACAAAAACAAATAAGCCGCATCCGAAACAACTATAAGTTAGAGGGCCTTAAATTCTGCGGTATAGGTCTTGCAGTTCTTTTTAGCTGTCATAGGCACCTCGTTATGTGATTTTACTCACTTAGCGCGGTGTACAGAACTACTGGATCAGATCATTTTTTCGGGTTAACGGCCTAAGTGAAATAAATTCTGTAAACAGAAGGTCTCTTATAATCTGAAAGGCACATGGCTCTACTCTATAAGAGGACATTTATGAATACCTATCAAAAATCTATGAATGCGATTTCTGCTCTGACTAAGGAGCAGTATCGGGTGACGCAAGAAAATGGTACAGAGCGTCCAGGGACTGGTGAATTGCTAAAGAACACCAAGCCCGGCATTTACGTGGATATCGTGTCAGGTGAGCCTTTATTTGCGTCTTCTGCCAAGTATGAATCAGGGTGTGGTTGGCCGAGCTTTACCAAAGCGATAGACTCTGTCAACGTAATTGAAATCACTGATAGGTCGCACGGCATGACCCGCACAGAAGTGCGCTCAACTCATGGCGACAGTCACTTAGGCCATGTATTTTCAGACGGTCCCAAAGACCAGGGTGGCCTACGTTATTGTATTAACTCAGCGTCATTACGTTTTATTCCTAGGGAAGAAATGGCAAGTAAAGGTTACGCAGAGTATTTAGACCAAGTAGAGGACATTTAATTATGGCAATTGAACGCGCAGTATTAGCCGGTGGCTGCTTTTGGGGCATGCAGGATCTTATCCGCAAACGTCCCGGTATCACTTCAACCCGAGTAGGTTATACCGGTGGTGAAGTGGCTAATGCTACCTACCGCAATCATGGTAACCATGCTGAAGGCATTGAAATAATGTTCGATAATGAAATCACCAGCTATCGACAAATTTTAGAGTTTTTCTTTCAGATTCATGACCCTAGTACAGTAAATAGACAAGGTAATGACAAGGGCACATCTTATCGCTCAGCCATTTATTATACCTCTGAGGCACAGCATGCTGAGGCAGTAAAAACCATTGCTGACGTGGATGCTTCGGGATTATGGCCTGGAAAAGTAGTGACTGAAGTCGAACCTGCAAGTGATTTTTGGGAAGCGGAGGCTATGCATCAGGACTATTTGGAACTCCGACCAAATGGCTATACCTGCCACTTCCCCAGACCAGACTGGAAGTTGCCCTCATCTCAATGAGTTTGCAGCAGCCCACACAGACTTGCAATTTGCATACGACAACCACCCTTAATACAATCGGCTTAGGCGGTGGTTGTCACTGGTGCACCGAAGGCGTATTTTCATCACTTATTGGCATTGCTACTGTCAATCAAGGTTGGATCGCCTCAATTGGTGACAACGCTCAGTTCAGCGAAGCCATTGAAGTGGTTTTTGATCCGACTGTTATTTCTTTATCAACCTTGATCGAAATCCATTCCTGATTACCATCGAGACTCAGCCAGCTTCAACAGGCGTTGTGGCATTGGAGCCGTTCGACAGCCGATCCTGACC
>NZ_JAWUEI010000077.1:0-4836 GCF_036663495.1 Enterobacter sp. 342
TTGCTGCATTAGCGGGCTGATCTTCTCGTCGTAGACACTTTCGAGGTCATAGATTTCGATGTTGCTCATTGGGCGGCTCCTTCTGTGCGATACATCATGATTGTCAGATCGCCTTTAGTCGCCAGACGCACCGTTGTTCCTGGTTCGATGCTGGACAGGTCAAACGCATCGTAAAATTCATTTACTGCCTTCTGTCTACGAGATAGCTTTCTACGCTTATCCCACTGCTTTAGCGCAATGGAGATAAACCATTGGCCAGTTTTGAACATGATGAATAACCACCCACTCAGAGCGAGGCCAGTATTTAGAATGTCCAGAATGCTCATGACTGCACTCCTTTGCGAAGTTGGACGGCGATGTCTTCGAGTACTCCATCAGCGAACGAGCGATCGAAATCCCCCTCTGGCGCATCAGCCATAAACTCTGTAGATGTGAGAATCATCCGTGCGATGTCTGACGCGTTCTTCGCCGTGTCATCGATAAACCCTGCCTCCCATGCAGCCAGCATTCTGTTAGCAACAAAGTGCGCACCTTCTTTGTGGGCCTGCTCCCGTAAGTCATCAAGAAAAGCGTCGGTTGCTGGGGTTTCCGGTATCCCGCCATCTGTAGCGCAGATATACGCGTCTGATATTTCATGCTGCTCACCGTCAAACACGTAGCAACTCTGCGTGATGTATTTATTCAGCCCCGCATTCTCCGCAGCCAGCTTCTCAACCTGCATCTGCAGATTCTCGTGAGCAGTAGTCTCTGCACGCAGAGCACGATGTAATTCTTCAAGTTGCTGCTCTAACTCTTCATAACTTGGTTTCATGCTCTCACCCCGTATACGCTTAAAATTCGTTTCATAGTTGCGCTGTTGCGGCACTCCTGGCAGATCACGTTTGTGTCCGTCCGCTGAATTAACTTCGACTTGCCCTGCTTCATGCCCGGTATCGTGTCAGGGGCGAAGCGCATGCCGTAACTGGTCAGGCTGTACAGGCGCTGGCCGTATTTTCCTTCGCAGCTGATCAGCCCGTCGGCCAGCAGCGTGCTAATCGTCCCGGATATCTTTTTGGTGTCCATGCCGATAATCCCTGCCAGCTTGGCGTTGTTCAAACCTGGGTTATTGCGCATGGCTGCCAGCACCTGCTCACGGATTGTTATGGTCATTTCCTACCCTCCGGATCCCATATTCACGAACGATTGCGAGCGAGATTACGGCTATTTCCCAACTCGATTTGTAAAGTGCTTTCCGCTTTTCATCGGTATCAACGCGCTGTATCCAGGCTGCATCGCCTTTCGAATACTCGTTGATAACGACATAGTCATCGCTGCATGCTTTCACGCTGCCCCCTTGGAACGGTAAGAATCCCACGTGAATGACAGAGTGCAACCGCCGCCATCGCTCATGCGGTCAATAACGCGCTCACTCACAAACGCTGCCAGCTCTTCTTTGGTCTGGTTGCTGATCAGGATGGTCGGCTTCATCCGCTCGTACCGGGTGTTGATGATTTCGAACATGATCAGCTTCTCGGCTTCACTGCCGAACTGGACGCCTACCTCATCGATGATCAACAGGTCCGGGGTGGTGAAGTGCGCAATCACGTCGTTCTCGCAGCGCGTCGCTGTTTTCGACCACGTTGATTTGAACTCACGGGCAATCTTCAGCGCGGTGGTGAAAATTACCGGGCTCTGGTGGTTCTCGATGACATAGCGGGCAATCGCCAGGGCAAGATGGTTTTTCCCGGTGCCCGGCTTTCCGCACATCACCAGACCGCCACCCTGCTTCAGGCGCTCCGGCCACTTCGCGGCATACGCCTGGCAAACACGCAGCGCGCGTTCTGACTCTTTGCCCACCGGCTGGTAGTTTTCCAGCGTGCACGTCACAAAGCGTTCAGGGATTTCGAGCTGGCGCAGCAGGCGATCGATGTTCTGCTGGCGCGTGCGGTCTTCCCAGCGTTTTTTCTCGGCATACAGGAAGGTCAACTCATCGCGCAGGCAGCCCGGACAACGAGTCGGCGGTGACGGCAGCTTGATCAGGCTGCTGGTAAGCACGCGTTTACGCTGTTCGTATTCGCCGTGTTTCTCGCAAAGCACCGTTTCACAGACGATCTCGCAGTTAGGGAGTTGCTCTGGCGGCCTGCCGAGAACGTCCAGCATTTTTTCGATAGCGTCGATTTTTTCGAGCAGTTCCATACTCAGTCCCTCGCCCATGATGGGATTTCAGTCTGGCCATAGTCCTTGCCAGCGAAGTTCTCAGATACGCGTGACGGAGTACGGGAAGGCTGCTTGGCGCCATTAGGCTCAAACAAACCCTGCCAGCCGTTAGCAATGCTCTGGTTGATAATTTCTTCAGGCTGATATCCGCTGCACTTGCAACGCTCGAGCAGGTTGATGGCCTGGGTAACTGTCTGCTGAGACTTGATCGGTTTCTTCAGGTCACGACGATAATCGACCCATGACTTCCAGACTGAAACTGACAGCCATTCAGGAAGCTCAACACCAGCCGGATCGAACGAAGCCGGTTTGGGGGATTTAGGGGGTTTATTAATATTGTCTTTATTGTCTTTTGTATGTTTGTCTTTTGTGTTTCCACCCTGGCTGGAAATGTCATTCCCACACGGTGTAAAACTTTCCTTCCCTGACGGTTGAAATGTTTCCATAACGGCAGAAATATTTTCAACCGCCTGTGAAACTTGAATGTCGAACATCTCTCCGCGTATCATCTGCGCCTTGAGATTTTCGTGAATTACTGGTTCCATTGCGCCAGCATGAAGGCTGAAAGGAGACACGAAGAAAACCTTAGGGTTCTTACCGTCAAAGTAGTGTCGAACCTCTTTCAATCTCTCTTCAGACTTTCTGGTGGTAAAGCCTATCTTTACAGGCCCGCATTCACTTTCAGCAAAAACATAAATATACCCAGCCTTGTTTTTTGTAGCACCATATTCACGCCTGCGCTCTGGCTTACTTATCTGCCATTCCGAAATCATCTTGTTTATGCCGACATGACGACCGGACTGTGTCAAAACTGACTTGCGGATTAGTTCGTTTTTCGCTGTTGAGCAACGAGTAGCGGCCAGGCCGGTCAGGGCAGATAACTGATCATTGCTTACCCAGTCCGCCTTTTTGTTGAAACCGTATGTTTTGCGCATTACTGCCATGAAGACCAGCAGCTGATGCTGAGACAATCCAGCCAGCATGACAGCCTCCAGAAGTTCATTGGCGATGCGCGTATAGCCATCATCAAGATCTGCCACGCGCGGCTCCTTAGGTGCCACGTCAGGCACAGGGAAATTGATTACTTCGGCAGTGTTTGCCATAATTGCTCCTGTGAATTGATCCAGTTAATTCAACTTGAAAGCCGTTGGTGTTCCAGCACCGCGGCTTTTCCCCTTTCTGCGTTCATGCTTCAAAATCTCCCTGCACTCCATCCCTGTTCGAAATCAGGATGGCCAGCAGCAGCGACATGTTCGGAACCAGGTTCTCCCGCCACCGGCTTACGGTTGATTTGTTTACGCCAGCTACTTCGGCGATCCTGGTTGTCCCAAGATCTGCGATTTGCCGCTGCACCCAGCTCTCAATTCGTCTTGCCTCCGCTTTGTTGCGTGTCGTTAAGGTTTCCATTTGCGATACTTCCTCTGAATTAATTGGTTATGGCCGCCGGTCAGGCGGCCGTTGATTCATGTTTAATTCGGTCAGGGTTTGCGGCCTGTAGCAGCCACTCCGCCGTAAACTGCCCTTTTGATGCGTCAGCCAAAAGCTGCGAATAGTTGGTTTTCTCTGTGTATTCAGTGCGAGGCAATGCCGCGTTCTTTACCCACTTGTGAATAGCAACATTCGACAGTCCGCATAGGCGTGCCGCTGCGGTTTGACCGCCTACAGCTTCGATTGCAAATTGCATTGGGTTCATAGCGTTTTCCGTTAACTATATTAACTACGAGTTAAGGTTATATCTTAACTGACAGTTATGTCAACTCTAATTGATAATTAACACATGGTTAAAAAAGACGATTTAAAAGAAGAATTCTCGAAGAGACTTCGCGCTGCATTGCTTAATGCTGGCGTGGGTGGTCGTGGGCAGGCTGGCAGGATTAGAGAGGCTATGAAATCCCAGGGTATTGCTGTATCTGAACCCGGGATCTGGAAGTGGCTTAACGCATCAGCAATACCAGACCAAACCAATATCCTTGCACTTAGCCGCTGGCTTGGGGTACGCCCTGAGTGGCTGGAGTACGGAAGGAATGATCCCGAACCTGAACTGCATAGGGAATCATCCATCCCGCCGGAATCGGAATGGGGAACTGTTGACGCTTGGGACAAAAATACTCCGCTTCCTGCTGACGAGGTTGAAGTACCGTTTCTGAAGGATATCGAGTTTGCGTGTGGTGATGGTCGAGTTCACAGCGAAGATCACAATGGCTTTAAACTGAGATTCTCCAAAGCAACGCTTCGCCGGGTGGGAGCTAACACCGATGGCTCAGGCGTTCTCTGCTTCCCTGCCACCGGTGACAGCATGGAGCCGATCATTCCCGATGGCACTACGGTAGCCGTAGACACGAACAACAAGCGCATAGTTGACGGTAAGCTGTATGCCATTGGTCAGGCAGACGGCGGTAGCGGGCAGCTCAAGCGCATTAAGCAGCTATACCGGAAGCCGGGCGGCAAGCTAATCATTCGCAGCTACAACGGCGACGCATATCCGGATGAAGAAGCTGACATTGATGATGTTGAGATAATCGGTCGCATATTCTGGTACTCGGTGTTGCTGTAAAGACGAAGATGCGACTGGTGTGATAGCCGTCATCATTCAATATGATTGATGAAAATCATCATAAAGTTTGTGTTCTTTTAGTCGAT
>NZ_JAWUEI010000078.1:0-4483 GCF_036663495.1 Enterobacter sp. 342
ACACCCTTGCTGAACACCTCAGCCACTTCGTAGCCGCCGCTGACCTTCAGCACCTGGCCCGGAAAGAGGGTCGGACAGCTGGTGATGGCCTGCGTCCGGGTCTGGCCATTCAGGTAGCGCTCGTGACGGATGCGGGCGTAAAACGCCCCGGACTCCGGGGCCGGGTTGCGGTCATACGCACTGCCCTGCGTCAGGTAGTTGTCGGCCCAGTGATAGGCATCGCCGTAAGTGGTGCTATCGCCCCGGGTCGCGTCAACCCGGGTGTTCATGTCTTCCGTCGCCTGACGGTAGTTGTAGTCCCGGGTGCTGACCTGTTTCTGCACCACGTTATGATGGCATTCCATGCCCCAGACCGAGTCCACGCCTTTTGAATGCTGGCCCGACGGCGGCACTGACGGCAGGGTCAGGCCTTTCTCGTAACCCTTCTGGCTGTCGTAAAACTCCACCACGTCAATGTTCAGGCGCCTGTCGGTGGTGAAGCGGAACCAGATACCCACTTCGCCCAGCAGGCGGGTGATAAAGTGCAGGTCGTCTTCGCCGTACTGCATCACCTGCTCACGACGCGGATACTCTTTGCTGAGCGAAAAGAGAAAATCCTGTCCTTTGAAGCTGTGACGCTCGCGCAGAATTTTTTCCACAATTTGTGGGACCGACATATCCTGGTAGATAGCGTTCTGGTGCGAACGGTCGAGCAGCGCCAGACGCGGCTGCAGGGTCAGGGCGTAGTGAGTTTCATCCTTCGAGGTGCCGAGGCGTTCAAAACCCGTGACCACCCCCTGAAGCACCCGCACCGGCTGCTGTATTTTGATGCCATAACCCTGGTCTACCGGAGCCTGCAGCGTCATGGAGCTCGCTTTCATCAGCATCATCTCTTTGCTGATGGCATGGTCAGAGCTGGTGAACTCTATGCGGTAGCTGAACGGTTTACTTAAGGCTTCATCGCCCTCAAAGGCCAGCACGTCAAGCTCTGATGCACAGCCTTTCACCGCCAGCAGGTGGTGGTTATGGCTGAATCTGATTGGGGGATTACTGCTCATACCTTCTCTCCTTCAGTCCGGTTGAAGTCCAGCGAGATACCTTCTTCGTCACTCCAGCCGAGTGTCAGGGAGTGCGGTTTCTGTCTGTCGGTGCTGAGGTCATGCCCATCAGCCCACCATTTAAAAGTGCGGCATTTTTACCGGATATATCGAAACTGGAGGAGGATGATGTGACTTTGTCACCATGTGAAGTGGCATCCCCTAAAACAACGACATATTTCCCCATCTTTCATTCCTTAATATTCAAATGCATGCATTGTCACCCGTTGGTATTATTTTTGGGGCTGGAGCCGTTCTATTTCATGGGCTTTCTTTTCTGCGGCATCGCTTGCCACATCTCTGCTTATAATTGCAGGCATGGCAGGGATCGTCAGTTTACCTGTCCAGTAATAGTCATCACTTTCCAGCCAGTCGGCCTGGTAGCGTAATTCAGCAAGACTTTCTCTGTCCCACGAATGCCAGCAATATCCGATGGGTAAATCATAAGCAACAACTCTGCTCATAAAGCGTTCGTCCATTGGCAAAGTGCTGTGATCTGTCGGTCGCTGAACATAAGTACGAACATCTTCCAGCATTTCTGCTCTTGACTGTTTTTCATATCCCATACGTTCTGATTTAGAACCCGGCCCCGGCAAGTTAATCCCCGAAGGGGATTTTGGTTTCATTTTCTGCTCAAAATAACCGTAAAGAGATATGTAATAGCGGTAGTCAAAATCTACGGGTTTACCAGAGTAAATATCCTCGTTTTGCACGGTATCCTTATCTATCTGCCCATACCCATATCCTACTTTACCGCTTTGCTTTTCTTTACTCCGGTAGTCTCTATCAAAATCTTTTAATTCATCGGCTGCGAGAGGTTCCGGAACCAATGGGGCATTAATAGTCAGTTTTTGACCATTAATAGGATCCGGCCACGTTAACTTCTCCATCATGGTGGTCGTGCTGTCCCAAAATGGCTTTCCATCGCCAAGATTACTGAAATGAGTCTGGGTATCAGGTGCATTACCGCAAGGGGTATTTCGCCCAAGCATGCGAACGTATAGTGTGTCACCAGCGGTATTAAACAGGGGGTGAGATTCAGTAAAATGACTTTTTTCAGTGTTTGGCAATCCCTGCCAGCCAATACTTCGAAGGGGTGAAGAACCCATTACCCGATCATGAGGGTTGCAGTAGATCCAGGTGGTTCCATGGTTATCGCGCTCTGGTACACCTGTGTGGGTTTTACCTTCCGGAGTCCAGCTTTCACCATCGCTGCTGGCTCCGGCCAGTAATCTTCCACATCCTTGCTGCTTCAAACGCGTTTTGTTTTCAGCCACTTTCTTTACAATATCGGCAAAAGTCGCTTCTCTGGCTTCCTTGCTGATGATTTCATTCATGGGATATGAAATATATGTTGTCATTTCATTATCCAGCGCATAGGGTGAATTCATCACAAACAGTGCATCAGGGGCTTCTATTGCAGCAGCACCCAGTGCGATCATGGTTCCCTGACTGTGAGAGATCACGGTCACCGTATCTTCAGGATGTTTATCTCGGATGGTTTTAATCAGTTTTGCCAGACGACCTGCTGCGTGAGCGTAATAATGGCGCGGAGGTGCGGCCGTTAATAGCCTGTCACGTTCTCCGTTCAATAATTGCGTACTGAATGGAACGGGAACTCCTAGCGCAGAAGGCCAGTTATCAAACCCTTTATCACTCCATAAGCTGACTAGCTGATTACAACCGTTCTGGAACGGGCCGCCTCCCCAGTAAAATGGGCCTTTATTTTTTCGTTGTTCAGGCGTCAGGTCGTAATAATTATCACCCTGTTTATTTTTTAACGGGATCGCATATTTATCGGTTTCATTTTCAGCGGCACGATACCCCCAGTAAAAGCGGATAACAGGAGAGCGACCTTCTTCAGTAATTTTTCGAGGAGGAACTACCCATTCAGTTTGTTCTTTATTCCAGTGTGCGGTGGCATATTGATGCTCTTTCAATTTTAAGGCTTGATTGTGAGTTAGGCCTAGACGTTTGTTCAAGCCATCACAAAGAGCTTTTTCAGCATGATCATACCATTCTCCTTCAGAGTTAACTCCGTGAACAAAAATTATTATTCCCGGTAACTGTAATGGAGGTTGAACTTCTGCTCGGGTCTTAATATTTCGATGTGATGTCATTGAATAAGCATAAGGTGTTCCGTTATCTGTGACATGGACATCGGTTTTTCTTGTCGGCTCGGATGTGTTGGTGCTCATTTTGCAACATTCCCTGATTGTTGATCAGGTTCTAACTTCCGATCACATTGTGTATGAGTCTGTTTTACCTTAGAGATATCATCCATGGGTAATCCTTTCTGATATTCGGGTCCTGTCACCCCAGGATAGGCGGGATTCGCAAGCTTGGAAGCTGGACTAAATGTCCATTTCAACACATAACCATCTTCCGCAACTCTTTCACCATCAGGAAACTCAATCATATAAAATCCATCATTAGTTACCAGCATGTCGTAGTCTTTTGTATCACCGTTAGGATCCTGTGTATTTGATCCATAAGTCACCGAACGCATTTTTTTTCCGCCGTCAGTCGTCACTGAAATTATATTTAAGCATCCTTTATCAGACCCAATACAGGCAGCTTTATTTTCATTTCTCGTCATCGGAAAGGCCAGATAGTCATCACGTGTTGATAACCAGAATAAGCGCCCTTTAAACAAATATCCCGAAGAAGGAGATATCTGAGTATGAATCCCCTTTGCTTTGTTGTTATAAAAAGTCTTTCCATTTTCGCAGCTGGTATAATCTTCCAGCGTAAAGTAGCGTTCTTTATCTATTCTGTAAATTATCTGAGGAGAGCCATAAACAGGTTGGGATGCTGATTGTTCGCTTTCAGTTGCTGTAGATTCATGCTCAGAAGGCACTTTCGCCGTGGCACAGCCACTCAAGAAAAACAGCATTGACAATATCAACAATACTTTTACTGGAATATCATTGCGTTTATTAAACATATATTCACCATTCCTTGATTTATTTTTTCAATACTATTTTCAGCCCATTAACCGCTTTTGATATTATTAATGATGAATTACCTGAGCTATCTGTAACACCAGACAAAATATTGCCATCCGGCATATGAATGTCATAGCTCTGATTTACCAGCGGTTTACCTGTAACAGGGTGGGTAATAACAAATTTCTCATCAAACGTTGATGGCTCAAACGACTTCATCACACTCTGCATATTACCTGAGCCAGCTTTCTTGATACCGGTATTCTTAATGAGCAGTTTGCCCGGGCCACCAATCTCAACATTTCCGTCCTTGATTTTGATATAGCCACCACCGCATATCAGCGTCAGCTCATCCTGTGCCGTCACGACCAGTTTCCTGCCGCTCGATATATGCGTGTCCTGCGTCGACCAGGTGGTGATATTCCCGCCCTGAGCCTGAATATCAATATCGTTATGTGA
>NZ_JAWUEI010000079.1:0-4363 GCF_036663495.1 Enterobacter sp. 342
CGGCCCAGATCCGCGAAATTTTAATCAGCGAGTCAGCTTGGGAAGAAATGACCTGCTTATTCGCACCTTCCCTAGATTACTGATCGTTTTAGTGAATTCTTGGTTGGCCACGCCATAAGGTGGCAGGGAACTGGTTCTGATGAGGTGTCTACCCGGGACCAGAAAAGCAAAAACCCCGATAATCTTCACCAAGTTTGGCGACTAAGAGAAGATTAACGGGGCCTACTTAAACTGTATAGAAGCTGTTGCTCTATGCAGGGAGTATAGTTTTATGCTCAGAAAACTGCAATACCCGTTTCTGTGCCATTTACTCCTTCCGTGCAACATAAGTGCGGGAAGGTGTGACTGACGCCCAGACCCTGTTCTCCCATTACCGTCAGGTCAAAAACCCGAACCCGGCATTCACGCCGCGTGAAGGCAAAAAGACACTGCCGTTCTGTCGTAAGCTGATGGCGAAAGCCGAAGGCTTCACGTCCCGTTTTGACTTTTCCATCCATGTGGCGTTCTTACGCTCGCTGGGTAAACGTCACCGGATGCCGCCACTGTTGCGCCGCCGGGCCATCGATGCCCTGCTCCAGGGGCTGTGTTTCCACTATGACCCGCTGGCCAACCGCGTTCAGCGCTCCATCACCAATCTGGCCATCGAGTGCGGTCTCGCCACCGAGTCGAAAAGCGGTAATCTGTCCATCACCCGCGCCACGCGGGCGCTGACGTTTATGGCGGAGCTGGGGCTGATTACCTATCAGACCGAGTATGACCCGCAGATTGGCTGCAATATCCCGACCGATACCACCTTCACGCCGGCACTGTTCTCCGCGCTCGACGTCTCTGACGTGGCCGTTGTGGCCGCGAGGCGCAGCCGTGTGGAATGGGAGAATCAGCAGCGTAAGAAGCAGAACCTGAAGCCGCTGGAGATGGACGAGCTGATAGCGAAGGCCTGGCGGTTTGTGCGCGAACGGTTCCGCAGCTACCAGTCCGAACGTAAACAGCATGGCCTGAAGCGCGCCCGCGCCCGACGTGACGCGGACAGAGCCCGTAAGGACATTGTGACGCTGGTGAAACAGCAGCTGACGCGTGACTACGCCAAAGGGCGTTTCGTCGGCGACAGGGATGCTCTCCAGCGTGAGCTGGAGCGGCGCGTGAAAGAGCGCATGCTGATGTCGCGTGGTAACAACTACACGCGGCTGGCCACCGTCCCCATATAACCCTTCCTGTGTGAAAAATCCGGCTGGCGCCGGAGGGTTTCGCACGTCTGCAGTCCATCGTTGACGGTTTTCTGCACGAAATGACGGCCGTCCTTCCTGACATTCACCCCATTCCGCCATCAGAATGGCCAGAAATTGCATCAGAGTGGCCACATCTCGTCGCCAGATTCAGTTACCCACAAATAACTGCAAGGGACCTTTCCATAAGGTTACAACCGTTATGCTTACAGAGCGCCAGCCGACCTGATTTCAAAGTGCGTGGTTTCCTTTAAAAACCTGCTCTGTACTTCTTTTAAATATCTTTTATTTCATTCATATAAATATATAACCTGTTCGTCGCCTGACCTGTGGACAGGCTCCTGAAAATGCCCGCCCTTGCAGCGGACTCACGTCCGCGCCGGTTCGGCAACTGCCTAAAGTAGCTCCCATCGCTACGCGACGGGCCCCGGCACGGCACATATAGTTACAACATTCAAAATACTCACTCAAAAGCAGGAACAGTGCCTGCCTGAACCCTCACAGCCCCTCCCCACCACTGAAAAGCGCCGCCGCCCCCGGCCGAAGGCCGGGAGTAGTGTCGCTTTTAATGATGGGTGTTGTAACTACTCTTCTTCATCGCTGTGGGTGGAGCTGCGGTCAGTTGTCTGGTACACGCTCGTAAGCGGCCCTACCGGCCCGCTAACGCGGAGATACGCCACGACTGCGGCTCACGCCTTGTCGTGACCACTCCGACCGCGTATAGCAGCTCCTGAAACGTTATTTGTGGGTATAGCTTATCAGGGCGGGGGGGGCGATTGGCAGAACCTATCAAACCGTAGCCGGCTACGCCGGGCTTCGGCGCCACTCACTTTCCGTTCACCAATGAACATCAGCTGGCGCCTTTTTAACTTCAGCCCCAGCTGGACCCTCTGTACCGCAGAGCGGCATTTTACCTTATCACCTCATGCTATCAGACTCATCACCTATACTTTTTGTCTGGCCACCGGAGGTAACTATGTGCGGACGTTTTTCTCAGTCAATGACGCGGGAAGATTATCTTTCTCTCCTCGCCGATGAAGCCGATCGAGATATTGCCTACGACCCCGAACCAATCGGTCGCTTCAACGTGGCGCCAGGTACCCGGGTTTTATTGCTGAGCGAACGTGACGAACAGCTCGGGTCCGCTTGGAAAAAGGAAATTATCCTACGTTAAGCGTTTTAAGCTAACGGGTGATTTCGTTCCATTGAGCGCGAACCCCTGACCGTAAGGGATGTACGAAATGATCCGGCTGTCCGTTAATGGTTTTGCTTACTTTCGGACATGTTGTCTACATGCTGTACGTAATCGTTCGGTTTCGGACGTTTAAGTCACATGCACGTTAACTGTCGGTATTCATCGCCTCACTAGTACTACTCTGCTAGTTCATCATGTTCTTCGAGAGCATATTCAAAATCGGCAACAAGCAAGAAATTTTCTATCCTATAAGCCTGATTTAACTTAATTCGTTGGTATCTTTCGTTCAATAATCGCCATGCTGTTTTCCGTAGTACCATCGGTACGGATTCATCTTTTAAAGTACGCATGAGCACAGAACAGGTTGTCAGAAAAGCAGCGTCCTTACGTTTTCGGTAATACGCATCAGTCGAACAAACCGCAATGATCTCGATTGATTCAGGGTGATGACAGATAGCATTAACCGTAGTTTTTTCATGTATCTGTGCCTTGAGTTCAGCCTGAATTTTTGATTGATGATACATAGCCTTGAGATAGCTAAACATGATTTCCCCATCAAACAGTAAGTCGTGTCAATTCCTAGAGTTAACACATTTCTGATCATGACTCACACGTTACGTTCAGTCGGTAGCCATCTGTGCAAAAAATGCGCTTAGCGTAGGATAATTTCCTTTTTCCAAGCGGACCCCATATAGTGCCATCGAAGGCTTAGGTCAGCTAACTGCATGCTGAATTAAAGGCATTTGCTATCACGATGCAGCCCCGGAGTCTTCAGGTGTGTTACATGTAATAACTGGAGCCGTTTTCGTCGCCGTGAAGGCACGAAATGGTCGTGCTTTTCAATCAAGATAAGGATGCATTATGAGAAAGTCCCTGTTGGTCGCCGCCCTGCTGCTCAGCCCCACCGCCTTCGCTGCCACGACGCACTGGGAATACAGCGGTGAAGCCGGTCCGGCGAAATGGGCCAGCCTGACCCCGGAATATGGCCAGTGTGCGGGCAGCAATCAGTCACCGGTCAACCTCACGGGCATGGTGGAGGCCAAACTAGCCCCGCTGCAGTTCCATTATCAAACTGGTGGCAAGACCCTGGTCAACAACGGTCACACTATACAGGTCAACTATGCCCCCGGCAGCACCCTAGAACTCGATGGCATGCGCTTTGAGCTCAAGCAGTTCCACTTCCACGCCCCCAGCGAAAACCTCATCGAGGGCAAATCCTATCCCCTGGAGGGACATCTGGTCCACGCCAACGACAGAGGGGAGCTGGCGGTGGTGGCGGTGATGTTCGAACCGGGTCGGGCCAATGCTGCCCTGAGCCTTGCCTGGCAGGTGCTGCCAGCCAAGGCGGGGGAGAGCCACGGGCTCAAGGAACCGGTCTCGGCAGAGCAACTGCTGCCCGCTAAGCGGGACTATTACCGCTTCAGCGGGTCGCTGACCACCCCGCCCTGTTCGGAAGGGGTGCGCTGGCTAGTGATGAAGGAGCCGGTGCAGGTGAGCCAGGCCCAGATCGACGCCTTCAAGGCGGTGATGCACCACCCCAACAACAGGCCTGTGCAGCCCCTCAATGGTCGCCTGGTGCTGCAATAAGGTTGTATGTCACCGACTTGTGCAATAGAAACAGGGCCAGCTGGCCCTCTTAGGGAAGGTGCGACCCACTTGTTCGCACCTTCCCTAACGAAGTGCGAAGCAACAGGTAACGCCAAGGCGCTCGCGGTGCTTACCCAGATATCGCCGGCAGCTTGGCGACACATTTTGCTGAACGGACACTATACCTTTCAGAGTGACAGCAAGGTGATTGACCTGGATACCCTTGTGGCAGGGGTGGAACTGGCGTGACGGAAATTTCGGCGGTTCCGGCTTACAACCCCAAGTAGCTCGCACTTGGGGAATCGCGCAGACCTCACCCGGTTTGCAGGCTTGCGCCGGGCGGTAGATGCGCCGCCAG
>NZ_JAWUEI010000080.1:0-4327 GCF_036663495.1 Enterobacter sp. 342
AATGGGTTCATGTGCAGCTCCATCAGCAAAAGGGGATGATAAGTTTATCACCACCGACTATTTGCAACAGTGCCCTTGATTGCATATCATCTCAACGAGTTTCGATAAGAAAGGATGCGCATGCGACCGTCTGTTGTGCTTGACATGAAGCGAAGCGCAGTGCGTGAAGCGGTAGGCCGCTTTCGCGCCGCGAACCCGCGCGTCTTCGGCTCGGTGCTGCATGGCACCGACCGGGATGGCAGCGACCTCGACCTGTTGGTCGATGCGCTGCCCGGTGCCACGTTGTTGGACTTGGGCGATTTGGAAGAAGAACTGAAATCGCTGCTCGGCGTTGACGTCGATCTGCTGACTCCCGGCGACCTGCCGCCGAAGTTCCGGGCCAAGGTGCTCGCGGAGGCGCAACCGATATGAGCGAGAACCGCCTGCCCGATTACCTCGACCACATTCAGCAGGCCGCAACCGATGCGCGCAGCTTCGTGGAAGGGATGGCCAAGGACGACTTCTTGGCCGACAAGCGCACCCAGCAGGCCGTCATCATGAGCCTGATCGTCATCGGCGAGGCGGCCACAAAGGTGATGGATGGCTACGTCGAGTTCACCCAGGCGCATGCCGACGTGCCGTGGCGCAGCATGCGCAATATGCGTAATCGCATGGCTCACGGCTATTTCGACATCAACCTCGATGTGGTGTGGGAGACGGTACAGGAATGGCTGCCGGCGTTGCTCCAGCAATTGCCCGCCGTGCGTCAGGATGCCGACGATGAAGACCGTAACGACAACTGTGAAAGAGGGATCTCCGATGACTGTTGAATCGAGAATATTTTCTGTAGCCGAGTATGTTCAGCCGTCCGAAGGCGAGCCTATTCGTTCCGTTGTGCTTGAAACCCGAGACTCAATTATCGTGGTTTGGCATGTCCATCCCGGGCAGGAAATTGCGGCTCACATTCATCCTCACGGCCAAGACACGTGGACTGTTTTGTCGGGAATGGCTGATTACTTTCAGGGCAATGGGATTGTTCGTGCCCTCAGGGAAGGTGAGATAGCCGTGGCAAGACCGGGCCAAGTGCACGGGGCGCGAAATACAGGTACCGAGCCATTTGTGTTAGTCTCGGTTGTGGCATCAGCCAATGCCGGTTTCGTATTGGCTGAGCGATAGAGCCCAATCTCTGGAGTTGGTCCAATGAGCGGTCGGGGAGATAGGTAACAGACATGCAGCGGACACGGCTGCTAAACCAGGTCGCAAACCTCCTTGCGTCGCAGCGTGCCGCAAGCGACGCGATCAATCGAATGGGGTCGGCATGAGACTGAACACCATCCAGTTCCCGACCGCGTAGCCGCCTGTCCTGCCGATCAGGTCTTGACCATCGACGCCTGGGATCAGTCCTGAATGTTCTTGGAGACCACTACGTTATGAGCCGCAGCCGCCGCAAAACACCCATCGTCGGGCACACGACCTGCGGCAGCGAGCGCGAGGACAAGAAGCTCTGGCATCAGCGCTGGCGCACCCGTGAGCGCACGGCGCTGACCAGCGCGTCGCCCGAAGCCCTGAGCGCCCATCTGCCCCTGCTGGAAAACCAGGCCAGCAGCGTCTGGTCGATGGGCAAGGATGGCCGCTCCTACTGGCCCGTCAAGCGCCAGGCCGCCACGGCGGATCGCATCGCCAATCACAAGGGACGCAACCCGCAAGAACGCGCCTCCCTGAAAAAGCGCCTGCTGCGCAAGTGGATGAGCAAATGAAGCTCTCCTTCCATCAGCACATTGCGCTGTTCTGGATGATCGGTGCTCCGGGCGTCTTCGCGCCCGTGATCGAGAACGCCAAGCGGCCCGATGCCGGCGCCGTCATGGCGTGGGGTGTCGCGATCGTGGCGGTGATGATCCTCTTCACCCCTTTGCTGCTGCGCTGTCCACCATTCCGGCGCTGGTATGGCCGGACGGATGCGCTGTCGGAGCGGCAGCGCCAGGCGCTTGCCGAGCGCGGCCTGCGCCGCTACTACCAGACCGCTTTCGATGACGGCTACGTGCCCCGCGTGATGCCCTACGTGTGGCGCATCATCTGGACGGTCGGCGGGTTGATGGCTGTGACCGCCGTACTGCCTACCAACACCGGACGGCCAGCCTTCGATGCCTTGGTGGTCTTCTCGACCTGGTATCCGATAGGCGTGATGCTGCTGGTTTTCGCGTCGAGGCCCCTTGGCCGGTTGATTCGCCAAAGAGCACAGGAGCGGCGGAAATGAGCACGTCAACCATCGAGGCGCTGGCCAGCGCCTGGGCAAGGATTGCCGAGGAAGCGGAATTCCCCGCTGACTACGAGGGGACTGCCACACCACAAGCGCATCGGGCTAGCGAAGCTATTCAGGAGCAGATTCGGGAGCGCATCGTCGCCACCAACGACATGCGGCTGTTCAGCCTGCTGCACCTGCTGGGTCAGGCGTCGCTGCGCATGGAGCAAGCGCTGTGGCCGGAGGATTACGAGCGGATGACGCGCGAGGTTGAGGAAGCCCTGCGGCAAGCCACCGACGCCAACGCCAGATCGTACACCCACGAAGAAGTGATGCAGGCGATGCAGGAACGCATCGACCGGGCGCGAGACAAGCCATGTTGATTGGCTATGCGCGCGTCTCGACGCAGGATCAGAACCTGGAGCTGCAACGCGAAGCCTTGAGCAAGGCCGGATGTAAAAAGGTCTTCGAGGACAAGGTGAGTGGCACGCGGGCAGACCGGCCTGGCTTGGCCAAGACGCTCGAAATGCTGCGCGAAGGCGATACTTTGGTCGTCTGGAAGCTCGACCGGCTGGGCCGGTCGGTCAAGCAACTGGTCGATCTGGTCGGCGATCTGCACAAGCACGGTGTCCAGTTCAGGAGCCTCACCGACTCCATCGACACCGGCACACCATCCGGGCGGTTCTTCTTCCACGTCATGGCGAGCCTTGCCGAAATGGAGCGCGAGCTGACCGTCGAGCGCACCCGCGCCGGGCTGGAAGTCGCCAAGCAGCTCGGCCGCAAAGGCGGCCGCAAGCCGAAGATGACCGACAGCAAGATCGAGTCGGCCAAGAAGCTGCTGGCCAGCGGGGTGCCGCCCAAGGACGTGGCCAAGAACCTCGGCGTGTCCATTCCGACGCTGTACCGCTGGGTGCCAGCCTCCACGCACGCTTAGCGTGCTTTATTTTCCGTTTTCTGAGACGACCCCTGCATGACCATTATCGCCGCATATTATTACAACGAAGGTAAGCGAGTCCGTGAAATCAGGCTCGATGAGCACGTCGAACTAAACGAGAATCGCTCGGGCTTCTGCTGGATCGCGCTTAGCGAGCCCACCGCAGACGAACTCAGCGCGATCCAGACGACGTATAACCTCCATCCTTTGGCGATCGACAACGCCATGCACCCGCTGTGCCCGCCCAAGCTCGAGGTCTACAACGATGAGTTGTACGTCGTCGCCCAGACCGCCGAGCTGGTCGGCGACCGGATCAGCTACGGCAAGATGGCGATCTTCACCGGTCACAATCACCTTATCACCGTGCGGCACGGCAATGCCGGAGCGCTGGGCAAACTTCGGGAGCAACTCGAGGCATCGCCGACGCAGTTCGGCAAGGGTGTCGACTATGTGCTGCACGCGATCTTGCACCGAGTGGTCGACCAGTATCTGCCCATCTTCGAAATGATCGAGGACGACGTCCTGGCGATGGAGCGACGGTCGCTGCACGATTTCCTCGAGCCAGAAGAGGTGGCGCGAATCTTCGAACTAAGGTCCGAACTCACGCGGTTCCAGCGCACGCTCGGGGCTATGGCCGAGCTGGTGCGAAAGCTCGTTCGCGGCCACTTTCCCTGCATCAGCGCCGAAATGACACCATATTTCCACGACGTCGCGGACCATGTCCACCGCGTGCAGTCCATGGTCGACGGCCTCCTGCTTGTCCTGTCCACGGTCTTCGAGGCCAGCAGCCTTCTGGAAGCGCAAAGGATCGGTGTGGTCACTCGCCAGCTCGCGGCCTGGGCGGCGATCTTGGCGGTCCCGACGGCGATCGCCGGAATATATGGCATGAACTTCAAGCACATGCCGGAACTGGACACGCCATATGGCTACTTCGTCGTGCTCGGAGTGATAGCGGTGTTCTGCCTTCTCCTATTCATGCGCTTCAAGAAGGCCAAGTGGCTATGAGTAACGCACTTCGCGAGCTTCTCCGTCCGCCGAGTCACAGCGCGCTTTGTGCGCGAGCGTGTCCAATCCAGTTCAAGATGAAGGTGCTTCCATGGGCACTGTTGCAAAGTTAGCGATGAGGCAGCCTTTTGTCTTATTCAAAGGCCTTACATTTCAAAAACTCTGCTTAC
>NZ_JAWUEI010000081.1:0-4324 GCF_036663495.1 Enterobacter sp. 342
CAGGCAGCCTGTCAAGGTATTCGAAGAGTACCGTCAGGCGGCATAGGCGAGTGTCGCACTTCGAAGTTGAATTCGCGAAGATCTCGACTATTTACAGCTTGGCAACGCAAGGTACAATTAAAATCGTACTTGGCGCCGCTCAACTGATCGATACTTGATCAACTAGCGCAAAGAATGATCATGCGTCGGCCCTGTCTGCGCTGTTTTCACCACCTTTTTTTATAGGTAATAAAAGGATTGTCTCTATGTATAAAAATATCCTCGTCCCGGTTGATGTGTTTGAAACCGGCCTTGCGGACAAGGCTTTGTCCCATGCTCAATTCCTCGCGCAAAGCTCCTCCGGGCAGATTCATTTACTCAACGTCATCCCGACATTTTCTCCTGCACTGACGCGCGGATTTATTTCCGATGCGCGAAAAATGGAAGACTATCTGGTTAATAATTCAAAAGAAAAACTCGCTGAACTCATCAATAAACTCTCTCTGAAGGAAAGCGATGTCCAGATTCATATTCGCAGCGGCAACGTCCGCGATGAAGTGACGAAACTGGCAGATGAACTGAAGGCGGATGTGGTGATCATTGGCTCACGCAATCCCAATATTCAAACCCATCTGTTGGGTTCAGAGGCGGCAAGTATCGTGCGTTATGCCCATGTGCCGGTTTTTGTGGTGCGCTAAGGGCAGCCTGAGGCTGTCCTGATTTCCGTTACAGGAGTGAGGAGATAACTATGAATACAGAAAAACCGGGCGGCCCGTTTTATCAGCTCTCCGTGGATGAAACCCTGACCAGCACCAACAGCACTCCCGATGGCATCAGCAGCGCTGAAGCGACGGCGCGCTTACAGCAGTACGGTGAAAATGCGCTACCGCAAAAAGCGGGTAAACCGGCATGGCTGCGTTTTCTGGCGCATTTTAATGATGTGCTGATTTACGTCTTGCTGGCGGCGGCGCTATTGACGGCGGTGATGGGCCACTGGGTCGATACTCTGGTGATCCTCGGCGTGGCGGTGATCAACGCCCTGATTGGTCATATTCAGGAGAGTAACGCCGAAAAATCGCTCCAGAGCATTCGCAATATGCTCTCCAGCGAAGCGGTGGTGGTTCGTCAGGGGAATCATGAAACCATTCCGACCACGGCGCTGGTTCCCGGCGATATCGTGGTGATCCGCGCCGGCGACCGCATTCCAGCAGACCTGCGGGTTATCGAAGCGCATAACCTACGGGTGGAAGAGGCGATTCTGACCGGTGAATCAACGGTGGTGGAGAAAAGTACCGAAGCGCTTAGCGGCGAACTGCCGTTGGGTGACCGGACGAACCTGTTGTTCTCAGGCACCACGGTAAGCTCCGGCGGTGGCAAAGGCCTGGTGGTGGCAACCGGTGGCGATACCGAGCTGGGCCACATTAACCAGATGATGGCGGATATCGAGAAACACCGTACTCCGCTGTTGGTGCAGATGGATAAGCTCGGCAAAGCCATCTTTATCATCATTCTGGTGATGATGGCTGCGCTATTCGTCTTTAGCCTGCTGTTCCGCGATATGCCGGTTTCTGAACTGATGCTGTCGCTGATTAGCCTGGCGGTGGCGTCGGTACCGGAAGGGCTGCCGGCGATTATCTCGATTATCCTCTCGCTTGGCGTGCAAACCATGGCCCGGCAGAAGGCGATTATCCGCAAGCTGCCGACGGTCGAAACGCTAGGGGCGATGACGGTTATTTGCTCGGATAAAACCGGGACGCTGACCATGAACGAGATGACGGTTAAGGCCGTTATCACCGCCGATAAAGTCTATCGGGTGGAAGGGGACAGCTACGAGCCGGTGGGGAATATTCACCCGATCGATGAGCCGGACCCGATAACCGTCGCGCCGGGCACGCTGCTGGAGCGCTATCTGCGCACCATCGACCTGTGTAACGACAGCCAGCTAATCAAAGATGAAAGCGGGTTGTGGAAAATCACTGGCGGCCCTACGGAAGGGGCGCTGAAGGTGCTGGCGGCGAAAGTGACGCTTTCGCCGGCGAGCACCGAACTGCGCAGTAAGATCCCCTTTGATTCGCAATACAAATATATGTCAACGCTGTACCGCATCGGCAATGAGGAGACGATTTTAATTACCGGTGCGCCAGATGTGCTGTTCCGCCTGTGTCAGCATCAGCAAACCGACCATGGGCTGGAGCCGCTGGACCAGCCGTATTGGGAAGCGAAAATTGAAGAGTACGCGCGGGAAGGGCTGCGCATGGTGGCGGCAGCGTGGAAACCGGCGGCTGACGGGCAAACCGAACTCACCCATCAGGATTTGCAGCATGGCGTCATTCTGTTAGGGATCGCCGGGATGATGGACCCGCCGCGACCAGAGGCCATTACCGCTATCGGCGACTGCCTGCAGGCGGGGATCCGCGTGAAGATGATCACCGGGGACCACCCGCAAACGGCGATGAGTATCGGCAAGATGCTGGGGATCGGCAACGCCGGGAACGCCATTACCGGGCGCGAGCTGGAGGTGATGGACGATACCCAACTGAGTGAAGCGGCGCAGAAATTCGATATTTTTGCCCGTACCAGTCCGGAAGATAAGTTCCGTCTGGTTCAGGCGCTGCAAAGCAGGAAAGAGGTGGTCGGGATGACCGGTGATGGGGTGAACGACGCCCCGGCGCTGAAGCAGGCCGATGTTGGTATCGCGATGGGCATCAAGGGCACCGAAGTGACCAAAGAGGCCGCTGATATGGTGCTGACCGATGATAACTTCGCCACCATCGCCAGTGCAGTCAGGGAAGGGCGGCGGGTTTACGATAACCTGAAGAAAACGATCTTGTTCATTATGCCAACCAACCTGGCGCAGGGGTTGTTAATCATTATCGCGCTGCTGGCGGGGAATTTGATTCCGCTGACGCCGGTGTTGATTTTGTGGATGAACATGGCGATTTCGGCCACGCTGTCGTTTGGTCTGGCGTTCGAAGCCGGTGAAAAGAACATCATGCGCCGTCCGCCGCGCGATCCTAAGCTGCATGCGATGGACGGCTTTGCCATCTGGCGGGTAATTTTTGTCGGTTCGATGATCGCCGTGAGCGCCTTTGTGCTGGAGGCCTGGCTACAGCCGCGAGGCTACTCACCTGAGTTTATCCGCACCGTACTGTTGCAGACGCTGGTCACCGCACAGTGGTTTTATATGCTCAACTGCCGGGTGGCGGATGGTTTCTCACTGAGCAAAGGGCTGCTGGCGAACCGGGGTATCTGGATTGTCAGCGGCGTGTTGCTGGTGCTGCAACTGCTGATTATCTACGCGCCGTTTATGCAGATGCTGTTCGGTACCGAAGCGCTGCCGTTCCGCTACTGGGTGATCACCTTTATTATCGGTTTTGTGATGTTCCTGATTGTGGAAATTGAGAAGCCGCTGACGCGCAAGTGGCGCACGGCCTGAGTCATTCCCGGAGGCGGTGCTGCGCACCTGTCCGGGCTACCAGACAGCCGCATAATCGGTAGCCCGGACAGACGCAGCGCGCCGCCACCGTGGAAAACCAAAAAACAAAAGCCGACGCATAACGCGTCGGCTTTTCCGTTTCAGACAAAGAACACGATCTTAATCGATCAATCTTTGAGTTTAACCGGGTTATTACGATAGGCCGCCAGCTTCGCGCGCATCCAGCTGCTGCTGTTGTTATTGACCGCGCTCACCACGCCAGTGGTGGCACCGCCGCCGACCTGCACATGGAAAATACCGCGTGACGGGAAATCCACATATTTTGGTTCAGTGAAATCCCACTCATGACGCTTGAAGGGGTCGGTTCCGGCTGAGGGCGAAATGACACCCTAAGCGTTAGCTCTGTGTCGTTGCACGATGTCAGCGACGGTATTCTTGCTGATACCGAGCTCGCGTGCGATCCAGCGATAGCTGCGTCCCTCGGCCCTCATCGCAACCACCTTAGGCAAAAGTCGGTCTGATTTTGGTCGCACTCCGGCCTGACGACCAAGCCTCTTACCACGTGCCTTCGCAACAGCAAGGCCTGACTTGACCCGCTCGCTGATGAGATCCCGCTCAAACTCCGCAATGCCGGAAAGAAGCGTCGCCAGCATTCGTCCATACGGCGACGAAAGATCGAACGCCATTCCATTCATGGCTATCACGGAAACCTTCCAGTTCTCCAGTTCACGTAGCGTATTGAGCAGATCGAGCGTCGAGCGCCCCCACCGGGAAAGCTCAGTGACCAGGATTGCATCAATTTGTCTGGACTGGGCAAGCGCCAGGACTTTCTTTGGCACTGTTGCAAAGTTAGCGATGAGGCAGCCTTTTGTCTTATTCAAAGGCCTTACATTTCAAAAACTCTGCTTA
>NZ_JAWUEI010000082.1:0-4014 GCF_036663495.1 Enterobacter sp. 342
CGAGAAAGACACTGAAGTTCAAAACACCGAAAGAGATAATTGAAAGGGGTGTTGCATTGACAGATTGAATCTACAGTAGCCTTTTTTAATATGTCGTTTTCCATTTCAATGCGTTGTAGCTTTTTCTTCAGCTCACGTATTTCGATTTGTTCCGGCGTTATCGGGGAGGCTTTTAGCGTTTTGCCCTGACGCTCATCACGCAGTTGTTTGACCCACTTCGTCATGGTGGAAAGACCAACATCCATCGCCCTGGCAGCGTCAGAGACGGTGTAATTTGGTCGACAACCAGTTGGGCTGATTCGCGTTTGAATTCAGGACTGAAATTTCTTCTTTTCATTGGAGCACCTGTGTTGTTCTGAGGTGAGCATATCACCTCTGTTCAGATGGCCAAATTCAGTAAACCACTTCAGTGTCCTGTGCAAAGAATCGAAGTGATCACTGTCGGGCAAAAATGTCGCCGTTATTCTTCCTAAGAAAAAGCCCGTTTTGTTGCCCTCTCCATGCAGTCCGGCTACACCGTCTCACTCGTTGCCTGGCAATATAGCATTACCCCAAGTCTGTTTTTTTAAATGGAACCCGGTGCGGTTCTGTTAAGGGTTTAAGCTCATATTAAGAAAATGACATGATACTGAAAAAATGGCGCTGACTTTCCTCTAATCCCCTGGCAGCCTCCCTGAATGAGTCAGGTAACCTACTGTCAGGTGTGGGGTAATAAATATGATCATCTTTTAATTCATGACCATTCAATATGCTGGAAATTCTGTCCATATTTTCCTGTAGCGCCATGATAAATTCATTGGCTACGTCTTCTTTTTCCAGTTGTTCCTTTTCAAAGGAAAGACGGTCTATATGATACATAACATTTTTAATGGCGTTCAGAACGGAGTGTATTCGGTGATGAATCTGATCATGAGTCCCTTCAGAGTTGAACCAGTTTGGTTCGATAGCCACTCTTGCAGCTATATCCTCACACTCAGCAAGGCCCATGACGACTTTCTGACGGGCTTCGTGATGCCGGGTTGCACTGTAAAGCCAACCAGAAGCTTCATTAAATAATATGCTAATTTTCTGGAGTATAATACCACCCTCTCGCTCGGGTCTAATCAGTGTATGGATCAGACCGGCAACAATGATCCCCAGTATTATGCCAACGATCCTGTCCCTAACTTCTGTTAACTCTGTTACTGGCCCAAAAGTTTCAAGCGTAGCCATAGCGAAAGTGAACATGATTTGTATTCCGGCATAACTTACATTCTCCGCCCCTACTGATATCCACGAAGACAATGCGAGTACCGGTAGCACAATACATAGCAGGCCGAAGATAGAATCAACTCGTGGGGTAAGATACACAATGGCGACCAGTGCAAACACACTGCCTATGGCCGCACCGATCAGACGCAGGATAATTTTTCTTTGCGTGTTTCCCAGGCCTGGCTGGGAAACAATAAGACAACTGAGCATGATGGTGTGAATTCCGGACCAGTCTGTCGCTGTATAGAATAAATAACAGATTGCAGCACTCAGTAATGTTTTAAGCGAAAAAAAGACATACTGTGGATTGCTGAAAGCATCCTTTACCAGAAAGCCTGTCTGTGGCAACAGTGCGGGAAGTGATGACGTCCTGGTATTGCCTCCGGCAGCCGTATTCTTATTATACGCACTGATGATCCCTGCCATTAAGTGCAATGCGGGTTCTGATGAATGTAACTCAATCGGTTCCATGTCCCAGCCAGATTTGCTATCAGCTATCGTTACTTTTAGGTGTTTAAGCGCTCCTCGGAGGATTTGTGTATCCAGTAATACGTCGTCTCCATCCAGTTGTTCTGGCAGATGGAAAGATGCTGTCAATAATTCGGATATTAAGGATATGACGTCAAGATAATGGAGCGTTGTTTCTTCAGCATCTTTATCCCGCATTGTTTTGTATCGTAAAAGCCTGTACAGCGTTTGCATTGTGCGTCCGGCCTGGCTTAATGAATTTTTCTTTCGCAATAATACTGAACTTGGTGAAAGAAGAACGATGACATCATCTAGTTGTTTTTCGGTTGCCCGCTTCAGCTGATTTTCAGGTTCCACCGGTATCAGGAGGGAGTTAATAATCAGCGTCACGACAATAGAATAATTAACGGCTACCCATACCCAAAGGATAGTTCTTACCAGAAATTCTGCATCAGGTGCAATATTAACAAGACTTTGTGTGTATATAGAAACAATAGCTACAATGAAGAACACAACGCCAATTTTCGTCGTTCTCATCATAAACACACTGATAAAGAATACGGCGCAGGAAATTAAGATTCTCAGAAAAGGAGTATTCCATGTTACTTTAAGGACGAGTAGAGACAGCAAAATAGATAAAGTTGAACCAACGATGAATAACATGCCAGTCAGTCTGGTGACCACGACGTTAGTCTGGGTAACAAAAAATACGGTGATAAGCGATAGAGCCAGCCAGGGAACCTGAAGACTTTGAGACACAATCACCACTATCGTACTGGCAATCAGAGCACGGAATACGTGGTTAATGCGCCCAGGATACGGACGCATGGCAATCCAGATATCACGAATAGCAGGAGAAGGAGTATCCATTTCTACTCCCGTTCATATTTGTTGCCGCGATGAAGGGTTACCACTGCAGATGCCCCAATACGGAAGAGTCTCCGGTCATAACCAGACATTTTGATTTTGACCGGGAAACGCTGTGAAACGTGGACCCAGTTAATGGTTTTTTCGACAAACTGCAGCCCACCTACGCTGGCACTGTCACCCGGCGCAACACCATAACTGACTGAATCCACGGTGCCTGAAAATGATTTGTTGGTATCAGCCATGATAAATACCGTTGCAGTTGTTCCTTCTGTCACACCCTGCAGGTCAGTTTCCCGAAAATTAGCGATGACATACCACTGCCTTGTATCAATCAACGTCATGACCGATTGCGAAGGTGATGCATACTGACCCGCGCTAGTCTTCAGTGACGTGATCCTTCCATCAAAAGGCGCACGAACTTCGCTGTATTCAAGATTTAGCTTAGCCTCCGAAATCTGAGCCTGTACTTCATTGCGCTGGGCCACCAGCGCATCCACACCACTCACCGCGGCACTGGCCTGCCTGGCCTGTAATTTCGCCGAATTATAGTTAGCCTCAGCGGTGTTTCTGAACGTTCTTGCCAGATCCAACTCTTCTTTAGAAACATAATTTTTTTCGGACAAGGCAAGCTTTCGGTTATACGTTTCCTGAGCCTGCTGGTACTGGCTACGTGCGCTGGCTATCTGCGCTGCTACAGCCTCAGCATTATACTGTTGGGCGCTGACGGAGCGTTCAGATAATTTAATCTGTTCATTAAGGGTAATAAGCCGGGCCTGGCTGGCGTCCAAGATATTCTGGAAAGAGCGGGGATCTATGCGGTACAAAAGCTCCCCTCTTTTTACGAGCTGGTTATCTTTAACAGGCAATTCGATAATTCGGCCACTCACCTCAGGCACCACGCTGATAGTATCGGCATAAACATAAGCGTCATCAGTACGTGGAGCGGCATCAATTCGGAGCAGAACTAACACCAGAACGGCCAGAGTGAGCAGTAATAAGCAGATCGCATAAATTTTAGTTTTTAAAGCCATCTTTACACCTTAATGCGGAAAGAAAATCAACCAAGACAGCATCGAAATTAATCCTGTAATACAGGGATACACGACGACCGCAGGAGCTAACCAGCCCGTTTTGCGTAATCTTCCCGAAAGGATATGTAACAAGGTCATCCCTATGCCCCCCATAGCTGAACATAAAAGCCAGTCAGGGAAGGATGCACCAAAAAAGACAACAGAAGGTGCTGGCGAACATCCGGTTAGTGTGCCCATGGTGGTTAACACAACCATCATTAGACAGAACGATGAACGTTTGCCTGTTAGTTTATTCATTTTTATATACATGAAACATGAGGTGATGCTGCCAACTTACTGATTTAGTGTATGATGGTGTTTTTGAGGTGCTCCAGTGGCTTCTGTTTCTATCAGC
>NZ_JAWUEI010000083.1:0-3968 GCF_036663495.1 Enterobacter sp. 342
GAATGGGTTCATGTGCAGCTCCATCAGCAAAAGGGGATGATAAGTTTATCACCACCGACTATTTGCAACAGTGCCGTCAATAGCCTTGGTGGGGACGAGCATCTACTGAGCAGCGCCAAACTGGCCTTTTCTGCCTCACATAGTCTGGTATTAGGTACTGCCAGCGTACTGTTAATTCTGCTGGCGGTAGTCGTTTGGTTTACCCTGCCAGAGAGGAAAATACGGCAATTGGGCAAACAGCGTGCCACACCTCACTGATTAGGGTGTGGTTAACACTTCATTAATTAAACAGTCATTACTCTTACTTAACTGTGTGATATACCTATTTAGGGTTTGAAACATTAGAGTTTGAAATAGGTAAGGTCTGAGCAATGACTGAGCAAACGTCCCCCGCACAACTTGATCTCGATAGCGCGGCTCAGCCCCCCAGAGTTTATATCCGGGGGGACTGGGTGTTGGCGCATTACTGCGTTTTGGAGCCGCGCGTTGCGCAATTGCGCGCTAATATGCCCAGTGGGGGGGTATTTGATCTCAACCAACTGGGGGCGTTAGATACCGCCGGTGCAACGTTGTTAGCTCTGCTTCTGGGTGAGGACCGTGTAGCAAATTTACGCGAACTTGCGCCTAAATTGCCAGAAGAGCGGAGGATATTACTTGAAACGGTAAGCCATGTATTGCCTGACTTAACCCCTGAGTTGTCTGAAAAACCCACACGGTTTTGGCTTGAGATGCTGGCTAATACCGGCCGTTCGGTAGATAACTTATGGCAAGATATTAAGTCACTATTGGGCTTTATTGGTCTGGCGCTGGAAACCTTGCTGGGAACACTTTTTCGCCCCTCCCGCTGGCGCATTACCTCATTAATTGCCAATATTCAACAGATTGGCCTCAATGCTGTGCCGATCATTATGTTGCTCACCTTTTTGGTGGGGGCAGTTATCGCCTTTCTCGGTGCAACCGTACTCACTACTTTCGGCGCGGGCATTTTTACCGTCGATTTGGTGGTATTTTCTTTTCTACGTGAATTTGCGGTACTGCTTACCGCGATCCTGATGGCAGGGCGAACAGCCAGTGCTTTTACCGCTGAAATTGGCTTGATGAAAGCCAATGAAGAGATTGATGCTATCCAAACACTGGGCTTGAATCCGGTCGAACTGTTGGTGCTACCGCGCGTCTTGGCACTATTGATCTCTCTGCCGATGCTAACCTTTATTGGCATGGTTTGCGGTATTTTCGGTGGCATGGTGGTGTGTGCCTTAACACTGGATATCTCTCCCACTATGTTTTTGTCGATTATGCAAAACAGTAATGGGTTGCAGCATTTTCTGGTGGGAATAAGTAAAGCCCCTATTTTTGCTTTCCTGATTGCTATTATTGGCTGTCTGGAGGGGTTCAAAGTAACCGGTAGTGCTGAATCAGTCGGGGTTCATACCACCACCAGTGTGGTGCATTCGATCTTTGTGGTGATTTTGCTTGATGCCGTGGCAGCGCTATTTTTCATGGAAATGGGGTGGTGAGCCAAATGACGCAAGATGCAATCATTCAAATTCGCGATCTGGTTAACTGCTTTGGCGTACAGTGCGTGCATCAAGGGTTGAATCTTGATGTTAAGCGCGGCGAAGTTCTTGGCGTGGTTGGTGGCTCGGGTACCGGTAAATCTGTTCTGTTACGCAGTATTGTTGGGTTACGTCGTCCGACTGACGGGAAAATTCATGTTTTTGGCAAGGATTTAATGGCACTGTCAGGTCAATCCCGCGCCATGGTCGAGCGCCGATTCGGCGTATTATTTCAACGAGGCGCACTGTTCAGTTCTCTAACCGTGACCGAGAACGTGGCATTACCATTAATAGAAAACGCCGGATTACCCCGGTCTGAGGCTGAGCGATTGGCTCAGGTTAAACTGGCACTGGCTGGGCTACCGCCGGGCACTGGCAGTAAGTATCCAGCATCTCTGTCGGGTGGTATGGTCAAGCGTGTTGCGCTAGCCCGTGCCTTAGCACTGGACCCGGATATTCTGTTTCTTGATGAACCGACTGCGGGTCTTGATCCCATTGGTGCGGCGGCGTTTGACAGTTTGATCCGCACCCTGCGGGATGCCCTCAATCTAACGGTATTCTTGGTGACCCACGATCTGGATACGCTGTATACACTGTGTGATCGTGTGGCGGTGCTTTCGCAGAAAAAAGTGCTGGTGGTTGATACTCTGGATAAAGTTGCAGCGACTGATGATGGCTGGATTCAGGCGTATTTTCATGGCCCACGTGGCCGGGCTGCTTATCAGGCAGCGGCAATTAACAGTGGAGAGAGGTTGTAATATGGAAACCCGTGCTCATCATGTCGTTATTGGTTTGTTCACTCTTATTGTGGTGAGTGCCGCGCTGCTGTTTTGCCTATGGCTGACAAATTCCGGTTCTGATCGCCAGTTCAGATTGTACGATATCGTTTTCAATGAGCCTGTGAGTGGCCTGTCACAGGGTAGCACCGTTCAGTACAGCGGGATTCGAGTCGGTGAGGTGACGCAATTACGCCTGGACCGAGACAATCCGAATAAGGTTTGGGCACGTATTCGCGTTTCTGCATCTACTCCGATACGCGAAGATACCCAAGCTCGTCTCACCGTCGCGGGTATTACCGGCACCTCAAATATTCAATTCAGCAGTGGCAGCCAGACCAGCCCGTTGCTGGAGGGCAAAGATGACGAGGTTCCTATCATTATTGCTACCCCTTCGCCGATGAGCCAGTTACTGGCTAACGGTGAGAATTTCATGACCAATGCGAATGAAGTGTTGGTGCGTTTGAACCAGTTGCTGGCACCGGATAACCAGCAGCGCCTAGTAACGACACTGGATAATCTCGCGCTGGTCACCCAAACTGTGGCTGATCAACGTGGTGATCTCCGTACCCTGTTGCAGCAGTTGGCGCAGGCCAGTAAACAGGCTAATGAGACACTGACTCAAACCAATCGCCTGCTGCGTAATGCTAACGGCTTAATGGATGGGCAGGGGAAACAACTGGTCAGTGATGCCGCCAAAACCATGGCATCGTTGCAAAATACCAGTACCATCCTCAATAAATTGGTGAGTGAAAATAAAACCTCACTCAATAACGGGATGCAAGGGATGAATGAGCTGGGGCCGGCAGTAGATGAGCTGCGCAGAACATTAGCGACATTACGTGCCGCCGTTTCTCGTTTGGAAGAAAACCCAGCGGCCTTGTTGCGCGGCCGTGAAAGAACACAGGAGTTTACGCCTTAATGCTCTCTTTTAATGTGATGCGCTATGCAGGCCGCCGCGTGTGGCTATTGATGATATCCGGGGGGGCGATACTGCTCTCTGCCTGCACCATTTTACCTTCGGCCCCTGTATCACAAGTTTATCTTCTGCCGGTGCCACCTGCAGTCAGTGTGCCACACGCGCAGACAGTAAACTGGTCATTACGGGTTTCACAACCGGCGACGAACCAGTTTCTTAATAGCTCACGCATAGCGGTGCAGCCTCAGGGCCAGGAGATTGCGGTTTATAAAAACTCCCGTTGGAGTGATTCGGCGCCGATTTTGGTGCGCAATCGTCTTATTCAGGCGTTCCGTAGCGATGGGCGAATCCGTGCAGTCAGTAGCGACGATGATAGCTTGCAGGCTGATGTGGAGTTGAGTGGTGATCTGTCCGCGTTCCAAGGGGTATACCATGTTGGTAGCAGCGAAGTGCTGATCCGTTTTGATGCTCGGCTGGTAAGAATTTCAGATCGTAGGATTATTGCGACTCGCCAGTTTGACATTCGCCAACCGATAAAAGGTAACGAGATGAACGAGGTGGTTCAGGCCTTTGGCCTGGCCAGTGACCAGTTAGCCACTCAAGTGCTCAACTGGACGATGCAGCAATCCCCTGCGCAGGGTGGCACTGTTGCAAAGTTAGCGATGAGGCAGCCTTTTGTCTTATTCAAAGGCCTTACATTTCAAAAACTCTGCTTAC
>NZ_JAWUEI010000084.1:0-3954 GCF_036663495.1 Enterobacter sp. 342
AAAGCGTGCGTATTGCCTGAAAACACAACCCGCTACGGGGGAGACTTACCCGAAATCTGATTTATTCAACAAAGCCTACGCCACCCTGAGTTTTTCCTTCCTCTGTCGTACTGAGCAAGCCTCAGCACGCACTCAATAACATCCCGTCTGCGGATGTGCTTTACCGTACGTAAAAATGTAGCCCTCCAGGGCTGACTGTATCTAAAAACTGAGAAATTACTATGTTGCTGTCCTCGACGCGTAAGGACTGGCTGGGTAACGTCCGTGGTGACGTTCTGGCCGGTATTGTTGTCGCGCTCGCACTCATTCCAGAAGCGATCGCCTTTTCCATTATCGCCGGTGTTGATCCCCAGGTGGGCCTCTACTCGGCGTTCTGTATTCCTCTCGTTATGGCCTTCTTTGGCGGACGTCCGGCGATGATTTCGTCCTCCACCGGTGCAATGGCTCTCCTGATGGTGACGCTGGTGAAAGATCATGGCTTACAGTATTTACTGGCTGCCTCCATACTGACCGGGGTATTCCAGCTGATAGCCGGATATCTGAAGCTTGGCGGGCTGATGCGTTTTGTTTCACGCTCAGTGGTCACGGGGTTTGTTAATGCACTGGCAATACTGATTTTTATGGCCCAGTTGCCTGAGCTGACCAATGTGACATGGCATGTTTATGCCATGACTGCGGCAGGGCTGGGGATCATCTATCTCTTCCCTTATATCAACAAAACCATTCCTTCACCGCTTGTGTGCATCGTGGTGCTGACTGGGATTGCCATGTGGCTGCATCTGGATGTGCGAACCGTCGGGGATATGGGGAAACTTCCCGACAGTCTGCCGGTCTTCCTGCTCCCGGACGTGCCTTTAAATCTTCAGACGCTGCTCATCATCCTGCCATATTCTGCGGGGCTTGCGGTGGTTGGCCTGCTTGAGTCGATGATGACCGCCACTATCGTGGATGACATGACCGACACGCCAAGCGACAAAAACAGGGAGTGCAAAGCTCAGGGCATCGCGAACATCTGCACATCCTTTATCGGAGGAATGGCAGGCTGCGCGATGATTGGGCAATCTGTTATCAACGTAAAATCCGGTGGACGCGGACGACTTTCAACCCTCACGGCGGGCGTGGTGCTGCTTTGCCTGATTGTGTTCCTGCGCAACTGGGTCTCCCAAATTCCGATGGCAGCGCTGGTCGCGGTGATGATTATGGTTTCCATCGGGACATTCTCCTGGCGCTCCATTGCCAACCTGCGGACACACCCCCTTTCAACCAGCGTGGTCATGCTTGCCACCGTCGCGGTTGTGGTGGCAACACATAATCTGGCCTTCGGTGTGCTGACCGGTGTACTGATTGCTTCGCTCAATTTTGCCACTAAAGTATCCCGGTTCATGCGTGTAACCTCAGTTCTGGAGGGGACGAGCCGGACGTATACCGTCACCGGCCAGGTATTCTTTGCATCAGCAGACCGCTTTACGAGCCACTTTGATTTCCGTGAAGCGATTGAGAATGTGGTGATAGACGTTTCACATGCCCATTTCTGGGACATCACGTCCGTCAGCGCCCTGGATAAGGTGGTCATTAAGTTCCGTAGAGAGGGCGCCGGGGTTGAAATACGTGGGATGAATGAAGCCACCCGCACCATCGTTGACCGGTTTGGTGTTCACGATAAACCTGAAGAAGTCGAAAAACTGATGGGCGGTCATTAACAGACTGGAGGGAAAACTATGAATAATACTGTTACAGCCTGTGTGGACGGTTCACTTTCAACGCGGTCAGTGTGTGAATATGCGGCGTGGGCAGCCCGCACTTTGCAATCACAGCTAGCACTGTTGCACGTTATCGAAAAAGACAGCACCCCGGTAGTGTCAGACCTGACCGGCACTCTCGGCATAGACAGTCAGCAATTGCTGACCGATGAGCTGGTAGAAATTGAAGGGCAACGTAATCGCCTGCTGATGGCCCAGGGGAAAGCAATACTGGAAAGTTGTGCTGAACTGCTTCAAAAACAGGGAAGCCCGGATGTGCTTTTGATGCAAAAACACGGTACACCGGATGAAGTTCTGGCAGAGCTGAGCGACCTTCGTCTCATGGTGCTGGGGCGTCGGGGTAGCCAGCATCCGGTAGGCTCTCATCTGGAAAGCGTTATTCGTCTGCAAAAGAAACCCCTACTGGTTGTTCCGGAGAACTACTCAGTGCCTTCCAGAGTCATGCTGGCTTATGATGGCAGTGAAGAAAGCAGGAGTAACCTGGAACGTCTGACGATGAGTCCCTTACTCAGGGGGCTGGAGTGCCACCTTGTCATGGTAAACGGTAAGAAGGAAGAGCTGCTGACCGCACAGCAAATTTTACGTGACGCGGATATAGAAAACAGCACAACACATCTTACCGGGCAATCAGTCGGGGACGCGCTTATTCGTTACGCCGAGGAAAATGCTGTCGATCTGATAGTGATGGGGGCCTACGGTCATTCCAGGTTGCGGCAGTTCTTTATCGGTAGTCATACCTCCGAAATGCTGCAAAAGACGCAACAACCGCTTCTTATCCTCCGTTAGCACTGATTATCTTAAATAAAAAAGGGCGAGTTCTCTCGCCCTTCGTCACAAGAACACGTTTAGTTCAGCCGGTTACCTTTTTCATCAACTACCTTCTCACCGTCCTCTTTCGTGAACGCGCTTTTCTGCGCATCGGGAAGAATATCCAGCACGACTTCAGAAGGGCGGCATAGCCGGGTACCCAGCGGCGTTACCACGATAGGGCGATTGATCAGAACAGGGTGCTGCAACATAAAATCGATTAACTGCTCGTCAGTAAAGCGGTCTTCCGCCAGCCCTAACGCTTCAAAAGGTTCGACATTCTTACGCAGCAGCGCTCGTACCGTGATCCCCATATCCGCAATGAGTTTTACCAGCTCAGCTCGTGATGGTGGGGTTTCAAGATAATGAATAACGGTCGGCTCTGTACCGCTGTTGCGGATCATTTCAAGGGTATTGCGTGACGTGCCGCAGGCCGGGTTGTGATAAATGGTAATGTTGCTCATATCAGTATCTCATTACAAAGTGAAAGACAGACGAAGCGCCAGTGCTGCAAGCGTGACAAACAGCACGGGGATTGTCATGACAATGCCCACCCGGAAGTAATATCCCCAGGTAATTTTGATATTTTTCTGCGACAGAACGTGCAGCCACAGTAACGTTGCCAGACTGCCGATAGGGGTAATTTTTGGCCCCAGGTCGCTGCCGATGACGTTGGCGTAAATCATCGCTTCTTTGATAACACCGGTCGCTGTGCTGCCATCAATCGACAGCGCCCCGACCAGCACGGTCGGCATATTGTTCATCACTGATGACAGGAAGGCCGTCAGGAAGCCCGTACCCAGCGTTGCCGCCCACAATCCCTGCTCTGCCAGCTGATTCAGCAAGGAAGAGAGATAGTGGGTCAGACCGGCATTTCGTAAGCCGTAGACCACCAGGTACATCCCCAGCGAGAAGATAACGATTTGCCAGGGCGCACCACGCAGCACCTTACCGGTGTTAATGGCATGCCCTTTTTTCGCAACAGCAAACAGAAGCAATGCACCAGCGGCTGCGACCAAACTGACCGGTACGCCCAGCGGCTCCAGTCCGAAGAATCCCACCAGAAGCAACACCAGAACCAGCCAGCCGGTTTTAAAGGTATTCACATCACGTATAGCGTCTTTCGGTTCTTTCAACAGAGAAACGTCGTAAACGGCGGGAATGTCCTTACGGAAAAACAGATGCAGCATCACCAGCGTAGCCGCAATCGCGGCCAGGTTAACCGGGACCATCACGGCGGCATATTCTGAGAAACCAAGCTTAAAGAAATCCGCCGAGACGATATTCACCAGGTTTGAGACAATCAGTGGCTATTAGACGTCAACTACCTTGGCCGGTACGCGTCAACTACTCTGGCCGCCTTTGAGTTATTTCTTAGCTGACTGCT
>NZ_JAWUEI010000085.1:0-3568 GCF_036663495.1 Enterobacter sp. 342
TAAGCAGAGTTTTTGAAATGTAAGGCCTTTGAATAAGACAAAAGGCTGCCTCATCGCTAACTTTGCAACAGTGCCCTGGCCATTAATTTTGACCCACCCCAAGGTGGCCAACCGGCCAGAAATGCAGATAGGGTTCCCAGCCTTTTGGCAGGCCGGGAACCGTTCTGATGATGAGGTGGAACGTGATACACAAAATAAAATCATTACATGACGATGGCAAAGGACTTTCCATTCGGGCCATCAGCCGGGAGCTGGGCATCTCGCGCAACAGCGTGCGCAAGTATCTGCGTCAGGATGAAACAACCACTGCCCGCAAGCTGGATAACCCTGTCCGCAGCAAACAGCTCGACACCTACCGGGGATACCTGATCAGCTTGCTGGCCAGCTTTCCCGGGCTCAGTGCAGTCAAGATTGCCCGCAAGCTCAAGGAGAAACTGGGTGAGCTGCCGACCTCCGAGCGCAGTATTCGTCGTTACGTCAGCGCGCTGAAGGAAGAGGTTGCAACCGGTCAGCACCGATATTACGAGCCGGTGGTTGATGAGGTGCCGGGTGTGCAGTGCCAGGTTGACCCGGGCGAGCTGCGTAACGTGCTGATTGGTGGCGTGGAAACAGTGGTGCACTTTGTTGTGTTTGTGCTGGCGTACTCGCGGCTGATGTATGTGGGCCTGTCGTTTAAGCCGCTGGATACCCGGCAGTTCATCCAGCTGCATGACGAAGCGCTGCGCTACTTTGGCGGCATGCCTGAAGAGCTGGTGTACGACCAGACCAAGCTGGTGGTGATTGAGGAGAAATACCGGGAGCTGACCCTCAACGAGCGTTTTCATCAGTACGCCACCACAGCCGGCTTTCGTATCCATGCTTGCGAAGGCTATGACCCCGAGAGCAAGGGCAAGGTTGAAGCGGGCGTCAAATACGTCAAGCAGGACTGCTTTTACGGCGAGACCTTCCGTGATGAGCAGCACCTGCGCGAGCATGTGCATCACTGGCTGGACAAGGTCGCCAATGTGCGGGCACACGGCACCACAGGTGAGGCACCTCAGCTGCGTTTTGAACGTGACGAACAGGCTCTGCTCAAGCCCTACCTGTCACCCTCTTGCGTCACATCTGAAGCCCGTGAGACCCGCAAGGCGGATAAGACCGGACTGATCTCCTGGAAGGCCAACAAGTACTCTGTGCCCATGGCCTGGCAGCAAAGCCGTGTCGGTGTGCTGGAAGACGACAGCCAGCTGCATGTGATTGATCTACAAACTGGCGAAGTGATTGCCCAGCATGCGTTGGCGGGCGGCAAAGGTCAGATTATCAAAAACACCCACCACTACCGTGACCATGCCCAGCGCCGGCAGCAGCTGGAGCAGGACATTCAAGTACTGGTGGGCGACGAGGCACTCAGCCTGGCCTTGTGTGATCAGTTGCGGAGATCCTTGCCCAAGGTCTATAAGGATCAACTGTTCGCAGTACGCAACCTGCTGAGTAAGCACGCACCTGTTGAACGGGACATGCTGTTGAACCTGAGCCAGAAGCCGGGCCTGACCGCCCGACAGATCGAAGCGTATCTGGTGGCCACCCAGCTGGCCAGCCGGCGTGAGCGTCTGCCTGAGCCCGTGCCAGAGGCTCCGTCAGAGCTGGACTTGAGTGCATACCGACAGCTTGGCCGCTCGACTGGCCAGGAGGTGACCCATGGGCATGCTTGAACAGACTGCCGCCCAGTACCGTAGCCTGCGCATGACCTCCATCGCCGCAGAGCTCGCCCAGTTACTGGCCGAGGCCGAAGCCAGTGAAATGTCGTTCCTGAGCTTTGCACAGCGACTGGCTGAATACGAACTCCAGCAGCGTCAGGCCAACCGGGTACAGCGCAATTACAAGACGGCAGGCTTTCCTGCGCACAAGCATCTGGAGGGCTTTGACTATCGCCACCAGACCACCATCAGCAAGCGCCAGATCAACAGCCTGCTGGACTTCCGGTTCATCGACGAGCGCAACAACGTGATCTTCATCGGCCCGCCAGGCGTGGGCAAGACCCACCTGGCCATCGGGATTGGCCACAAGGCCGTCGAGGCCGGATACCGGGTATTGTTTCGCACCGCGCTGGAGTTGGTGGAAGAACTGGAGCTGGCAGAAATGAAGGGCGAGCTGAAAAAGAAAATCAGCCAGCTGAGCAAGGTCGACCTCTTGATCATCGATGAGCTGGGCTACCTGCCCATGACCCGGCAGGCCCGCTACAACCTGTTCCAGCTGATCAACAGTCTGTACGAATACCGGTCTATCATCCTGACCACCAACAAGGACTTCACCTGCTGGGGCGAGTTCTTCCACGACGACAACGTGGCAGTACCGATCATCGACCGAATCATCCATCACTCACACATCTTTATGCTGGGAGGAGAGAGCTATCGGCTGAAACAGAAAACAACGGGTTAAACGTGCAAGGGTGGGTCAATTTTATTGGCCAAAGGTGGGTCAAAATTAATGGCCATTGACAAATGGCAAGAAGCACAGGCTCCAAATGTGACTTTATGACGTCGACGACTATCCGCACCTGAGCGGATACCTCTGCGGGGACGGTGTGGTTCATGCATGACGCCTAACGTTTGACATGAGGGGCGGCCAAGGGCGCCAGCCCTTGGACGTCCCCCTCGATGGAAGGGTTAGGCATCACTGCGTGTTCGCTCGAATGCCTGGCGTGTTTGAACCATGTACACGGCTGGACCATCTGGGGTGGTTACGGTACCTTGCCTCTCAAACCCCGCTTTCTCGTAGCATCGGATCGCTCGCAAGTTGCTCGGCGACGGGTCCGTTTGGATCTTGGTGACCTCGGGATCATTGAACAGCAACTCAACCAGAGCTCGAACCAGCTTGGTTCCCAAGCCTTTGCCCAGTTGTGATGCATTCGCCAGTAACTGGTCTATTCCGCGTACTCCTGGATCGGTTTCTTCTTCCCACCATCCGTCCCCGCTTCCAAGAGCAACGTACGACTGGGCATACCCAATCGGCTCTCCATTCAGCATTGCAATGTATGGAGTGACGGACTCTTGCGCTAAAACGCTTGGCAAGTACTGTTCCTGTACGTCAGCAAGTGTCGGGCGTGCTTCTTCTCCGCCCCACCACTCGACGATATGAGATCGATTTAGCCACTCATAGAGCATCGCAAGGTCATGCTCAGTCATGAGGCGCAGTGTGACGGAATCGTTGCTGTTGGTCACGATGCTGTACTTTGTGATGCCTAACTTTGTTTTAGGGCGACTGCCCTGCTGCGTAACATCGTTGCTGCGTAACATCGTTGCTGCTCCATAACATCAAACATCGACCCACGGCGTAACGCGCTTGCTGCTTGGATGCCCGAGGCATAGACTGTACAAAAAAACAGTCATAACAAGCCATGAAAACCGCCACTGCGCCGTTACCACCGCTGCGTTCGGTCAAGGTTCTGGACCAGTTGCGTGAGCGCATACGCTACTTGCATTACAGCTTACCAACCGAACAGGCTTATGTCAACTGGGTTCGTGCCTTCATCCGTTTCCACGGTGTGCGTCACCCGGCAACCTTGGGCAGCAGCGAAGTCGAGGCATTT
>NZ_JAWUEI010000086.1:0-2999 GCF_036663495.1 Enterobacter sp. 342
CTCATGATGAACCCTGTTCCATGGCTCCAGATGACAAACATGATCTCATATCAGGGACTTGTTCGCACCTTCCCTAAGTAGATTCTCATATACAGGACCTTAAGAAAACACTTCATTTGAAATTCCTTCTAAGGTCCTGTTCTGTATCGATTTTCGCTGCTTGGTTCGACGGGCATTTTTCGCCAAGTAAACGGCAGCCCATTCCAGACGCTCTCTTATTTCCACCAACACCCGATGAGCCACCGCTTCCAATAACGGGAACCACCAGGTTCCGCTATTTTTCGCCGCTTTCAGTGTGGATAAACCGTCCCCCATCAGCGTCTGAGCTACCCGTCTTTTCATCACCAGCGACAACAGGCTGGCCCACACCAGCCCCTCGGCAATGGCTTTCTGACCTGTCACAAAGCCCTTGAGCCGGTTGTGCGACTTCCACTCCTTAAACAGCAGCTCCACCTGCCAACGACAGCGGTACAGGCTCATCACCCGCTCTGCTGGCCATGCCTCTCGTGGCAGATTGGTCATCCAGATACAGAACCGTTTCTCCTCGGCAAACCAGCGTCGGATCAGCCGATACTCGAACTTGCCCGATTTCACCACCATATCCAGTACCTCTGCCCGACAGTGCCGCCGTCCAGCATCCTTGAGTGACAGGCCCGCCAGCTTCGGCACTTCCCGTTCGTCACCGCGCCATGCCCGGATAATCTTCGGGTTCAGGCTCTTACTACCCCTGACCAGATAGAAACCGCCCGCCTCGTTTAGTTTCGCAAAGTAGGCCATATCGATGTAACCCGCGTCCGCCAACAGCAGGCTGTTATTGAGCCGCTCGGGCTCAGGCAGGAACTGGCGCTCTGACGCCGTATCGGCAGAGACCTGCATGCAAACTGGACTTTGCTCCAATAGAGACATGAGCATATGACACTCGATTGCCGCCGGGCTAATGGTCTTGAACCTTCCCGGAAACACTTCGGCCAGGCTTTTGTGGACGGCAAAGGAAGTACCATCCTGCAACAACACCTGTTTGAATGCGCCAAGGGATGCAGTCTTCATCTGTTGGCCGATACGCAAGGCGATAGCCCGTTCAACCAGCGCCTTCATGAACAGGGCGAACGACGCTTTGCGCAACTGGTTGTGAAAGGGCTTGTAGGAAACCTGATGGGCATCAACCAGTTGCAAGGCATTGAAATGATGGTGCAATCCAGCGATACCATCGACCTGGTCGCAGCCAAGTGCCCGCAAGAGTGCAGTCACCAGCATGGCAGGCGTAATGGCTCGTTTGCGCAAGCAAAATTGGCAGTCACGGGCAATGCGGTCGAGTTCGGCAGGAGAGAGAAGTTGCTCAAGATAGTGGTTGGCATCGATAATGGTCATGGCTTCGTGCGTGGCGGTTTTGTTTGGCGATAAAATCAGATCACAATCGAAGCCATTTTTATATCTATTTCAATTGGTTGCTGCTAAAGATCCTGTACATGAGTAGATTCTTATCTACATAATTGTTGAATGGTTTTTAGAGGCGCGCAGGCCTCTGATAATGAGCATAGTCGTTGAAAAAAGGAAATGTTAAAAAGAGTAAAATTTGCGGTAATGTTGACGATTTTGCTGGGTTTTCAGTTGAATTGTCTGAGGTCGACTGAGTCTGTGATATTTTTCAATATATTAATTGGCATCTTAATAATGTTAATCGCCGTGTGCTACGTTTAATTATACCCATCATACTTCGAATCGAGATTTCTTCCTCAGCGCCATTGTCTGCGCTGTCAGGGCTGACGCATCAGTGTTTATACTTTGAACAACCCCATACATTCGAACAAATATTGTTCATTCAGACAGCAGAGCCTGCGCTTGTTGGCCATGCTTAGATTACGTGATTTGTTTTGCTTCAGCATGTTCAGTATCCACTGCCTGATGACCGCTAAGTTTTCCCCAGCGAAGCCCGCTCTGGCCTGAAGTTGATCCTCTCCGAACGCAATATCTAAAGTCCAGTGCAGCAGATTTTCTACCGACCAGTGCGCTCGGGTTGCCTTCAGCGCTGAGGTGGCATCCAACGCTCGGCTACTTATATAAAATCTCACGAAATCATAGCCTTTGCCATTTTCAATTCGCTCAGCCTGCACGGCTATGATCGTCTTCGCTTTCCACTGCTGGCAAACTGGCATGCTTTCATCAACCATCAGAACCCAACAACGTCGATGCTCTTTTCGCCCATGTTCTGAGTCAAATTGTTCAGTAAAGCCGTGCCCCGAAACATCGGTTTCATTCTTATCCCAATACGCTTGGAACTGTTCTTTTACTTCAGTATTGAGGCTAGGTTGGTTGTCTTTCACTGCAAGCAGGTAATCACCCGACTTTTTGAGGATGGTGTCGGCGATTTTTACCTGTGTACCCATCGCATCAATACTGACTAAACACCCTTTTAATTCAAGAAGTTGGGGTAGCTCAGGTATTGCCGTGATCTCGTTAGATTTGTCAGCGACTTTTTGCTGGCCAACACACATCCCCAGCTCAGTTGACCAGACATTGACCATATGAACAGCGTTGGCACCTCGCCCTTTAGCGGTAGCACGAAGAGCTTTACCATCAACCGCTAGTTGGCCAACCAGCTTATCATCGCCCATGATGTCGCCGATCCACGCTTGAAAAATGGATTTCAGACTGGCGGGAGGCAGAGTGGCAAAAATGCGGTTGAATGTGTCGTGTGATGGAATGCCGCCAGGCAAGCTCAACCAGCGCCGGAACCATGGCTCTCGCTCTTGAGCAAACAAGGTAATCTCGCTCCAAGTATCAAAACCGCACATCATGGCGCAGATGGCCATGAAAACAACCTCTGACAAGATATGCGAGCACTTGGCCTGATTGCGTGGGTCTGGAATTGATTCAAGGTAGTCGAGCAAAGACTTCTGGGCCATAAAAATAAACAGTTAGTTAAGCGGGAATTCAGATAATAAGTGCGACACTCATGGATGAATGGCGAGAGGTGGCCAACTGCTGATTGGTGGTACCCT
>NZ_JAWUEI010000087.1:0-2881 GCF_036663495.1 Enterobacter sp. 342
CCAGCGACGCGGCGACGCCAACCGCCTCGGCTTCGCCGTGCAGCTCTGCCTGCTGCGCTACCCCGGTTACGCGCTGGGAACCGACAGCGAGCTGCCCGAGCCGGTCATCCTGTGGGTGGCGAAGCAAGTCCAGGCCGAGCCGGCGAGCTGGGCAAAGTACGGCGAGCGCGACGTGACCCGTCGCGAGCATGCCCAGGAACTGCGCACCTACCTGCAACTGGCCCCGTTCGGCCTGTCCGACTTCCGCGCCCTGGTGCGCGAGCTAACCGAGCTGGCCCAGCAGACCGACAAAGGCTTGCTGCTGGCCGGTCAGGCCCTGGAGAGCCTACGGCAGAAACGACGCATCCTGCCGGCGCTGAGCGTGATTGACCGGGCCTGCTCGGAAGCCATTGCGCGAGCCAATCGGCGGGTCTACCGCGCCCTGGTCGAACCACTCACGGACTCGCATCGGGCCAAGCTGGACGAGCTGTTGAAGCTCAAGGCCGGCAGCAGCATCACCTGGTTGACCTGGCTGCGCCAGGCACCGCTGAAACCCAACTCTCGGCACATGCTGGAACACATCGAGCGGCTGAAGACATTTCAGTTGGTGGACTTGCCCGAAGGCCTGGGCCGGCACATCCACCAGAACCGCCTGCTCAAGCTGGCCCGCGAGGGTGGGCAGATGACGCCCAAAGACCTCGGTAAGTTCGAGCCGCAGCGCCGCTACGCGACCCTGGCCGCCGTGGTGCTGGAGAGCACCGCGACCGTGATCGATGAGCTGGTCGATCTGCATGACCGCATCCTGGTCAAGCTGTTCAGCGGCGCGAAGCACAAGCATCAGCAGCAGTTCCAGAAGCAGGGCAAGGCGATCAACGACAAGGTGCGCCTGTACTCCAGGATCGGCCAGGCGCTGCTGGAAGCGAAGGAAAGCGGCAGCGACCCCTATGCCGCCATCGAGGCGGTGATTCCCTGGGACGAGTTCACCGAGAGCGTCAGCGAGGCCGAGCTGCTGGCCCGGCCGGAAGGCTTCGACCACCTGCACCTGGTCGGCGAGAACTTCGCCACCCTGCGCCGTTACACGCCGGCCTTGCTGGAGGTGCTGGAACTGCGCGCCGCGCCGGCCGCGCAAGGCGTGCTGGCAGCCGTGCAGACCCTGCGTGAGATGAACGCCGACAACCTGCGCAAGGTGCCGGCCGATGCACCCACGGCCTTCATCAAGCCGCGCTGGAAGCCGCTGGTGATCACCCCGGAAGGCCTCGACCGGAAATTCTACGAAATCTGCGCCCTGTCCGAGCTGAAGAACGCCCTGCGCTCCGGCGACATCTGGGTCAAGGGCTCGCGGCAGTTCCGCGACTTCGACGACTACCTGCTGCCGGCCGAGAAGTTCGCCGCACTCAAGCGCGAGCAGGCCCTGCCCCTGGCGATCAACCCGAACAGCGACCAGTACCTGGAAGAGCGTTTGCAGCTGCTGGACGAGCAGTTGGCCACCGTCACCCGCCTGGCCAAGGACAACGAGCTGCCCGATGCCATCCTCACCGAGTCAGGGCTGAAAATCACCCCGCTGGATGCGGCGGTGCCGGATCGGGCGCAGGCGCTGATCGACCAAACCAGCCAGTTACTGCCGCGCATCAAGATCACCGAACTGCTGATGGACGTGGACGACTGGACGGGCTTCAGCCGCCACTTCACCCACTTGAAGGACGGGGCCGAGGCCAAAGACAGGACGTTGCTGCTGTCCGCAATCCTCGGTGATGCGATCAACCTCGGGCTGACCAAGATGGCCGAGTCGAGCCCCGGCCTGACCTACGCCAAGCTGTCCTGGCTGCAAGCCTGGCACATCCGCGACGAAACCTATTCGGCGGCCTTGGCCGAGCTGGTCAACCACCAGTATCGCCACGCCTTTGCCGCCCACTGGGGCGACGGCACGACCTCATCCTCCGATGGCCAGCGCTTCCGCGCGGGTGGCCGGGGCGAGAGCACCGGGCACGTCAACCCGAAGTACGGTAGCGAGCCGGGACGGCTGTTCTATACCCATATCTCCGACCAGTACGCGCCGTTCAGCACCCGCGTGGTGAATGTCGGCGTCCGCGATTCCACCTATGTGCTCGACGGCCTGCTGTACCACGAGTCCGACCTGCGGATCGAGGAGCACTACACCGACACGGCCGGCTTCACCGATCACGTCTTTGCCCTGATGCACCTGCTAGGCTTCCGCTTCGCGCCGCGCATCCGCGACCTCGGCGAAACCAAGCTGTACGTGCCGCAGGGCGTGCAAGCCTACCCGACGTTGCGCCCGCTGATCGGCGGCACCCTGAACATCAAGCACGTGCGTGCCCACTGGGACGACATCCTGCGCCTGGCCAGCTCGATCAAGCAGGGCACCGTCACCGCCTCGCTGATGCTGCGCAAGCTCGGCAGCTACCCGCGCCAGAACGGACTGGCCGTGGCCCTGCGCGAGCTGGGCCGGATCGAGCGCACGCTGTTCATCCTGGACTGGCTGCAAAGTGTTGAACTGCGCCGCCGCGTGCATGCCGGCCTGAACAAAGGTGAGGCGCGCAACTCGCTGGCCAGGGCGGTGTTCTTCAACCGCCTTGGGGAAATCAGGGATCGGAGCTTCGAGCAGCAGCGCTACCGGGCCAGCGGCCTCAACCTGGTGACGGCGGCTATCGTGCTGTGGAACACGGTGTACCTGGAACGCGCCACCCAGGGGTTGGTCGAGGCCGGCAAGCCGGTGGACGGCGAGCTGCTGCAATTCCTGTCGCCGCTGGGCTGGGAGCACATCAACCTAACCGGCGATTACGTCTGGCGGCAGAGCCGCAGACTGGAAGACGGGAAGTTTCGGCCCTTACGGATGCCCGGAAAACCTTAGCGTACGATTTTTTCCGAATTCTGCGGGCTCCCC
>NZ_JAWUEI010000088.1:0-2619 GCF_036663495.1 Enterobacter sp. 342
TGTGTTGAATTTGCGCCGGGCATGGCGTGAGATTTACTTCAGGAAAATAAAAAGCCCCGCGTGATTGCGAGGCTTGAGTTTTTTTGGCTTCGGAACGACTGAACGAATTCCCAGCGTTAGAGATAAATCTATCCAGTTTTTCCGCGAAATGCAATACCAATTTCCTATATATTTTCAGTATTATGGAAAATTATTTTCATCTCGTTACTTTTGAGAGAATGGCATCAGCCATAGACTCCTGCTTATGGCATTCGGCGACAAGTTCCTCAAAGAGCGGCTGAAGTTGGTCATAGGCCGCCGTTTTCTTTATCTCCGCAACAGTATTAATTCCCTCTATCACCGTTGAGAACTTCAGTCTGGCGTAACCTCTTCCACCGCAGCGGTCACAGGCTTTCATCACCGGAACGCCCTGGTGTTCGCTTTCTGCTTTGTCCAGCACCTTGCCTTTGCCATGGCAGCGACACGAATTGCTGATAACGCCCTTTCCGTTACACGGCTTGCATTTGACCCGCACCACCTCACGCGCCTGCGTCCAGCTCTCCCAGTCACTTGGGCGAACGGCCCGCGACATTTTCGACCAGTACGGCGGTTTCCCCCATGGATATGAGACCTTGTTGGTAAAAACTTGTGCCTCTGTAAATCCGCTACCATCACAGCAATCACATTTTCGAGTGCTGGCAGCACTTCTTGAATAATCCTGGTATGCAAAAGCGCAGAGAACCTTAAGCACGCCTGACTGAGCTGATTCATCGAGTTCCGACAGTGCTCTGAATTTACCTGATAACTTACGTGCCTGCTCATAGAGTCTCTCCAGTGCTATATCTGGGCTACTAATGCCGATTTTCGAGAGGTAAAGATCGAAACCAAACCCACACTTATGGCCGGCAAGACCAAGTGCCGCCATAACGTCAGTGCCGGTGAGGCTGTCTGATGCGGTTGCGCGAGGAGAGTCACTGAACATCGGTGATTTAGGCGCAAAGTATTTAGCGATTGATTCGAGGTTCATTATGCGGCTTCCTTCTGTGGCTGGTTGGTTTTGGTCTGGCTGTGCTTTGCTACTGGTGGCAGGTTGGCGCGCTTAACGCTTTCGGCCTGATACTTTTCGATATCAGCTCTGGTCATGATTCCACCACTCCCGTGCTGACTTTCTGTATTCAGGGTTTTCCGTCTGACAGATAATCTCAGCGCGATCGCCACCTATCAGCTCACGAGCTTTCGCATACAGCCTTTCTCTTTTAGAAAGCTGTGTCGTTTCATACCAGGTGCTGGCAACGAACTTTCTCGCTTCAACTGGAGTGAATGTCTTCACGCTGCCTCCCGCTGTTTCAGTGCTTTGAGCTTGACGCGGTACTTATCGCGGATCCGGATGAAGTCTTCCCGGCGGTAGTTGGTCATCTCATGGGGGCCATTGAGCCAGTCGACGTATTCCTGGCCGTAACGAGCGACCAGGCCAGCTTCGTATTGCTGCGCGACCGTCGCCTCTTTGGCGGTGTATTTGCCCGCTCCCGCATTACACGATTTGCACTGCTTATGGGCGTTGCGCTCTTCAAAGCGCAATTCAGGGTTAGCGCCGACCGTTTTGAAGTGGCCGCAGTCCCACTGGCCGCCGTGCAGATCCGGGGGATTGGTCTCTCCGCAGCTGATGCATGGCAAATCGGCGTCGCGCGCCCGGATGTAGGCGTTGAATGCCTGCTGAGCCTGCGCTTTGTAGTAACCTGCTGGCCGTAGCTCTGCCAGGCGTTCCTTGCGGCGCTTGCGCCCGGCCTTCTCGGCTTCCTTCTGCTCCTTAATGCGCTTAGCTGCGGCTTTCACCTTCTCCTTTTCGCGCTCTTCCATCGCGAGGATTGCGCCGTGCTCCGGGCAGCACCAGCGGATCCGAATATCGTGGAATTTCGGCACGAAGTATTCACCGCAAACTTTGCACTTACGGCGGGATGGTTTACGCACGTTTCCTCCTTGCCGCGAGACGCAGCCATTTCTGATCCACCAAGCGGGCGGTGTAATCTTTAAAGGTCGGTATATCGGACGGCTTAACCACCGCATTACGCTTGCGGCGTGCCGGAACGCGGAATATTTCATTAGTGATAACGCGGCAAAGTGGGCTACTCATTGCGCTCACCCCAGCGTTTAGCCCATTCAATTTCGAGGCGTGATTTTTCGCTGAACTTGACGTTCTGCTGAGTGCCAAACCAGTAGATAGCCTCAATCACCTCGACCATCTGGCGGACAGTCATCTTACTGGTGCGCTGACCGAACATCACAACGCCACCATCAAGGCCGGGGGCCATGCGCTGCTCTTGCTTTTTGGACTTGGCAACCATTGCGGTGATCAGGTCTTTCCAGTCGTCAGAATCGTACTTATTGCCAAACCACGTAACCTGGTCGGAAAGGTCTTTAAGCAGCGGCCACATTTTTTTGTTCTGATCGAGTGTGCGCGTCATCTCCTTGATATCGAGAACTAACGGGCGCTTGGCGTCCACCGGCAGTTCTCGGATGAAGTTGATAGCGTTTTGCTTGATAGCGTCGTTGATGAGGTGGAATTGCTGTTTCATACGCCACCTCCGAGAGGTAACGCAGAATGCAGAAAATCGCAGGTGCATTTCTGCATCTGTGACAAGG
>NZ_JAWUEI010000089.1:0-2425 GCF_036663495.1 Enterobacter sp. 342
TGTGTTGAATTTGCGCCGGGCATGGCGTGAGATTTACTTCAGGAAAATAAAAAGCCCCGCGTGATTGCGAGGCTTGAATTTTTTTGCTTCGGAACGACTGAACGTATTCCCAGCGTTAGAGATGAATCTATCCAGTTTTTCCGCGAAATGCAATACCCTTTTCCTGTATATTTTCAATATTAGGGAAAAATATTTTCATCTCGTTACTTTTGAGAGAATGGAATCAGCCATAGACTCCTGCCTGTGGCATTCGGCGACGAGATCCTCAAAGAGAGGCTGAAGTTGGTCATAGGCCGCAGTTTTCTTTATCTCAGCAACAGTATTAATGCCATTAATTACCGTTGAGAACTTCAATCTGGCGTAACCTCTGCCACCGCAGCGGTCACAGGTTTTCATCACTGGAACGCCCTGGCGATCGCTTTCTGCCTTGTCCAGCACCTTACCTTTACCATGGCAGCGACACGAATTGCTGATAACGCCTTTTCCGTTACACGGCTTGCATTTAACCCGCACCACTTCCCGCGCTTCCGTCCAGCTCTCCCAGTCGCTTGGGCGAACGGCCCGCGACATTTTCGACCAGTACGGCGGTTTCCCCCATGGGTATGAGACCTTGTTGGTAAACACTTGCGCCTCTGTAAATCCTCCACCATCACAGCAATCACATTTTCGAGTGCTGGCAGCACTTCTCGAATAATCCTGGTATGCAAAAGCGCAGAGAACCTTAAGCACGCCTGACCGAGCTGATTCATCGAGTTCAGACAGTGCTCTGAATTTACCTGATAACTTACGTGCCTGCTCATAGAGTCTCTCCAGTGCTATATCTGGGCTGCTAATGCCGATTTTCGAGAGGTAAAGATCGAAACCAAACCCGCACTTGTGACCAGCAAGGCCAAGCGCCGCCATAACGTCAGTGCCGGTGAGACTGTCTGATGCGGTTGCGCGAGGAGAGTCACTGAACATCGGTGATTTAGGCGCAAAGTATTTAGCGATTGATTCGAGGTTCATTATGCGGCTTCCTTATGTGGCTGGTTGTTTTTGGTCTGGCTGTGCTTTGCTACTGGGGGCATGCTGGCGCGCTTAACGCTTTCTGCCTGGTACCGGGTTATCTCGTCTCTGGTCACGGCGCGCACTCCCCAATAATGATCTGCCCCTTCTCTCCCCAAAGTTTTGTTACCCGGCCATCCCAGACGCAGCTGTCGTCGTCGAAAATGGCATCGAGCAGTGCCTTTTCCAGGTTGTCTTTATCCGGTTTCTGCTGATGAGCCCGGCCGTTCAGTTGCGCGCGCTTCTTTTGGCTCCACCTTTTTGGCATGGGAATAATGAAGGTGATGTGATAACCGGACTCAGGAAGGCAGATTCCAAGTAGGCGAACTTCTGCTTTGAAAGCCCAATATGCCGCTGTTGCAGGCCTCTTATGCCAGCGATCTCGCTGTGTCATGCGGGGCTTGCTGACCGGCGTGATATCGTAAATATTCATGCGGGCACCACTAGGCCACGACGGGCGATCTGGATAACGGTTAAGACAATGGCTCGATCCATTAACTGGCGGCGCTCGTCACGGCTCAGCCCCTTCCCGTTATCAATCTCTGAATGACAGGTGACGCAGATAGCAGCGGTGGCGCAGTCGTCTGTTTTCATTCCGATACCTTTACCCTCGTTGCGGTGCGCCACCTGCACGCCCCACGCTCCGCACAGGACGCATTGCTCAATCTGGCCGACTGCGGCTAGCCATTTTTTATTGCGGTAGGTGCTACGCATGTTTCCTCCGTGCCGCGAGACGCAGCCATTTCTGATCCACCAGGCGGGCGGTGTAGCCTTTCAAGGTCGGGATGTCGGAAGGTTTAAGCGCTGGCTTACGCTTGCGGCGCGCCGGAACGCGGAAGATTTCGTTGGTGATGATGCGAGCGAGAGGGCTAGCCATTACGCAACCCTCCCGAAGTAATCACCTGAGTAGCGAACTTCACGGAGTTGCACGCCGTTTTGCACAGCAAATGCCTGGCTGTATTCGATGAGACTGGTCATGCGACGGATGCCCATCTTCGCAGTGCTTTCCCGGATGGCGCAGAACTCCCCTTCCAGACCCGGCACCACTTCACCAGGCTTACCGGTGGCAATGGCATGGCCTGAGACATACAGGACTTTCCATGAAGCGATGTCGCGCGACTTGCCAGCCCATTGCAATTGCTTCGCTGTATCGCCACAGAGAGCGTGGAAGAGGTCGTTTTGGGCGAGAGTGCGGTCAGCCTCAGAAAACTTCACCACGAGCGGCAGAGCGTCGTTAACGGGCAGCTTCCTGATGTAGTCGATGAGGTTATCGCGAACGCGTTCGTCGCGGAGGTAGAAAACAGGCTGTTTCATACGCCACCTCCGAGAGGTAACGCAGAATGCAGAAAATCGCAGGTGCATTTCTGCATCTGTGACAAGG
>NZ_JAWUEI010000090.1:0-2411 GCF_036663495.1 Enterobacter sp. 342
CTATTAGACGTCAACTACCTTGGCCGGTACGCGTCAACTACTCTGGCCGCCTTTGAGTTATTTCTTAGCTGACTGCTGGGTGACTGCTTTTGATGTTTTCTTTCTGTAACTTTCTCCTGTAACTTCGAAGATGTACCCGTGGTGGATCAGCCTGTCCGCCGCTGCCACCGCCATTGTTTCGTCCACGAAGATACTGCCCCATGTGCTGAACGGATGGTTACTTGTGATGATCAGACTTCCTCTTTCGTACCGGTGCGCGATAAGTTCGAACAGCACGCCCGTTTCCGCGTTATCCCGTTTGACATAGCCCAGGTCGTCTATCACTATCACCCGGTAGCGATCCAGCTTCAGAAGCATCTCGTTCAGCCTCAGCAACGACCGGGCTTTACGCAGCTCCTGCAACAACTCGCCGGCGCTGTAGAACCGGACCCGATAGCCCTGGCTCACTACGCCGTCCGCGATCGCTGCGGCAAGGTGGCTCTTGCCCAGACCGCTGGCACCGAACAGCAGGACATTCTCCCCGCTGTCCACCCAGTCCGTCGTTTCACACAGCTGACGCACCTGTGCGGCATTCAGCTCCGGGACCTGGCCGAAGTCATATTCGGCCAGCGTTTTCCCCACTGGCAACCGCGCATCCTTTATATACCGCCGCAGCCGTTCGCTTTCCCTGTGCGTCGCCTCTTCACTGCAGAGTGACAGCAGATAACGCGAAGGGGTCCACCCTTCGGCCAGCGCGCGTTTCTCCTGGCTGTGCCACTCGGTGGCTATGCGCGTCAGACGTAACCTTCTGAGCAACCTTTCAAGCGTATGGATATCGGTCACTGCAGGCCTCCTTTACGCATCAGGTTGTCATAACCCTGCAGGCTGTGCTGAACCAGTCTCCCGTCCGGCAGCGGGCGTTTATCCTTCACGCCCAGCCAGTTGAGCAGCTTCTGCAGATCCGGCTCTCCCGGCTCCAGCAGCAGGTGGTTCAGCCCCTTCGCGACCGCTGAGATGTCTTCCCGCTCTGCCGCCAGCTTCAGGGCATTAACCATCAGGCGACTGGCCAGCTGAGGGGCAAGACGTGAACACATCCGCTGCCACAGCTGCCGCCATTCATCATCCGGCAGGATGTCGTTACGCAGTGTGGCGTGATAGAACGCCCCGGGTTTCATGACAAGACTACCGATCACGTGTCGGAAGTTGATACTGCGGGCCCGCCGTTTACCTTTCGGTGCCCGGACCCGCTGACAGCTCATTACTTCATCGCTTCCAACGTAACAACTCAGTCTGTCATCCCACAGACGAACCTTCAGCATCTGTCCGATAAGTCTGGATGGCACGCTGTACACAACGTGCCGGACGTTGATGGTACTACTGCTGCTGACCCGGACAGACAACTCTTCGTAGTCAGCACACCGTCGCTGAGGAAGGGGCTTCAGAAGAGCCAGTTCCTGACGGACCAGATCCTGATTGCGCTGGTTATGACGCAGCACCTGCTGTGTAACGAACTGACGATATTCATTCAGGGAACCGAAGTCGTTATTTCCGCGCAGCAGCAGGGCCTGCCGTATACGCTCCTTGAGGTGTCCGTGAGCCGACTCCACTGAACCATTCTCATGGCCCCGTCCGCTGTTATTGCGGGAAGGGGTCATGCCGTAGTGTTCACACAACCCGGCATAGCGCGCTGTCTGATCCCGGTGGTCTTCCTCGCTCAGGTTTTTCCATGCTGCGGCCAGACTATCTGTACGGTGCTCCGCTGGTACACCACCCAGCTGACCCAGCGCCTCCTGTAGTCCTTCGGCCAGAGCGGTGAAGCTCTCGCCGCCGGTGACAACCCGCATCCAGCTCCAGCGACTCCATTCAAGGCGGAAGTGGAAGAGCTTGTGTTCCAGCGGGCAGCCGTTAATGGTGATAACCGTGCCTTTCAGCTGGGTAAAATCTGACAGCGCCCGCATTCCCGGTTGATGCTCCTGGCGGAACATGATCTCCCGTTCCTCACCGTGGCAGGCTTTCCAGGTACGGATACGGCGCTGCAGCGTCCGGCGCACCTTATCGGGATACTGGCCCGGATATTTATCCTGCAGATATTCGAGAACCGTTGTCGGCGAGATCTGCGGACGGGAAGCGAGTAAAGGAAGCACATCACTGAGCCAAACCGCTTCCAGAGGATCCTGACGTGTCCGCCAGTGTCGCTCACCTGATGATTGCCACTGCCCTTTTTCAATACGTCGTCCGGAGCGAACAGAGATGCCGGTGGTGGCCGCAGCGGCTTCCTGCGTAAGACCTTTATTACGTTGAGCCATGTAAAAACTGACCTGTCTGGTATTCAGCGTCACAACCTCTCCCTGGAAAGAAGAAACAGGACGCTCAGATTACAAACAGGCCAGAGTAATTGTCGCGATGCGGACGGGGTAATTGTCGCCTAATAA
>NZ_JAWUEI010000091.1:0-2303 GCF_036663495.1 Enterobacter sp. 342
AGCTGATAGAAACAGAAGCCACTGGAGCACCTCAAAAACACCATCATACACTAAATCAGTAAGTTGGCAGCATCACCCGTTTCCGGGGGCGCTGAATGATACTGGAGATATCCCGTTAGTTAAGCGCAATATAGGGCAGGCAAAATAATAACGTATTGGAACACCCTTGATCCTGAATCGAGGGTGTTTAAATTAGTGGAAGGGATAATTTGTTTGTTCAATAATATTATTGAACTGAATGATATGGCTGTATTCTTATCATTGTGGTTATATAAGGAGGTTTTTCAGAATTATGTTAGAGATCTCAATTTAATTATTGTCCAACATTTATGATTCTTCCTGGAGCAACTCAATGGAATGAACTATGGACACAACAGAAGAACTAAATGGAACGTATTTTTATGCTGGCAGAACCAATCTTACTGCGGCAGGACTTTTCTTTATGATCTACTGCGAATCAATTGCCGATCATTTTGGTATTGACGATGTGGCGGGAATTGCTGCGTTATACAGTGGTGCTAATAATCAAACGACTAGAAAGAAACCCGCGGGAGCCACGGAAGGAACGTCCCGAGCCTCGAAAGCCATGAGGAACTATTTCAAACAGGCGAAATTTCCTTATGGCATTAAGCTGCCTACCTGGGTTGGTGGGTACACTCCGTGGACAGTAAAGTGTCGAATGGTATCGAAAGTGAGTGCGTTTGTTGGCAGGACAATACCGTTAATAGGCATAGTGATATTAGTCGCTGATGTATCACTAATCACCTATGCTGCAATACGTGATTATAATCGAATTGCACGGGGCACCGACAAACTATGGTAGAGGATATTGAGCAGCGCATCTACGCCTTAGCCAGACGCTATAACGGCGTTTATCTGATGAATAACGAAGAGAAGCAAAAATTACTGAATGCAAAAACTGATTTGGATACTGACATGCAGCTTGATGTCACTGAAGCAGAAGATTTAATGGACGAGTTTTTTAAAGAATTTAATGTTGATAGAGGGAATTTTAACATAAACACCTACTATCCTGATGAGCCTTTTTCATGGAATCCATTCAAAAAATTCCCGGTGGTGATGGTTCCAGATTTCACTATTGGAATGCTCATCGAATCTGCAAAAGCGGGCAAATGGTTATACGACTAAAACGCAAGGAGCAATAGAATGGCCGTACCTGTACATCTCTTTTTAACCAATGACGGTGGTACAATGATTTGTGGTTCCTGTGACGTTGCAAACAGGGAAGGAAGTATTGAGCTAAGAGGATTACAACATAACCTCAGTCTGCCAACCGACTCGGCAACGGGAAAGGTCACTGGCACTCGCCAGCATTCACCGTTTCAGTTCACCAAGGAACTGGACAGATCTTCACCTTATCTGTTCAAAGCGGCAGCGACGGGCCAGACGTTTAAAACGGCTGAGTTCAGGTTTTACCATATTAACTATTCCGGGCAAGAGGAGGAGTATTACCGAATCACGCTCGAGAACGTTAAGGTCATTTCTGTGAGTCCAGTAATGTACGACACCCGAGGGTGTCCGGGGACGGGGCATATGGAGGAAGTGGCGTTTAATTATGAGAAGATTACACATTTATACAAGGACGGTAACTTGTTAGCGCACGATGCGTGGAATGAACGTCCAACCTCTGGCTCTGCTGCATAACGTTATATTGAACTTGCCCGCCAGCGTTTCGTATGCGCGGGCAGGGATTATCATTACTAATCTCTTTTCATAAATGATGGCCTAAATATCATAAAAATAACCCATGCAAACATCCCAATAATTTTCATCGGCCAGGGCTCTAACACATCCAGACACACAATTGCGCCAATCACTAATAGCGGACCTTCTACAATTTCAATCATCCCCTCTAAAATGTTTAACCTATCAGGGAGTACACGATTTAGTAATGCTGCAATAAGATGTGCGCTCCCTAGTATGATGGTTATTACGATTGTGCGGTCCTCCCAGTTATCAAAACTAACAAAAGAAATGAGGCATGTAGCCAGTATATAGCTACAAAATAATATATTCAGAATATAAATAATAAACTTGCTCATAGTGTTTGCCGCGACGTTTGAAATATAAAGAGTCTATGAATATAGTGCTCTCACCAGAATGACAAACGACATTGGCTAATAATGCATTTCAGAATTTATTGCGCCTCGCTGATTTCCGTAATAATCGAGTTAGCGGCTTCGTGCCAATCACACACTCCACCGCTGGCTTTGTTGAATAAATCAGATTTCGGGTAAGTCTCCCCCGTAGCGGGTTGTGTTTTCAGGCAATACGCACGCTTT
>NZ_JAWUEI010000092.1:0-2231 GCF_036663495.1 Enterobacter sp. 342
GAAACATCTTCGGGTTGTGAGGTTAAGCGACTAAGCGTACACGGTGGATGCCCTGGCAGTCAGAGGCGATGAAGGACGTGCTAATCTGCGAAAAGCGCCGGCGAGGTGATATGAACCTTTGACCCGGCGATGTCCGAATGGGGAAACCCAGTGTGTTCCGACACACTATCGTTAACTGAATACATAGGTTAACGAGGCGAACCGGGGGAACTGAAACATCTAAGTACCCCGAGGAAAAGAAATCAACCGAGATTCCCCCAGTAGCGGCGAGCGAACGGGGAGCAGCCCAGAGTCTGAATCAGCTTGTGTGTTAGTGGAAGCGTCTGGAAAGTCGCACGGTACAGGGTGAAAGTCCCGTACACGAAAATGCACAGGTTGTGAACTCGAAGAGTAGGGCGGGACACGTGGTATCCTGTCTGAATATGGGGGGACCATCCTCCAAGGCTAAATACTCCTGACTGACCGATAGTGAACCAGTACCGTGAGGGAAAGGCGAAAAGAACCCCGGCGAGGGGAGTGAAAAAGAACCTGAAACCGTGTACGTACAAGCAGTGGGAGCACCTTCGTGGTGTGACTGCGTACCTTTTGTATAATGGGTCAGCGACTTATATTCTGTAGCAAGGTTAACCGTATAGGGGAGCCGAAGGGAAACCGAGTCTTAACTGGGCGTTAAGTTGCAGGGTATAGACCCGAAACCCGGTGATCTAGCCATGGGCAGGTTGAAGGTTGGGTAACACTAACTGGAGGACCGAACCGACTAATGTTGAAAAATTAGCGGATGACTTGTGGCTGGGGGTGAAAGGCCAATCAAACCGGGAGATAGCTGGTTCTCCCCGAAAGCTATTTAGGTAGCGCCTCGTGAACTCATCTTCGGGGGTAGAGCACTGTTTCGGCTAGGGGGCCATCCCGGCTTACCAACCCGATGCAAACTACGAATACCGAAGAATGTTATCACGGGAGACACACGGCGGGTGCTAACGTCCGTCGTGAAGAGGGAAACAACCCAGACCGCCAGCTAAGGTCCCAAAGTCATGGTTAAGTGGGAAACGATGTGGGAAGGCACAGACAGCCAGGATGTTGGCTTAGAAGCAGCCATCATTTAAAGAAAGCGTAATAGCTCACTGGTCGAGTCGGCCTGCGCGGAAGATGTAACGGGGCTAAACCATGCACCGAAGCTGCGGCAGCGACGCTTATGCGTTGTTGGGTAGGGGAGCGTTCTGTAAGCCGTTGAAGGTGGCCTGTGAGGGTTGCTGGAGGTATCAGAAGTGCGAATGCTGACATAAGTAACGATAATGCGGGTGAAAAGCCCGCACGCCGGAAGACCAAGGGTTCCTGTCCAACGTTAATCGGGGCAGGGTGAGTCGACCCCTAAGGCGAGGCCGAAAGGCGTAGTCGATGGGAAACAGGTTAATATTCCTGTACTTGGTGTTACTGCGAAGGGGGGACGGAGAAGGCTATGTTAGCCGGGCGACGGTTGTCCCGGTTTAAGCATGTAGGCGGAGGTTCCAGGTAAATCCGGTACCTTTTAACGCTGAGGTGTGATGACGAGGCACTACGGTGCTGAAGTAACAAATGCCCTGCTTCCAGGAAAAGCCTCTAAGCATCAGGTAACATCAAATCGTACCCCAAACCGACACAGGTGGTCAGGTAGAGAATACCAAGGCGCTTGAGAGAACTCGGGTGAAGGAACTAGGCAAAATGGTGCCGTAACTTCGGGAGAAGGCACGCTGATATGTAGGTGAAGCCCCTGCGGGTGGAGCTGAAATCAGTCGAAGATACCAGCTGGCTGCAACTGTTTATTAAAAACACAGCACTGTGCAAACACGAAAGTGGACGTATACGGTGTGACGCCTGCCCGGTGCCGGAAGGTTAATTGATGGGGTTAGCGGCAACGCGAAGCTCTTGATCGAAGCCCCGGTAAACGGCGGCCGTAACTATAACGGTCCTAAGGTAGCGAAATTCCTTGTCGGGTAAGTTCCGACCTGCACGAATGGCGTAATGATGGCCAGGCTGTCTCCACCCGAGACTCAGTGAAATTGAACTCGCTGTGAAGATGCAGTGTACCCGCGGCAAGACGGAAAGACCCCGTGAACCTTTACTATAGCTTGACACTGAACACTGGTCCTTGATGTGTAGGATAGGTGGGAGGCTTTGAAGCGTGGACGCCAGTCTGCGTGGAGCCAACCTTGAAATACCACCCTTTAATGGCTGGTGTTCTAACGTAGACCCGT
>NZ_JAWUEI010000093.1:0-2223 GCF_036663495.1 Enterobacter sp. 342
GCGGTAAACGAGTGAGGGAATTTCAGGTAAGATACTTCGGATGAGGAGCAAAAAGGTGGTTTATACTTCCTATACCCGTTAGCACCCTCCCTGATTAAAGGAAGCCGTATGGATATTATTGATAAAGTTTTTCAGCAAGAGGATTTCTCACGCCAGGATTTGAGTGACAGCCGTTTTCGCCGCTGCCGCTTTTATCAGTGTGACTTCAGCCACTGTCAGCTGCAGGATGCCAGTTTCGAGGATTGCAGTTTCATTGAAAGCGGCGCCGTTGAAGGGTGTCACTTCAGCTATGCCGATCTGCGCGATGCCAGTTTCAAGGCCTGCCGTCTGTCTTTGGCCAACTTCAGCGGTGCCAACTGCTTTGGCATAGAGTTCAGGGAGTGCGATCTCAAGGGCGCCAACTTTTCCCGGGCCCGCTTCTACAATCAAGTCAGCCATAAGATGTACTTCTGCTCGGCTTATATCTCAGGTTGCAACCTGGCCTATACCAACTTGAGTGGCCAATGCCTGGAAAAATGCGAGCTGTTTGAAAACAACTGGAGCAATGCCAATCTCAGCGGCGCTTCCTTGATGGGCTCAGATCTCAGCCGCGGCACCTTCTCCCGCGACTGTTGGCAACAGGTCAATCTGCGGGGCTGTGACCTGACCTTTGCCGATCTGGATGGGCTCGACCCCAGACGGGTCAACCTCGAAGGAGTCAAGATCTGTGCCTGGCAACAGGAGCAACTGCTGGAACCCTTGGGAGTAATAGTGCTGCCGGATTAGCTCGAATGCAAACACAAGAGGCAAATATCACTTGAGTTCCGCGCTACAACAAGGCAGATTCTGCTATAGCAGAGTATTACCGCCGGAATGCCGTTTCTCTGCTGCCGCAGCCGACGTTATACCTTCCCTTCAAAGGAGGCATTATGAAGACTCAACTGCCCTAAAGAAAAACTTACAGGTGGATTATGGTCAGACGTTATCTCCCCCTTAACCCGCTGCGCGCCTTTGAGGCCGCCGCCCGTCATCTCAGTTTTACCCGCGCGGCGATTGAGCTGAATGTCACCCATGCCGCCGTCAGCCAGCAGGTCAGGGCGCTGGAAGAACAACTCGGCTGTGTGCTGTTTACCCGCGTCTCGCGCGGGCTGGTGCTGACCCATGAAGGTGAGGGATTACTGCCGGTGCTCAATGAGGCGTTTGACCGGATTGCGGATACTCTGGAGTGTTTTTCTCACGGGCAGTTCCGTGAGCGGGTGAAAGTCGGTGCGGTGGGAACATTTGCCGCAGGCTGGCTGCTGCCGCGTCTGGCCGGATTCTATGACAGCCATCCGCATATTGATCTGCATATCTCCACCCATAACAATCATGTGGACCCGGCGGCGGAAGGGCATGATTATACGATCCGTTTCGGTAACGGCGCGTGGCATGAGTCAGATGCGGAACTGATTTTCAGTGCACCACACGCTCCGCTGTGCTCACCGGCCATTGCAGAACAGTTACAGCAGCCGGATGATGTTCACCGCTTTACCCTGCTGCGCTCATTCCGCCGGGATGAATGGAGCCGCTGGCTGGATTGTGCGGGCGGCACACCGCCTTCCCCGTCACAGCCGGTAATGGTGTTCGATACCTCACTGGCCATGGCCGAGGCGGCACAACTGGGTGCCGGGGTAGCGATCGCACCGGTATGTATGTTCAGCCGCCTGTTACAGTCAGGCGCACTGGTACAGCCGTTTGCCGCAGAAATCACCCTCGGCGGCTACTGGCTGACGCGGTTACAGTCCCGTACGGAAACCCCGGCCATGCAGCAATTCGCCCGCTGGCTGCTGAATACGGCGGCGGCGTAAAACTCACTCACCTTCCAGGCTTTTTACCCGCAAATCATCACCTTCACTGATGCGCAGCCGTTCACTGCCGCAGTGCGGACAGCATCCGGCGTGCTGCATGATTTCGGCCTCACGGCTGCAATCCCAGCACCATGCCTGTGCCGGGATAACATCAATATGCAGTGTGCAGCCCTGCGCCACGGTATCACGGCAGGCGATATCAAAACAGAAATGCAGTGCACTCTCCTCAACATCCGCCAGTGCGCCGACTTCCAGCCAGACATCCGTTACCCGCGCAATGCCGTGCTGTTCAGCCTGTTCGCGGATAATGTCCGCCGCACCGAGGGCTTTACTAAGCTTGCCCCTTCCGCCGTTGTCATAATCGGTTATGGCATCGCATTTTATTTTCTTTCTCTGG
>NZ_JAWUEI010000094.1:0-2133 GCF_036663495.1 Enterobacter sp. 342
CTCATGATGTCCCTCTGGGATGCGCTCCGGATGAATATGATGATCTCATATCAGGAACTTGTTCGCACCTTCCCTAGTAGACCTGTACAAGGATGGATTTAATTCAGCACTACAAATCGGTCACTCGAATATTGAGGTTAATTATCATGACAATGCGGATCCAACGCTCTTTGTCATGGATGCACATGACTCGCGCGATCTTATTGACTTCTGGAACCTTCGCGCTATGCGGAAATATGTCCGACCAATTCCACTCCAATGGATTGATGCGCTTTCCCCATACTGCAGAGAATACATTGAAGATTGCCATCGCCCCGTTCGAGGGAATCAATTTGGCTTAATGACTCATGCTACCGTAATGTTTGCAAGATCTATCCCTACTGCGAATATCGAACAACTTTACGCCGACTATTTGCGGGTTAATCAAGATGAGGCAAATAGGCGTCAAGATTGGTATCCACCGATTTGGCGACCATCATCTGGTTTTACAGTTCGCAGTACTCGACCTACTCTATCCTGTGCAGAAAAAACGTTTGACACACAAATCGAAGGTGACCGAACCGAAGTTCGATTTGATTATCTCCATCCAGAATTCACTGAAAGATATGGTGCCAATGATGCTCGCTGGGTGAACGTAGTGAAATTAAAAAATTGGTCAAATACCAGTCGGGCTGCAACCGTTTATCCTTGTAATTACAGGTCGCCCAAGATGCCACGTTTCCAGTCAATACAGAGAAGCATCTTATCTACAACTGAAGGTTTTGTTGTATTTTGCCGTTTCCATAATATGTCCGATCTCTGGCGTTTGAGTGACGGCACAACGGCGATAAGTGAATGGCTAAAAAACAATGGAGTTGAAAGCCAAATCTCCGATGCAGGACAAGCTACACAGCAAATTATTAATACGCTCGGAGGTTTCAGGGGAATTAGTAGTTTTGCTCATGCAGAGATAGTGAAACTTCTCAATAAAATTTCTCGACGGCCCATTTCACCCTCAATTCAACACCAAGAATTTCAGAACAAAATTAATAATGTGGTGAAGGGTGATATATGGCGAAATAAAAATGCTGAAACTTTAGTTGAGCTTGGTGCTGTTGAGCTTGGCTTGGAGTTAAAGTGTGCAAAATGCTCTACTTGGGGATGGCACGCGCTACGCGAACTGGATCTTGTAGTAGCATGCGGCCTTTGCCTAAATAAGTTTAGCTTTCCAATGATCGATCCAAGTTCGAGTCAATTGTCCCGTTGGGCTTACAGGTTGATAGGCCCCTTTGCACTTCCCGATTATGCTCGTGGGGGATACGCCGCATCCCTAACGCTAAGATTTCTCGCCAACACATTTGGAAATCATGATGCCACGATTACATGGTCAACCGGCCAAATACTGACATTGGCCCCAAAACAATATATTGAAGCTGACCTAATACTCTGGCACCGACGCAAAGCTTTCAATGAGCTGGATCACCACGCAGAACTCGTATTTGGAGAGGCAAAAAGCTTTAGGGGCGAGAATTCAGAAGAGAAAAAAGCTGTTGCTGATGCATTTGAAGTTGAAGATGTAGAAAGAATGAAACAACTTGCTATACGCTTCCCTGGCGCAATTTTGGTTTTTGCAACCATGAAGCAGGCAGGAGATCTTTCCCCGGCCGAAATTCAGCGAATTACAAAACTCGCGTCTTGGGGGCGTGAATACATCCACGAGCGCCGACAAACAAGGGCTCCTGTAATACTCTTAACTGGTCTAGAGCTGTTCGCACCATATTCGCTTTCTCAAGCCTGGGATGCTGCAGGTGGCCGCCATGCTGAAATGGCAAAGGGACACTTCGGCTATACAGATAATCTTCGCGTTCTGGCCGATATGACACAGCAGTTATACCTTAACATGCCGGCATATAGCGAATGGTTACGAGCAAAGTGGGAAAAAAGAAATCAGCGTCGTCAAGTGCGACAAGCTGCTGCGGTGCCAGCACGAGATGCTGGAGATCATTAATGTAATCCAAGAGTGCGGAAAACCGGATGCTAAATCCTCCGGTTTTCCACATGAACACAATGTCTGCTTCTCGCTGTGAGTTCAACCGATGGACGCAACACACTTATTGAATCGCTCTGCGGGTGATTCATAGTCTAGCGTTTTTC
>NZ_JAWUEI010000095.1:0-1982 GCF_036663495.1 Enterobacter sp. 342
TGTCTAGCCAATGTTGAAATGTCGTGCTGAAAACAAAGCTGACCTGACGTCAGTGGAGAGTCTGGACAATGCCTTTTTAAGGTTGAGTCAGGCTTTGGAGGAAGAACGTGGTTGCCAGGTTTTCTCGGCTATCATCAGTTTACGTACGGTCTCTTTTGAAATCCGGACACCGTATTCTGTGGTCAGAATTCGCCAGATGGCTGACGGATTCATACCCCGGCCGCGTGAGCGAATAAGCTGCAGTGCCTGATCTCTGATGGTGGTGTTTAACTGATGATTGCCGGGCTTTCCACGGCGCCGGCTGACCAGACCGGCTGGCCCCAGCTCGCGATAGCGCTTAATCAGGCGGGAGCACTGACGACGGGTGAGCTCCATGGACTCTGCCACTTCTGCCAGCGTGATTTCCCGCGCCATATAGGCTTCAATCAAATCCAGGCGTAGCGCTTCGTGAAGTGTCAGGAGCACTGGTTTGTTGTCGTCCATTTTTCTCTCATCTGTCGGCCATATCAGATCCACAGGTGAGGGAAGGGCTCATCGCTTCAGGCTGGGGATAAAATCCTGCGGACTGGCCAGCACCGGGTTGATCGCCCTGAGCTCTTCCAGTGCACGCTCCTGAGCGCGCCTGCGGGGCATTTTTGTACTGCGCATTCGCTTTCCTTCAGCCTCCAGCTCGTCCTGTTTCTGCTGTGCCAGCCTCAGAACGGCACCCAGTCGTTTGTTATCAACAACCGCCCCCTGATCAACGCAGGTCAGTTTATCGAAAATCTTATAACCCAGTGGCCGGTGCTGATGCCGGAAAGTAATGCTTCCGTCAGGGTAATCATAAACGGTAATTTTTTCACCTGCTATGCGCGTATTTTGTTCGGTGGGTTCAATGATATACATGACTTTATCATACTGAAAAGTCAGTGCTTTCGATAAGGTCCGTAGCTCCTGCCAGGCGAAGATATCATTCAGCTCCAGTGGACTCTGTGTGACCGCACGGTGCAGATCTTTAGGGTATTTTGCCGGCCGGGAGAAACGACGGTTAAAATCAGACATGAAATGTTCAATCCACTGATTGGCTTCAGCAACCGAGCTGATGTTCTGCAGGCGCATCTCTTTAATCAGTCGATCCTGGAGCGTTTTATTTACCCGTTCCACGCGACCTTTTGCCTGGCTGCTGTTGGCACAAATCAATTCGATCGCCAGTTCCCGGAGAGCCCGTCCGAACTGGGTTGTGCCGGTACGTCGGCTCTCGGGTCCGCTGACCCTGAACACCGCATGCTTGTCGCTGTAAAATGCGACAGGTTTACCATGTTTATCAATGTATTGCCGGGTAGCCATCATGTAGTCAAACGCGTTTTCTGAATCACAGAATCGCAGGTGCATCAGGCGACCTGTGGCGTCATCCATGAAGACCAGAAGACAGCATTTTGGGGCTCTTCCTTCGAACCAGTCATGGTGAGAGCCATCGATCTGAACCAGTTCGCCGAAACAGTCGCGACGATAGCGCGGCTGGTAAACCCGGGTTCGCCGGCGGGAATGAGGACGCCAGAGACCGTCGGCTGTCATCCAGTTACGGATGGTTTCAACGGAGAGATATATATGATGGCGTTCAGCCAGTTTTTCGGTTGCGAGCGTTGGGCCAAAATCTGAATAGTGGCACCGGATCAAATCCAGGGCTTTACAGCGTGTTTCTTCATCGATCCGGTTGTTTGCAGGACGTCCACGGCGGGAAGATGCAAATGCGGTTGCGCCATCTGTCCGGTACAGACGCACAAGACGCTGCACCTGACGAACACTGAGCTTAAGTATGTCTGCTGCGTCGCGCTGAAGCAAAGCCCGGTCAAATACTCGCTGAATGATGCCAAGCCGGTAAAGTTCTTTGTCTGTCATAGTCACCAACATAAGATCGCGGTCCTGTGCTGAGCAAAATGAAGGCTTAGCGTACACGACGCGTGTGAATTGTGCTGAGACGACAATAACGCTTTGTGCTGACA
>NZ_JAWUEI010000096.1:0-1874 GCF_036663495.1 Enterobacter sp. 342
ACACTGTGTTACGCCAAGTAACGGGAGTAATTATGGCAAACACCGCCAGAGTAATCAAATTCCCTGCGCAACAACCGGCGCAGCAGGAGAATCGCATGGCAGATCTGGAAAATGGCTATCTTCGCCTTGCTAACCAGATTCAGGATGCCCTGTGTTTCGTAGAGCTTTCGGGGCGTGAGTTCCGCGTGCTGAATGCTATTGTTCGCCTGACCTATGGCTGGTCCAAGAAAGAAGACCGGATCACCAACAGCCTCATTGCCGATAAAACCAGACTTGACGTTAAGCACGTTTCTGAAGCTGTGCTCAGCCTGGCTTATCGTAAAATTATCAAGATGCGCAGAATCGGGCAGATACGTTACATCGGGATTAACACTCTCCTGGATAGTTGGGCTTACACAAAGCCAAAATGTGCAAAGTGCCCGGTTAGTTTTCCGGTTGCTGAAGTTGTAACGCAGGTTATTACCATCCCTGAAAACAGGGATAGAAAAATAGCCTCCAAAACCATCCCTGAAAACAGGGATAGCCATCCCCAAAAACAGGGAGAGGTATCCCTGAAAACGGGGAACACCAAAGACATTATTTCAAAGACAAATATAAAAACAGATCTAACCCCTATAGTCCCCACGGGGGACGAGTGTGAAAAACCAGTTGTTGATGATGCTGCTCAGGACGAACCGAAAGCCGATCCGGTCAGGAAGGTTTTCACTCACTGGCAAACAGAACACCACCACCTGTCTGCAAAGCTGGATGACAAACGGCGCAAGCGCATCAAGGCCAGACTGGCTGAAGGTTTCACCGCAGATGAACTCTGCCGGGCAATATCCGGGGCCAAAGGCGATTCCTGGCTTATGGGCAAGAACCCTTCCAAAAAACTCTACGACGGTATCGACACTATCCTGCGAGACGCTGCGCAGGTCGAGAGACTCCGTGACCTTGCTGGTGACGAGCACGCTATGGCGGTCGCACAAGGCCAGTACTCGGCAACCACTGCTCGCAACCTCGAAACCCTCCAGCGCTGGGCTGGCGGCACTGATTCAGGAGAGCTTTTCTGATGAACGACTCTGAAAAACCTAAATTCGCTCAGTCCATGGCGGCGATCGGTGAAATCTACGGGAAGGATATTTCCGAAGTGATGATCGGGATTTACTGGAATGCGCTGAAGTCATACCCGGTTGAAGACGTGATGCGTTCTTTCCAGGGACATACACGCGATACCGACAATGGGCAGTTCTTCCCTAAGCCAGCTGATCTCCTGCGCCATATCGAGGGCAACAAAGACGGCAAAGCGCTTCTGGCATGGTCGAAAGCGTACAAGGCCATTTGCAGCTACGGCCGCCGGAATAGCGTTGTGTTCGACGATCCAACCATCCACGCCGTAATTGCCGACATGGGTGGCTGGATTGAGTTTGCTGGAATGAGCGAAGAGGAATTGCCATTCAAATCACGTGAATTTGAAAAGCGCTATCGCTCGTACCTGATCACCGGCGTCAGCAAATGCGAAACGGTGATGATCGGGATGGATGATGCGCAGAACATGCGGGCTGGTTTCCAGCGTGAGCCGATGCCGTTCCTGATTGGCGAAAAGGACAAAGCCAAACTCATTCGCAACGGACAGGCGTTAATCGAAAACAGGTGGAGCGCATGACCATAACAATCCGTGAGCAGGTGCTGGCAGCCCTGCGTAATAACCCGGGCCTGAACAGCGTCAAGCTGGCAGGACTTATCGGTATGGACACCAAAAAGATATCCGGGACGGTGAGCACGTTGCTGGCCGACGGCCTGATCAGCTGCGAAGGCAAATACGGCCAGCGCCTGTACAGCCTGACCAGTTACGGCATGCGCTTCGCCCCTGACACGATACCGGGCATGAAGCA
>NZ_JAWUEI010000097.1:0-1802 GCF_036663495.1 Enterobacter sp. 342
CCAGAGAAAGAAAATAAAATGCGATGCCATAACCGATTATGACAACGGCGGAAGGGGCAAGCTTAGTAAAGCCCTCGCTAGATTTTAATGCGGATGTTGCGATTACTTCGCCAACTATTGCGATAACAAGAAAAAGCCAGCCTTTCATGATATATCTCCCAATTTGTGTAGGGCTTATTATGCACGCTTAAAAATAATAAAAGCAGACTTGACCTGATAGTTTGGCTGTGAGCAATTATGTGCTTAGTGCATCTAACGCCGGAGTTAAGCCGCCGCGCGTAGCGCGGTCGGCTTGAACGAATTGTTAGACATCATTTACCAACTGACTTGATGATCTCGCCTTTCACAAAGCGAATAAATTCTTCCAAGTGATCTGCGCGTGAGGCCAAGTGATCTTCTTTTTGTCCCAGATAAGCTTGCTTAGCTTCAAGTAAGACGGGCTGATACTGGGCAGGTAGGCGTTTTATTGCCCAGTCGGCAGCGACATCCTTCGGCGCGATTTTGCCGGTTATTGCGCTGTACCAAATGCGGGACAACGTAAGCACTACATTTCGCTCATCGCCGGCCCAGTCGGGCTGCGAGTTCCATAGCTTCAAGGTTTCCCTCAGCGCCTCGAATAGATCCTGTTCAGGAACCGGGTCAAAGAATTCCTCCGCTGCCGGACCTACCAAGGCAACGCTATGTTCTCTTGCTTTTGTAAGCAGGATAGCTAGATCAATGTCGATCATGGCTGGCTCGAAGATACCCGCAAGAATGTCATTGCGCTGCCATTCTCCAAATTGCAGCTCGCGCTTAGCCGGATAACGCCACGGGATGATGTCGTCATGCACGACAAGGGTGACTTCTATAGCGCGGAGCGTCTCGCTCTCGCCAGGGAAAGCCGAAGCCTCCATAAGGTCATTGAGCAATGCTCGCCGCGTCGTTTCATCAAGCTTTACGGCCACAGTAACCAACAAATCAATATCGCTGTATGGCTTCAGGCCGCCATCCACTGCGGAGCCGTACAAATGCACGGCCAGCAACGTTGATTCCAGATGGCGCTCAATGACGCTTAGCACCTCTGATAGTTGGTTCGAAATTTCGATGGTCACCGCTACCCTCATGATGTCTAACACCTGAGTTAAGCCGCGCCGCGAAGCGGCGTCGGCTTGGACGAATTGTTAGGCCGCATATCGCGACCTGAAAGCGGCACGCAAGACCTCAACCTTTTCCGCCCCGAGTGAGGTGCATGCGAGCCTGTAGGACTCTATGTGCTTTGTAGGCCAGTCCACTGGTGGTACTTCATCGGCATAGTAAAAGTAATCCCAGATGATCGCCTCCCAGCTGTTACAACGGACTGGCCGCCCGGCGATGACGCCCTCAGCCGCCTCTGGGCACGAGCCCTGCGGAGCCTCCGCGATTTCATACGCTTCGTCTGCCCACCAAGCAGGTTCGCAGTCAAGTAACTCATCCCCGATCTCCGCTAAGAATCCATAGTCCAACTCCTCCATGACGCGCCCGCCGAGCATTTCAACTATTGCCTCGAGCTCGCCGCGCCTCTCGCCGGGAAACGTCAGATCAATATCATCGTGCTTGCGTGTTACACGCCCTAGCCGTGCATCGATCGCCCAGCCCCCACCGATCCAGAGCGGCAGATTTCGCTCATCTGCCGCAGCTAGAATTTTGTGTATCAATGTGACCTGCGTTGTGTCCATGCGGCCTAACTTTGTTTTAGGGCGACTGCCCTGCTGCGTAACATCGTTGCTGCTCCATAACATCAAACATCGACCCACGGCGTAACGCGCTTGCTGCTTGGATGCCCG
>NZ_JAWUEI010000098.1:0-1708 GCF_036663495.1 Enterobacter sp. 342
AGCAGTCAGCTAAGAAATAACTCAAAGGCGGCCAGAGTAGTTGACGCGTACCGGCCAAGGTAGTTGACGTCTAATAGGGGATTTCACTTCCGTCATGGGCGTAGACGTGAGCAGTTAGCAGATTTAGATCGTATGCTGAATCTGCTGGATGGTAAACCTGTTCCGGAGAATCGCAACGATCTTTCCGTCAGGCTCGATGCTCATATCTCCAAACAGCACGCTTCCGTTTACGAAGACGAGTATGTTGAGATACGTTACTTCCAGAAAGGCACTGGGCACATCATCTTTAAACGCTCTGATTTGATTGATAAGATGAACGAAATAGTTGCCCGCTATTTTCCTGCAACCCTACCACCTCGTACCTGAACCCAAATTCGAGTCACCAGAATCAATGCAAACGGACCGAGGGTACAAATGAGGGCACAAAAATCACCAAATTAAAAATAAACATTGTATATCAATTAAATAGCAACAAGACTCGATTCCGAGTCCGGGCACCACTATTTAGAAAACCCAGCCTATGGCTGGGTTTTTGCTATATGGCTACGGCCGATTTCTGGGCGCTGATAAGCGTGGCTTTAATGCAGGCACGCTTACGCTAATAGCCCGGTAAGTTAATACAGGCGGTGGCTCTTTTTTATCACTTAATTTTGCCGGATAAATTGCTGACCTGATTTGAAAGGTTGTCGTTGCTCCGCTTCATGTCATCAAGGCTTCTTTGCAATCGCTCGATCTTACTCTCCTGCTCAGAATTCTTTCTCTCAAGCTGTAAAACCTTCTGAGTTAGCTCATCGACTTTGCTGTTGTCGGACTTCATCTTCCTCAGGCTATCCTGCATCTCCTTTAGATCCGACGCCCTGAAATCAGAAGGCTCGATTTCATCTGCATCAGAAATTACCGGGATATATCCTATATTAGCGCTGCTGGGTTTGATACTAACCTGAACTTTATTTAGACCCGCAGAGTGTGCGTAACCCATTGAAGAGAAATAAAAAAAAGAAACAACACACAGACCAGACAGATATTTATTCATTTCTAACGTCCTTTTAAATTTTTCAATCACTTCCAGGAGTCTCCTTCTGGTATCACCCGCTCAGGATAAAACACATGGCTTAACCTCTGGCAGTTCATAAACGGGGTTAAAGCGCAGAAGATACTATTCGTTTTTCATTATAATACGCGTTTCCTCTCCCCCAAAATCCAACCGCCACCCGCTCATTTTCTGCCACCTTACATCCGCCGGTATCGAGATAAGCGCGTTACCCCGCACCTTATCAAAGGTATCTCCCATGCCCGTCAAAGAAATAATCCTGCTTAGCGCCTGCCTGTCAGGGCACCTTGTCCGCTACAACGGTACCGATAAATCCTGTTCCTCAGATCTGCTGCAACACTGGTGCGATGTAACGCAGCCGTGTGTGCTGGCGGCGTGGCTGGCGTTGAAAACTGCGCAGAGTCAGGGCTGTCGGTTTGCGATTATGACCGACGGTAGCCCAACCTGCGGGAGCCAGAATATATATGACGAGGCATCTGGCGGGATGAAGGTGCCGAGCGAAGGGGGCAAGGTAAAGTCGCCACTTGACCTTTTTTACGCATAAAGCAAAAAACCCCGCACCTTACGGTACGGGGTTCTTCTTAATTGATGCCTGGCAGTTCCCTACTCTCACATGGGGAGACCCCACACTACCATCGGCGCTACGGCGTTTCACTT
>NZ_JAWUEI010000099.1:0-1585 GCF_036663495.1 Enterobacter sp. 342
TAACGGGTTCTTATGCCTTAGTTGTAAGTGTCTACCATGTCCCCGAACAAGTGTTCACCATGTCCCCGGACTGTACAGGGAGAGGGTTAGGTGAGGGCATCAAACGGCTCAGGCCGTAACGGTCACGCTCTGTCCTTCGAAGCTCACGGTTTGGCCCGCGACAATCTTGCAGCGTTTGCGGGTTTCTACCACGCCGTCGACTTTTACTCGCCCGTCGGCGATCACGATTTTCGCCTGCGCACCGCTTTCGCTCCAGCCTTCCAGCTTCAGCAGATCGCACAGCTCAACGTGTGGGTGTTTTCCTAACGAAAATGTGGCCATCTTACACGTCCTCTACATCGTGGTACTCTTCGCATGCCTGCAAAGTATTCTGAATCAATGTGGCGACGGTCATCGGGCCTACGCCGCCTGGTACCGGGGTGATGTAAGAGGCACGAGCCGCAGCATCTTCATACACCACGTCACCGACGACTTTGCCGTTTTCCAGACGGTTAATTCCGACGTCCACGACAATTGCTCCCTCTTTAATCCATTCACCTGGAATAAAGCCCGGTTTCCCGACGGCAACGATCAGCAGATCGGCGTTCTCTACGTGGTGACGCAGATTTTTGGTGAAACGGTGGGTGACGGTGGTGGTGCAGCCTGCAAGCAGCAGTTCCATGCTCATCGGGCGGCCCACAATGTTGGAGGCACCAATGACCACGGCGTTCAGACCGTAGGTGTCGATGTTATAACGCTCCAGCAGCGTCACGATACCACGCGGCGTACACGGACGCAGACGCGGTGCACGCTGGCACAGGCGGCCAACGTTGTACGGATGGAAACCGTCAACGTCTTTATCCGGTGCGATACGCTCCAGCACCTTCACGTTGTCGATGCCTGCTGGTAGCGGCAACTGAACCAGAATACCGTCGATCTCTTTATCGGCATTCAGAGTGTCAATAAGTTCCAGCAGTTCTGCTTCGCTGGTGGTTTCTGGCAAATCGTAAGAGCGGGAGACGAAGCCCACCTCTTCACACGCTTTGCGTTTGCTGCCGACATAAATCTGTGATGCCGGGTTGCTACCAACCAGCACAACGGCCAGCCCAGGGGCGCGTTTTCCGGCGGCTTTACGCGCCTTCACTTTTTCCGCAACCTCAGAGCGCACCTGCTGCGCAATCGTTTTACCGTCAATAATCTTTGCTGCCATCAGAGAGAAGATTCCGTCTGTAACGTTTGAAAGGGGGGATTGCCTGTATTTTGTCAGAAGCGAGCGCCGCTGTCAGTCACCCTTTGCGAGTTTTCATCAGCAGGGCGTAAAAACCCTTCCGGATGGATGGTCAATTTCTTAGGCGGGATTAGGATGTGACCTGGAGAAATGGCAGCGTTTTGACATATTTAAAAAATGATTCCTGAGCTACTTTGTCTCCTCCGAAATAAGTTTTCAATTCAACAATTGAACATATTTCTTATTCCCGATTATTCGCGGGAAGGGTTATTTACATTTTAAAGGAATAGACATGAAACTCAGGTGATGCTGCCAACTTACTGATTTAGTGTATGATGGTGTTTTTGAGGTGCTCCAGTGGCTTCTGTTTCTATCAGC
>NZ_JAWUEI010000100.1:0-1536 GCF_036663495.1 Enterobacter sp. 342
TGCTGAGCAAAATGAAGGCTTAGCGTACACGACGCGTGTGAATTGTGCTGAGACGACAATAACGCTTTGTGCTGACAATCTTGGTGCGCATAACAAAGATTATGTTAAATATTAAAACAAATAACATAAAAATCAATATGTTAAGAAGGTAACCAGCTACTTTCCCATTCCAGCAACCAGTCATGGAAGCTTTAGAAACAGAGTCCTCTCATGAGTTTGTGATGCCTTAAATCCATGGTGAGCATAGAAACCTTTGGCTTCTTCAGTAAGCGCATGAACCATTATCGCACGAACCCCAATGTTCTCAGCTACGCGATAACACCGTAGCACTGCATCGTGGAGTAAATCGGCGCCAACCCCTTTTCCGTGCAATGAGACATCTACCGCCAGGCGAGCGAGTATAATCACCGGTATAGGATCTGGCATGTTACGCCGAAGACTACCTGTCGCTTCCGTATGGTTAACGCTACCGGTGGCCAAAGAGTAAAAACCAGCTACTTGCTTCGTACCCGTCTTGCAAACAACGAACGTTCGGGCAGCGCCAAGAGCTTGATTTTTTAAACCTCTCTGTTTTAGCCATTCATCGAGGACTGTCTCTCCACTGACGAACTCAGCCAGCTGATGAGAGCTGGATAACGGCTCGGGCGTGGTTATACGTCCCACTGAGGTTTCCTTGCCAGTAGTTTATTAATGGCGGGCTCATCCTCGACTGGTGCATCGAGCATATCGATGAACTCTGCATACTGTTCGTCGTTAAAATTGAAAACACGGCGATCAAGGATCACATTCTCCGCAGCCTTGCAGGCCATCTCCAGGATAAAGTCGGTTCGCGATTTATGAAGGATCTCTGCAGCAGCATCGATGAGTGCTCTCTGAGACTCTTTAGCTCTTAGGTTGAGTTGAACATCTGATTTCATACACACCTCTCTTGTATAGCAATTGATATACAAGAATAACACAACACGAACGTATAGCAAATGCTATACACTTCAAAGTACCGATAATGCGTTTTATGTTAAATATCAGTCAATTACATTGAGATCGCAAAGCTTGCAGCGACATATCAGTGTCGCTGCAACAACCCGACCTTTGCGATGAAAAAACGGATTACGGATAGATCACAATAGGGCATTTCCTCAATAACCACCTCAAACTTCATTTCTATAGTCTGAAATCAAGAGCGGCATTTTTGACCCTCTGATATGTTTCGTTATCTGGTGCGGCGGGTATTTTCGCTCGTGTAATCGCTGAAATGGCTGCTTTACACAATTTTGCATCACCCTCTTTTGCTGTCGCACTGTTCACTGAACCATCAGGCTGAAGATAGATACGAATAGAGCAGGTTTTTCCTTTATACGCATCGGGTTCGTACATTTCGGCAACAATGGCATTCCGTATTTGTGCTGCATATACGACTATTTTTGAATGCTCCGGGGGAAATGTTGGAGACCCTAGGTTACCTAAGGAAGGTGCGAACAAGTTCCTGATATGAGATCATCATATTCATCCGGAGCGCATCCCAGAGGGACATCATGA
>NZ_JAWUEI010000101.1:0-1433 GCF_036663495.1 Enterobacter sp. 342
TGGATACCGTGTCTCCTTTCCCGGGGAATGGCTATGGCACAGCGAAGGTGTAGCACTATTGGGATCAGTTATTTAGCTGACTGTCAATAAAGCAATCTGCAACCATGTCTTTTAACCCCTCCATCAATTTTGTTTTTTTGTGCATGACGGACGTTAAGCGTTCAATGTGCCTCATTGATTTCCCTGGACGGCACAGAGAGAATTTATCAGCAATATCCTTGAGTCCTGACTGTCGAGCTTTAATCGGGGATAGGTGCGACAAGTTGTGCTGGATAATTGCGCAGTAATCCTTGATGGTTTTGATCTGCCGGGACACTTCTGTTATCTGAGCGATGTCTTCCGAGAGCCAGCAATCAATATTTTCCGCATTATTCAGCTTCATTTTGCTCTGTTCTGTAAATAAAGTGGAATCGGCGTCCCCTTTGACAAACCTGTAATGCAACGTGTTGTTATGTCTGTAAAGCACGACACAGGAGATCTGATCTTGTCGTTGATATTCAAAAATGACAAAACTACGTGCTTTAGAAAGATAGAAATCCAGAAAGGTTTTAGGCTTTTCTCTGACCATATACTGAGGGTCAATCCCATAAAAAACAGGAACCAGAACAAGAGATGAGGTTTTTCCTGCTCCGTTTGTCCCTGAGATGTTGCTATGACCCGTCAAGGATATTTCCGTCAATGAAGGAAACGCGCTCTGGTTGGTGATGATCCGCAGTAGTGCACTTTTCATAAAAATCGCCTGCAAAATATACATTAAATCAATATATATCAGATCAGTGCATATTGGTAGTGTCAAGGTTAAATAATAGGCAATTTTGTACTAGGTAGCGTTTTAATTTGATTATGGACTTTATGCTATACCGATAAATACACAGGAAATTTTTTTCACAAAAGTGTATGAATGTTGATAGAAGCAACAAGCTACCATCGAAGGGCGTTTCCAAAGATATTGGTATAACAGAGCATCGAACAGACTCAGTTGGAAAGGATCTCGCGTAGAAGCTCTATCATCTTCACGGATAACTCGCGTTTCCAACGATAAATTAGTTTGGGATTATGTAGGGTAACGTTGTTGTATCGTTATGTGATTTTACTCACTTAGCGCGGTGTACAGAACTACTGGATCAGATCAGTTTCAACTGACGTTCTGCCGTTGCACATTTTGCCCTGATGAGTTCGTTCATTGTTGTAAGACAGCCACTCATCCTGATCATTTTGCCGCGTCTCCAGCGTTTGATTAACTTGTTGCGAAAAGCCACCTGATAAAACTCGTTCAGGATCGCCTTATCAAACTGCTCGCAGATCCCATTCGTTTGCGGTGACATCGTTTTAGTTTTCGTGTGATCGATGCCACTACTAGGGAAGGTGCGAATAAGCAGGTCATTTCTTCCCAAGCTGACTCGCTGATTAAAATTTCGCGGATCTGGGCCGAT
>NZ_JAWUEI010000102.1:0-1420 GCF_036663495.1 Enterobacter sp. 342
TTAAACACGAGGCACATAGGTCTGGGTTCGATATTCAATTGGACTCAGACCTTTTAATTTCAGGCTAATTCTTCTGCTGTTGTAGTAGTCAATATATTCCGTAACAGCATCCTTCAGTTCGCTTATATTACTGAACTCGTCAAGATAAAAACACTCCGACTTTAAGGTTCCAAAGAAACATTCCACGACTGCATTATCCAGACAATTGCCTTTTCTGGACATGCTCTGTGTAATGCCTTGTTCTTTAAGGATGTTTTGATACCTTCTCATACGATACTGCCATCCCTGGTCAGAGTGCAGAATAGGATGCTCGTGAGGCTTAAGCTTTTTGAATGCCTGATCGAGCATATTCTCGACCATGTTCATCACAGGTCTTTCCGACAGGCTGTAAGAAATAACTTCGTTGTTGAAGAGATCTATTACTGGAGACAAATACAGCTTTCGCCCATTGACTGCAAATTCAGTAACGTCGGTAACCCACTTCTCGTTTGGCCGTGTAGCCTTGAAATCCCTTTGGAGAACATTGGGGGCGGTTTGCCCTACCTCTCCTCTGTAGGAGCTGTATCGTTTGACCTTAATCGCTGCCTTAAGCGAGAGGGTTCCCATCAGGCGCTGAACGGCTTTATGGTTAATCCGTTCCCCGTCTCGATGGAGAGACAACGTTACCCTACGGTATCCGTAACGACCTTTATTCTCGTGATAAATCTCACCAATACGCTTTTTAACATCCGCATACTTATCAGGCTTGCTGAGAGCCTTTAGATGGTAATAAAACGTACTGCGCGGTATCTCCGCTGCCTTGAGAAGCTCATCAAGAGGGTAAAACTGCCTTAGCTCGTTGAGTACTTTCACTTTTTCGCGGGATGAGCTAAGGCTTTCAGCTTTTTTAGATACGTAAGCCGCATTTCAAGGAATCGAACTTGTCTTTCAAGATCCTCAATACGTCGGTCTTTCGACAGCTCCAATGCTAACGCCGCTTTTTCTGGATCAACTGACATTGTAATGTTTCTTTTGGTGCCGATCTTGAGTGCGCGTAAACCAGCTTCTCCGTGCTCCTCATAGACTTTCAGCCACTTGGCTACAGAACCACTACCAGCAAGCATAAAGTGAGCAGCAGCCTGATTGAGGGACATCTGCTGCTCGGTCACGGCTTTCACGACCTTAATGCGCAACTCTGGATCAGCACTAACGCCTTTAGGTTTGGGAATTAAACCTTTTTCTCCATGTTTTTCATAGAGGGCAACCCACGTCCTGACCTGGGTTCGAGGCACACCAAAACGTGCAGAGATGATCCTGTAACCATCATCAGTTGTGAAGTAGTGATTCACGACTTCAAGGCGCTTTTCGAAGGGGTATTTTGGCTTTGACATATCAGGGACTATTCCATTTCATCGTCCAACAAAATGGGTGCAGTACAGGT
>NZ_JAWUEI010000103.1:0-1292 GCF_036663495.1 Enterobacter sp. 342
GCCGCCCAATGAGCAACATCGAAATCTATGACCTCGAAAGTGTCTACGACGAGAAGATCAGCCCGCTAATGCAGCAAATTATCGCCATTTGCAAAGAGCACAACATGCCGATGGTTGCCTCTTTCGCTTATGAGAATCACGAGGAAAAAGGTCTTGGTTGTTGCACTACGACGCTGACCTTTGAAGGGAGAAGCATTAAAGAATTTTCAGAAGCCACATCGGTAATTCGCGGCAATCCTATGTTTTCTGCTTTCACGATCATGTCGGGAGTAAAAGGCGAATGAGCAACATCGACAAACGCGCACAGAAGGAACTCTATGCGAAAGTTGAGCAGCAGGCTCATTCACTTCGTGGGAATCCTCGCGAATACCAGGTAGTAACTGGCTTGTGTCCGGTTAACGTTATCGAAATGCACGCAAAGAAAATTCAGGCGCTGCTGGATGAGCTGGAAGCCAAAGACAAACAGATTGCAGGTTTGAAGGAGGCATTCAGCATTGCATTGTCTGCTGCTGGCATCGATGTCCCCGCCGCAGCCTGTAAAGGAGAGTGAGCATGCTTCAACATCAAATGCAGCCAACTTTTAATACCTGCATGGCCACCTGTGTGGCAATGGTTGCAGGTCAGCCTGTGGACGAGGTAGTTGCACGCTGGCACCAGGCTTTTCACGACAAAACATACTGGCTGGATGATGCCTTGGATTATTACAAAATCCCTTATTTCTACGGCAGCCAAAGAAAATGTGAATTGCTTTATGGGTTTGTTTATTTCCTGACCGTGCCGTCTCTGAATATTCAAGGCGGGTTACACCAGATTTTAATGTCATTAACGGCAGAGCGTGGCATCGAAGTATTTGATCCAGTAATGGGGAGGCCAGGTGCTAAATATTATGTTTACGGTGAAGCGCAGAACGATGCCCAATTTGGGGTGATTTCCTGGTGTGTGGATTTATCGGTTCCGTTTGTACAGCAGAAAGGTGAGGACTAACCCATGAGCACTATTACCAAAGAACGGTTGCGCGAACGTGCGCGCGAAAAGGTTAAGAGCCTGGAGTTTACTGTTACTCAGACCGCTTTCGCTGACACGCGAGCAGAGCTTGAAGAAGAACTGGAGCTGGCGCGTATCGCGCTGGCATCGCTCGAAGCGGAGCCTGCGGCGTATATCCGCTCAGCTCATAACCCAGATGGATTTTGTTTTGCTGATGGAATTCATCCGACGCATCGCCATCAAAGACTCCCTTTGTCGACATTGCAAGATGGATGCTATTGGAAGGTAACTCCGCTTTACACCGCCCC
>NZ_JAWUEI010000104.1:0-1285 GCF_036663495.1 Enterobacter sp. 342
TGTACAGTCCGGGGACATGGTGAACACTTGTTCGGGGACATGGTAGACACTTACAACTAAGGCATAAGAACCCGTTAATGGAGTCGCTTATGCCCTGGGATGCGAGAGATACCATGTCATTACGTACCGAGTTTGTTTTGTTCGCCTCGCAGGACGAGGCGAACATCCGTTCGCTCTGCCGTCGCTACGGCATTTCCCCTGCCACCGGCTATAAGTGGCTTCAGCGCTGGGCTGAGGAAGGCGCCTCCGGACTTCAGGACCGGCCCCGTACTCCCCTTCGTTCCCCGAACCGCTCATCTGACGACGTCACTGCCCTGCTGCGTATGGCACATGAACGCCATGCACGCTGGGGAGCCCGCAAGATTAAGCGCTGGCTGGAAGACCAGGGACACCCTATGCCTGCCTTCAGCACCGTCCATAATCTGATGGCCCGTCACGGTCTGCTGCCGGGCGCTTCACCGGGCATTCCCGCCACGGGGCGCTTCGAACATGATGCCCCGAACCGGCTCTGGCAGATGGATTTCAAGGGCCACTTTCCTTTTGGCGGTGGCCGCTGCCATCCGTTCACTCTGCTGGACGACCACTCCCGTTTTTCCCTGTGCCTCGCATCCTGTACCGATGAACGGCGTGAGACTGTGCAGCAGCACCTGGTCAGCGTGTTTGAACGCTACGGCCTGCCGGACAGGATAACCATGGACAACGGTTCACCGTGGGGCGACACCACCGGCACCTGGACGGCACTGGAGCTGTGGCTGATGCGCCACGGTATACGGGTGGGGCACTCCCGGCCGTATCATCCGCAGACGCAGGGCAAACTGGAGCGTTTTCACCGCAGCCTGAAGGCGGAAGTGCTGCAGGGGAAGTGGTTCGCGGACAGCGGTGAACTGCAGCGTGCCTTTGACCACTGGCGGACGGTCTATAACCTTGAACGCCCGCACGAGGCGCTGGATATGGCCGTACCAGCCACGCGGTATCAGCCGTCTGCGCGGCAGTACAGCAGCAACATAGCGGCACCGGAATATGACGAAGGGGTGATGGTCAGGAAAGTGGATATCAGCGGTAAGCTGAGCATCAAAGGAGTCCGCCTGAGTGCAGGAAAGGCGTTCAGGGGAGAACAGGTCGGGCTGAAGGAGACGCAGGAGGATGGCTGCTATGAAGTGTGGTGGTACAGCACGAAAGTGGGGGTGATCGACCTGAGGAAACAGTCGATCACCATGGGTAAAGGATGTTAAAAAGTGTTCACTATGTCCCCGAACACCTGTCTACCATGTCCCCAGACTGTACA
>NZ_JAWUEI010000105.1:0-1261 GCF_036663495.1 Enterobacter sp. 342
CCGTCAACTATGCGCTTGTTGTTCGTGTCTACGGCTACCGTAGTGCCATCGGGAATGATCGGCTCCATGCTGTCACCTGTGGCCGGGAAGCAGAGAACTCCAGAACCGTCGGTGTTTGCCCCTACTCGGCGTAGTGTTGACTTGGAGAACCTCAGCTTAAAGCCATTGTGATCCTCGCATTGAACGCGTCCATCGCCACAAGCAAATTCAATATCCTTAAGAAAAGGCACTTCAACCTCGTCAGCAGGAAGCGGGGTGTTTTTGTCCCATGCGTCGACAGTTCCCCACTCTGATTCAGGACCAATATTTGATTCTTTAGCGTCTGATCGCATGGGGCCAACACCTGAACTTAGCCATTCAGGTTTAACCATCAAAGCATTTGCCAGCTCTACCAACTTTGTTGTCTGGTTAGCTTTTCCCGTTTCTATCTTCTGGATAGCAGCTTGGCTTACCCCAACCAGATCCCCGAGAGCCTTTTGTGTAAGGCCTCGTAATGTCCTGGCTTCCTTCAGTCTTTCAGCGAGTGTCGTTTTCATATACGCAATCTACAACCGTGGTTTTATTCCATCAAACGAAAATGGTTGTTGACTAAATACAACCATAGTTTTATTCTTCATTTATATTCACTACGGAGGTTGTTATGAATCCAACCATTAAAACCGCCATTACCATCGTCGGGTCTCAAAAAGCCCTTGGTGAAGCATGCGCAGTATCGCAGCAGGCGGTTTACAAGTGGCTACACAACAAAGCAAAGGTTTCTCCGGAGCATGTGAACAGCATCGTGAAAGCAACTGGTGGTGAAATTCAGGCCTACCAGATTCGCCCTGACTTACCGACGCTGTTCCCATCACCGATCGACAACAACGCCGCCTAATGGCGGCATAACCAATTAAATCAGAGGAAGTATCGCAAATGGAGACCTTAACGACACGCAACAAAGCGGAGGCGCGACGAATTGAGAGCTGGGTGCAGCGGCAAATCGCAGATCTTGGGACCACCAGGATCGCCGAAGTAGCTGGCATCAACAAATCCACAGTCAGCCGGTGGCGGGAGAACCTGGTCCCGAACATGTCGCTGCTGCTGGCCATCCTGATTTCGAACCGGGATGGGGTGAAGGGAGATTTTGAAGCATGAACGCAGAAAGGGGAAAAGCCGCGCTGTTGGTAGCAGCAACGGCTTTCAAGACACTGTGTTACGCCAAGTAACGGGAGTAATTATGGCAAACACCGCCAGAGTAATCAAATTCCCTGCGCAACAACCG
>NZ_JAWUEI010000106.1:0-1225 GCF_036663495.1 Enterobacter sp. 342
ACTGTAGATTCAATCTGTCAATGCAACACCCCTTTCAATTATCTCTTTCGGTGTTTTGAACTTCAGTGTCTTTCTCGGTCTGTTGTTTAGCTGAGCAGCAACCAGATCTAGTTCATGTTGAGTATATTGGGCAAGACATGTCTTTTTAGGAAAGTACTGCCGAATTAGCCCATTTGTGTTCTCATTTGTTCCCCGCTGCCAAGGACTCTGAGGATCGCAGAAGTAAACTTTAACGCCGGTGCTGACAGTAAATTCTAGATGTCTGGCCAGTTCCATTCCTCTGTCCCATGTCAGTGATTTTCTGAGTTCTGACGGTAAACTCAGGAATTTGTCGGTAAGAGCCTGATTTACTGAGACAGAATCTTTACCCCTGAGTCTAAGGATGATCGTATAACGTGATTTTCGGTCTACAAGTGTGGCTATATGAGAGTTTTTTGTACCTGAGACTAAATCGCCCTCCCAATGCCCCAGAGAGCGTCTGTTATCGATATTTCGGGAACGTTCGTGAATTGGTGTTCCGTTCACTATGTTAATCGTACCTCTTTCGCCTTTGCGGGTATGACGCCTGCCATGGCGAAGGCTATGCGACCGTCGCAGATGCTGTATATTCAGGTGGTGTAGCGCTTCACGGCTACGAAAGTACAGCGTTTTATAAATTGTCTCAGGTGATATTCGCAGCGTTTTTTGACGTGGTTTTGTTCGCCTTAACCATCCTGATATTTGCTCTGGAGACCATTTCATCTCCAGCTTTTCCAGAACAAGCTTTCGCAATGGTAAATTTTGATCCAGTAAGCACGGTTTTGGCCTTTTCGCCATTCTGTTGGCTCGGTTATTAGCATCAACAGCTTTGTAATAGCGTCTGCCCCGATTACGCTGAACTTCACGTGAGATCGTCGAAGGACTGCGATTCAGCGCAGTAGCTATCGCACGAATGCTCATTTTGGCTGACAAACCAGCTCGTATCTCCTCGCGCTCAGACAGTGTCAGGTGAGCTACAGCCCGCTTACGCTCATGGGGTTTTATGCCGCCAGTATCCCTTAACATAGTGAAGATCGTTCCGGGTTTTGAACCCAGGATATTCGCTATTTCACTGAAGCCTGTTCCGTTCTTCCATAGTTCAAAAACAGAGGCTTTTTCCTCTGCTGTAAATGTTCGTCTCATTCAAAAAACCTCCGCAACCCCATGTTTTCACATAACTGTTGCGTTGACCAATTGAATCTACAAC
>NZ_JAWUEI010000107.1:0-1203 GCF_036663495.1 Enterobacter sp. 342
CTAAGGAAGGTGCGAATAAGCGGGGAAATTCTTCTCGGCTGACTCAGTCATTTCATTTCTTCATGTTTGAGCCGATTTTTTCTCCCGTAAATGCCTTGAATCAGCCTATTTAGACCGTTTCTTCGCCATTTAAGGCGTTATCCCCAGTTTTTAGTGAGATCTCTCCCACTGACGTATCATTTGGTCCGCCCGAAACAGGTTGGCCAGCGTGAATAACATCGCCAGTTGGTTATCGTTTTTCAGCAACCCCTTGTATCTGGCTTTCACGAAGCCGAACTGTCGCTTGATGATGCGAAATGGGTGCTCCACCTTGGCCCGGATGCTGGCTTTCATGTATTCGATGTTGATGGCCGTTTTGTTCTTGCGTGGATGCTGTTTCAAGGTTCTTACCTTGCCGGGGCGCTCGGCGATCAGCCAGTCCACATCCACCTCGGCCAGCTCCTCGCGCTGTGGCGCCCCTTGGTAGCCGGCATCGGCTGAGACAAATTGCTCCTCTCCATGCAGCAGATTACCCAGCTGATTGAGGTCATGCTCGTTGGCCGCGGTGGTGACTAGGCTGTGGGTCAGGCCACTCTTGGCATCGACACCAATGTGGGCCTTCATGCCAAAGTGCCACTGATTGCCTTTCTTGGTCTGATGCATCTCCGGATCGCGTTGCTGCTCTTTGTTCTTGGTCGAGCTGGGTGCCTCAATGATGGTGGCATCGACCAAGGTGCCTTGAGTCATCATGACGCCTGCTTCGGCCAGCCAGCGATTGATGGTCTTGAACAATTGGCGGGCCAGTTGATGCTGCTCCAGCAGGTGGCGGAAATTCATGATGGTGGTGCGGTCCGGCAAGGCGCTATCCAGGGATAACCGGGCAAACAGACGCATGGAGGCGATTTCGTACAGAGCATCTTCCATCGCGCCATCGCTCAGGTTGTACCAATGCTGCATGCAGTGAATGCGTAGCATGGTTTCCAGCGGATAAGGTCGCCGGCCATTACCAGCCTTGGGGTAAAACGGCTCGATGACTTCCACCATGTTTTGCCATGGCAGAATCTGCTCCATGCGGGACAAGAAAATCTCTTTTCTGGTCTGACGGCGCTTACTGCTGAATTCACTGTCGGCGAAGGTAAGTTGATGACTCATGATGAACCCTGTTCCATGGCTCCAGATGACAAACATGATCTCATATCAGGGACTTGTTCGCACCTTCCCTAA
>NZ_JAWUEI010000108.1:0-1196 GCF_036663495.1 Enterobacter sp. 342
GGAAGGTGCGAACAAGTTCCTGATATGAGATCATCATATTCATCCGGAGCGCATCCCAGAGGGACATCATGAGCCATCAACTCACCTTCGCCGATAGTGAATTCAGCACTAAGCGCCGTCAGACCCGAAAAGAGATTTTCCTCTCCCGCATGGAGCAGATTCTGCCATGGCAGAATATGACCGCTGTCATCGAGCCGTTTTATCCCAAGGCGGGCAATGGCCGACGGCCCTATCCGCTGGAGACCATGCTGCGTATTCACTGCATGCAGCATTGGTACAACCTGAGCGACGGTGCCATGGAAGATGCCCTGTACGAAATCGCCTCCATGCGCCTGTTTGCCCGATTATCCCTGGATAGCGCCCTGCCGGATCGCACCACCATCATGAATTTCCGCCACCTGCTCGAGCAGCATCAACTGGCCCGTCAATTGTTCAAGACCATCAATCGCTGGCTGGCCGAAGCAGGCGTCATGATGACCCAAGGCACTTTGGTGGATGCCACCATCATTGAGGCACCCAGCTCTACCAAGAACAAAGAGCAGCAACGCGATCCGGAGATGCATCAGACCAAGAAAGGCAATCAGTGGCACTTTGGCATGAAGGCCCACATTGGTGTCGATGCCAAGAGTGGCCTGACCCACAGCCTAGTCACCACCGCGGCCAACGAGCATGACCTCAATCAGCTGGGTAATCTGCTTCATGGAGAGGAGCAATTTGTCTCAGCCGATGCCGGCTACCAAGGAGCGCCACAGCGCGAGGAGCTGGCCGAGGTGGATGTGGACTGGCTGATCGCCGAGCGTCCCGGCAGGGTAAAAACCTTGAAGCAGCATCCGCGCAAGAACAAAACGGCCATCAACATCGAATACATGAAAGCCAGCATCCGTGCCAAGGTGGAGCACCCGTTTCGCATCATCAAGCGGCAGTTCGGCTTCGTGAAAGCCAGATACAGGGGGCTGCTGAAAAACGATAACCAACTGGCGATGTTATTCACCCTGGCCAACCTGTTTCGGGTGGACCAAATGATACGTCAGTGGGAGAGATCTCAGTAAAAACCGGAAATAACGCCAGAAATGGTGGAAAAAATAGCCTAAATAGGCTGATTCGATGTGTTTGCGGGAAAAAAATCGGCCCAGATCCGCGAAATTTTAATCAGCGAGTCAGCTTGGGAAGAAATGACCTGCTTATTCGCACCTTCC
>NZ_JAWUEI010000109.1:0-1189 GCF_036663495.1 Enterobacter sp. 342
GCTGTTTCATACGCCACCTCCGAGAGGTAACGCAGAATGCAGAAAATCGCAGGTGCATTTCTGCATCTGTGACAAGGTGAGGAGTTCAGATTGTGGTCGCATTTAAGTCCCCTTAAATGCGCAGAAGTCACTGATGGGTGTTCAGGCCATCAGCAAAGAAAGTATGGACGGTTGATTCAACAAAATCAACTCAAGAGAAAGGCCTCCGAAGAGGCCTGTTTGTTATGCGTCGAATGGGTTAGGCATCACTGCTTCACTCCCTGCTCTGTGTTCTTCAGGTCATTCTCAGCAAACAGGATTGATGTTCTGGCTGAGCGCAAGCGAGCCTTTGCATTCTTCTCTTCTCGTTCCAGGTTGGCGACAGACTCGCGTAACTCATCCCTCTTCGCGTACAAAGACTTAATCTCAAACACAATATTTTCACCGTTACGGGCCCTGTCCAAAATCACCTCGAACGGATCAAGCATCGAGCCACACTGAAGGCAAATGAGCGTGCGGTTAGCTTCAGATATCTGAGTCTGATTGTGCTTGCAGTATTTCTGACCAGTGCTTTTCCTGTCGGTTATTTCAACATTCAGAAGCTTTTCTTCTTCTGATTTTGGTTGCACAAGTTGCACTACGTTGTCGGTGGTATCATCCATCACTTCAACTCCTGCTTCGGTGCTGCTGACAGTGGCATCCAGTGGGTTACGGTTATTGGGCACCACTCGATACCGTAGTTTTGTTCATACACTTGAGCGTACCAGCCATCTCCTTTTGGATGACATTCGCAGTACTGGCCTACATGCAATTCAACTCCAAAGTCCGGTCGCGGCCAGATATAGACAAAGTCATCGTCATCCGGCATCCGCTCACTGCAAGCCACCCAACCATCCGGAATAACCGGAGATTTGCCAGCCTCATAAGCAACGCGCAACCAGTGAAAAAACACCTCCGTCATCACGCATCCACATTCAACGTCAATAGTTCCTGTCTGCTGCGAAAGCCACTGATCGAATGGCAACTTGTAATCCGTAGTTACAGGTTCGGCACCCTGAAGCATGGCTGCGCGGCAGGCGTTCCATGAATCAGCCGCTGCATTGCACTCATCACTATCCCACTGGTAGGTAACGCCGCGTGGTGCGTAGGTGCTGGCGAGGATTTCGATATTTTCAGGCGTAGCTTCATCAGGCACAGATACCGGCGCTGG
>NZ_JAWUEI010000110.1:0-1134 GCF_036663495.1 Enterobacter sp. 342
CGAGGGCTTTACTAAGCTTGCCCCTTCCGCCGTTGTCATAATCGGTTATGGCATCGCATTTTATTTTCTTTCTCTGGTTCTGAAATCCATCCCTGTCGGTGTTGCTTATGCAGTCTGGTCGGGACTCGGCGTCGTCATAATTACAGCCATTGCCTGGTTGCTTCATGGGCAAAAGCTTGATGCGTGGGGCTTTGTAGGTATGGGGCTCATAATTGCTGCCTTTTTGCTCGCCCGATCCCCATCGTGGAAGTCGCTGCGGAGGCCGACGCCATGGTGACGGTGTTCGGCATTCTGAATCTCACCGAGGACTCCTTCTTCGATGAGAGCCGGCGGCTAGACCCCGCCGGCGCTGTCACCGCGGCGATCGAAATGCTGCGAGTCGGATCAGACGTCGTGGATGTCGGACCGGCCGCCAGCCATCCGGACGCGAGGCCTGTATCGCCGGCCGATGAGATCAGACGTATTGCGCCGCTCTTAGACGCCCTGTCCGATCAGATGCACCGTGTTTCAATCGACAGCTTCCAACCGGAAACCCAGCGCTATGCGCTCAAGCGCGGCGTGGGCTACCTGAACGATATCCAAGGATTTCCTGACCCTGCGCTCTATCCCGATATTGCTGAGGCGGACTGCAGGCTGGTGGTTATGCACTCAGCGCAGCGGGATGGCATCGCCACCCGCACCGGTCACCTTCGACCCGAAGACGCGCTCGACGAGATTGTGCGGTTCTTCGAGGCGCGGGTTTCCGCCTTGCGACGGAGCGGGGTCGCTGCCGACCGGCTCATCCTCGATCCGGGGATGGGATTTTTCTTGAGCCCCGCACCGGAAACATCGCTGCACGTGCTGTCGAACCTTCAAAAGCTGAAGTCGGCGTTGGGGCTTCCGCTATTGGTCTCGGTGTCGCGGAAATCCTTCTTGGGCGCCACCGTTGGCCTTCCTGTAAAGGATCTGGGTCCAGCGAGCCTTGCGGCGGAACTTCACGCGATCGGCAATGGCGCTGACTACGTCCGCACCCACGCGCCTGGAGATCTGCGAAGCGCAATCACCTTCTCGGAAACCCTCGCGAAATTTCGCAGTCGCGACGCCAGAGACCGAGGGTTAGATCATGCCTAGCATTCACCTTCCGGCCGCCCGCTA
>NZ_JAWUEI010000111.1:0-1086 GCF_036663495.1 Enterobacter sp. 342
CGCGAATTCAACTTCGAAGTGCGACACTCGCCTATGCCGCCTGACGGTACTCTTCGAATACCTTGACAGGCTGCCTGAATCCGAGACATTTCCGAGGTCGTAGGTTGAGCCACTGCTCCGCTCTCCTGACATCCTCGTCCGTGACCTCTCTCAGGTCTGTTCCCTTTGGGATAAACTGCCTCAACAGCCCATTGCTGTTCTCGTTCAGACCGCGCTCCCACGAAGAGTAAGGGTGCGCAAAGTAAGTCTCGGCACCCAGCGCTTCCTCTATCGCCTTGTGTTCGGCAAACTCGCCGCCGTTGTCAAAGGTGATGGTATGCACCTGCTCGATGTAGGGCGTTAACATCTCGATTATCGCATCCCGCACCACCCCAGCCTGTTTGCTCGCGACCCGCTTGACCAGATAGAGCCGGCTCTTGCGCTCCACCAGGGTGACCAGTGCACCTGTGCCTTGCTTGCCCAGCACCGTGTCCGCCTCCCAATCACCGAGCCGCTCCCGGCTATCGACGATAGCCGGCCGTTCATCAATAGAGCGGGCTTCCTTGATGGGAGAACGCAGGCTGCTCGCCCCCTTGCGGTAGCGCTTGTGGCCCTGGCGCAGATGGCGGTACAACTGGCCACCCCGGGCTTTGTCGGCGGCCACATGGCGGTATATCCACTCGTGACTCACCATGAGGCCTATCTGCTTGCCCACCGCGCTTATCTGCTCCGGGCTCCACCACCAGGCGAGTGTCAGCTCGACAAACTGGATGACATCGGCAGATAGCCGAGATTTGGCCGCACTGGCCCGTCGGTGGGTGGCGTGCTGATGCGCATTGTCTGGCTGGTAGCCCTGCGGCCCGGCGTTACGACGCAGCTCCCGGTAGAGGGTGGAGCGATGAACGCCAATGGCGCGTGCGGTGGCAAGGATGGACATCCCCTGTGCGCGAAGCACCGATAACTGGTATCGTTGCCCCTCGGTCAACTGCTGATAGCTCATGGTGATACTGCTTTTACTTTGGCGAGCAGAAGGGTACCACCAATCAGCAGTTGGCCACCTCTCGCCATTCATCCATGAGTGTCGCACTTATTATCTGAATTCCCGCT
>NZ_JAWUEI010000112.1:0-1073 GCF_036663495.1 Enterobacter sp. 342
AAATATTGTCTGAGCAATCTGTTCGTATTTTCATTTGAGCCACGTTGCCAGGGAGATTGAGGATCACAAAAATAAATCTGAATGTCTGTCGCTACAGTAAATCGTGTGTGGCTGGTCATTTCAGCACCACGATCCCAGGTTAATGTTTTATAAAGCTCAGCAGGTAATTCCCGGGCTTGTCTGATGAGTGCAGATATAACCGTTATGGTCTTGTTGTCTCTGATCTTCGCCAGCATCACAAAACGGGAATGACGTTCTACGAGGGTGATGATATAGGAGTTTTTCGAGCCCTGAATCAGGTCACCTTCCCAGTGACCTGGAATGGCTCTGTCAGCGGCCTCTGGTGGCCTTTCGCTGATAGGTATCGTGTTTGGGATTGACCCCAATCCTTTCCCTTTAAGCGATGACGTTCTGGATCTACGCACTGCTCTTCCGCTTCTGAGGCATTGCTGCAGCTCTTTTTTTAATGCTCCCCGGGTTTGTACAAAAAGCGTTTTATAAATTGTTTCGTGTGACACATGCATTTCCTGATTATCCGGATAACTGCGTTTTAGCCAACCGGCAATTTGTTGCGGTGACCAGTCCTGATGCATCTTCTCTGCAATGATTTTACACAATGTGGGGCATTCAATTAGCTTGCAAGCTTTTGGTCTCAAGGCATTTTCCCACGCAACAATATCCGCTTTTGCTGCACGGTATTGTTTTGCGCCCCCATGCCTCTTTATCTCGCGGCTAATGGTTGAAGGGGCTCTTGATAATTTGCTAGCGATATCCCTGATGCTGCGTTTTTCAACCAGCCCTCTGGATATCTCCTCTCTTTCATCAAGCGAAAGCGCCAGCCGGTGTCGTTTTCGGACCGGGGGACGGTATCCACCGGTCTGGTGGATAGTGGGCATGATAGAAGAATGGTATCTGTCGAACATTCGGGCGATATCATGCAAGGAATCACCTTGCTTATATCTGTCCCAGATAATCGCTTTCTGCTCTGGAGTGTAGTTAATCCGAGTTCTTCGTTTCATGGCAACGTCCCCCTTGATTAAGGATAGCGTTGCATCGACCCGTTGAACTCACAG
>NZ_JAWUEI010000113.1:0-1057 GCF_036663495.1 Enterobacter sp. 342
GGCTTTGTTGAATAAATCGAACTTTTGCTGAGTTGAAGGATCAGATCACGCATCTTCCCGACAACGCAGACCGTTCCGTGGCAAAGCAAAAGTTCAAAATCACCAACTGGCCCACCTACAATAAAGCCCTCATCAACCGTGGCTCCATAACTTTCTGGCTGGATGATGAAGCTATTCAGGCCTGGTATGAGTCGGCAACGCCTTCATCACGGGGAAGACCTCAGCGCTATTCTGATCTCGCCATCACCACCGTTCTGGTCATTAAACGCGTGTTCAGGTTGACCCTGCGGGCTGCACAGGGTTTTATTGATTCCATTTTTACACTGATGAATGTTCCGTTGCGCTGCCCGGATTACACCAGTGTCAGCAAGCGCGCAAAGTCGGTTAATGTCAGTTTCAAAACGTTCACCCGAGGTGAAATCGCGCATCTGGTGATTGATTCCACCGGGCTGAAGGTCTTTGGTGAAGGCGAATGGAAAGTCAAAAAACACGGCAAAGAACGCCGTCGTATATGGCGAAAGTTGCATCTGGCAGTTGACAGCAACACACATGAAATCATCTGTGCAGACCTGTCGCTGAACAATGTGACGGACTCAGAAGCCTTCCCGGGTCTTATCCGGCAGACTCACAGAAAAATCAGGGCAGCATCGGCAGACGGCGCTTACGACACCCGGCTCTGTCACGATGAACTGCGGCGTAAGAAAATCAGCGCGCTTATCCCGCCCCGAAAAGGTGCGGGTTACTGGCCCGGTGAATATGCAGACCGTAACCGTGCTGTTGCGAATCAGCGGCTGACCGGGAGTAATGCGCGGTGGAAATGGACAACAGATTACAATCGTCGCTCGATAGCGGAAACGGCGATGTACCGGGTAAAACAGCTGTTCGGGGGTTCACTGACGCTGCGTGACTACGATGGTCAGGTTGCGGAGGCTATGGCCCTGGTACGAGCGCTGAACAAAATGACGAAAGCAGGTATGCCTGAAAGCGTGCGTATTGCCTGAAAACACAACCCGCTACGGGGGAGACTTACCCGAAATCTGATTTATTCAACAAAGCC
>NZ_JAWUEI010000114.1:0-1029 GCF_036663495.1 Enterobacter sp. 342
CTTGCAGAAATGAACAAGAAAGCTGCATAACCCAGTTCTAATGTTCATATTAAACCCGGCCACCGCGCCGGGTTTTTTTGTGTCTTCCATACCGAGATCCAAAAGTTACTGCGCTGGCGTTAAAATCAATGACTTACACTAACCACTAAAGCAAGCATCCAATGCAATTCAATCACTTATGACGTGATCCAAAATAACCTGCGCTGGCGCATGTTGCTCCTGCACTTTTTTGTCACTTCTGCACTACCTTCCTTTCCGCACTATCTCGGCTGCATCCCTGTTCACTCCCTTCCCTATCACGTTGCCAGTTTCCTTCCGGTACTGTTCAAGTTTTTCAATGATAGCCTCCTGCGTCACAGGCAGATCCGCCAGCGATAACTCCATCACCGCGCGCCCGGCGGCATGAGCCATCATGTTCACTTTTTCTTCATCCAAGTCCATAACCCACTCCTTTTTGATGTTTTTTGCAGCATAGCACCAATCTTTTATAAAAATAAATTCCTTTTAAATACAACCAAATAAAACCAAAACAACTATAAATACAACTATTGTTGTTGACGATAAAACAACTATGGTTTTTAATAAGTCCATCGAAACGAAACATCGACAGCTGAGCGAAGTTAGCCAGCGGCGGACAGCAAGTCGCCTGCTTTTTAACAACATGCAGATTTACAGCGTCAATGACCTGTTTAGACCCTTACACGTAAACGTGCTGTATCACCGGGTGCGATCCGGTCGGTGAGAGAGTATCCCCGCGCGAGAGCGAGAACGGCGTGAGAACGGGCAACACTGGCAGGGAGTTGGCGCTGACCAATACAGGGAATGTTATGGGATGTGGTGAAGGGTTCATGGACGGGAATATGTCGCACGTAAAGCGGCGAGGCCCGAGGAGCTATTGCCGAAGATAAGTAGGCCGAATCGGGTCGAAATGGGTCTCCCACCTACCACATCGCCAAAGCATTTCTCCCGCATCAGCGGGTAACGACAGAGGCAATTATGAACGAACAAGCGAACAAAATTCTCGTTGAG
>NZ_JAWUEI010000115.1:0-1019 GCF_036663495.1 Enterobacter sp. 342
CCTGATTACCACCATGATTCAGCTCTTCAGGACTACACTTAAAGGGTTCTGTTCTGGAGGGTTAAATCATGGCCAGAAACAAGGTTCAATTTCAAAAAAGCATGAGCATTCATACCTTTATTCAGCGTTATAGCGATGAAGCGCAGTGTCAGCAGCGACTTTTTGACATTCGCTGGCCACAAGGATTCCAGTGCCCAAATTGCGGACACACCCATGCTTGCAAACTCAAATCGCGACCCGTCTACCAATGTAATCAATGCCACCAACAAACCTCGCTAACAGCCGGAACTCTCTTTGCCTATTCCAAATTGCCTCTTTCCATCTGGTTTCTGGCCATCTATCTGATGACTCAAGAGAAAAATGGTGTTTCCGCTCTCGAGCTATCCCGTGAGCTTGGCATTTCCTACAACGCCACCTGGCGGCTTAAGCACAAGCTCATGCAGGCCATGAAAGAGCGGGATGATGAGGCTCCTCTCTCCGGTATCATCCAGCTTGATGATGCCTATTGGGGCGGTGTCCGCACTGGAAAGGTTGGCCGTGGCGCAGCTGGCAAGCGCCCTTTTGTTGCTGCCGTTTCACTCAATCATGAAGGGCACCCGATCCATATGCGATTCAGTGCCGTTGAGGGATTCAAGAAAAAAGAACTCACGCAATGGGCTATTAAACACCTGCGGCCATCTTCCTTGGTGGTATCCGATGGTTTGGCCTGCTTCCGTGGCGTTGAAGAAGCCAAGAATGCTCATTTAGCTATCGTGACAGGCGGTGGTCCTGCCAGCGTAAAACTGCCGTATTTCAAGTGGGTCAACACGATGATAGGCAACGTGAAAAACGCCATGCATGGAACGTATCACGCAATCAATCAGAAGCATCTGCCGCGGTATTTAGCGGAGTTCTGCTTTAAGTTCAATCACCGATTCAATCTGGAGTCGATGATAATGGAACTGGTCAGGATCGGCTGTCGAACGGCTCCAATGCCACAACGCCTGTTGAAGCTGGCTGAGTCTCGATGGTAATCAGGA
>NZ_JAWUEI010000116.1:0-931 GCF_036663495.1 Enterobacter sp. 342
GGATCAGCGACAGGTCGGAGTCGTTGAAGGTGTAGTAGCGGATCAGGTCATCCTGGCTTTCCGGCAGCGCAAGCAGGGTGTCCCGCTCCGTGGCCGAGAGGATCAAGCGACGCGGCATGTGTCAGTCGTCCGTGCGGAGGTACTGGTAGAGGGTTTCCCGGCTGATGTTGAACTCGCGGGCAAGCTGCGCCTTGGGCTCGCCGGCCGTCGCTCGCTGCCGCAGGGTAGCAGCCTGCTCATCGGACAGGGCTTTCTTGCGGCCCCGGTACGCGCCACGCTGCTTGGCCAAGGCGATGCCCTCACGCTGCCGCTCGCGGATCAGGGCGCGCTCGAACTCAGCGAAGGCCCCCATCACCGACAGCATCAGGTTGGCCATCGGCGAGTCCTCGCCAGTGAACACCAGGCCCTCCTTCAGGAACTCGATGCGCACGCCGCGCTGAGTCAGCTTCTGTACCAAGCGACGCAGGTCATCGAGGTTGCGGGCCAGCCGATCCATGCTGTGCACCACCACTGTATCGCCTTCGCGGACGAAGCTCAGCAGCGCTTCGAGCTGGGGGCGCTGGGTGTCCTTGCCCGATGCCTTGTCGGTGAACACCTTGCTCACCTGGGTTTGTTCCAGCTGGCGTTCCGGGTTCTGGTCAAAGCTGCTGACCCGGACGTAGCCGATGCGGTGCCCCTGCACGATGTCTCCTTGGTTGAAGGCGGCTTAAGTGCACTTTCTGTTCCGTTGTGCCTCAAAGCCCATTTCTGTCAGGCTGAAATCTATAACCTTCGCGGGCATGTGTCAAAAAATGGGAAAGCAGACTCTATTCTGACGAAGCGGCGCGGCCCTGCCTGACATCAAGTTAGGGTATAGCCTAGATTGACATGCGCGATGCAACCCTTAACTTGCTTGCACCTATCGTTTCCATGCTAGCTTTATCGTAACGCT
>NZ_JAWUEI010000117.1:0-887 GCF_036663495.1 Enterobacter sp. 342
ATCGGTGGAGCTGCATGACAAAGTCATCGGGCATTATCTGAACATAAAACACTATCAATAAGTTGGAGTCATTACCGCCCCTGCCTTCTGAGTTGCAGCAGGTTCTGAATGACGCTCTGTTTCCGCGTAACAGACAGCGCCAAAAAAGCCGAGAGGTCGACGATCTCAATATTCAGCGGAGCCCCAATCAGCCGGATAAGTCGCTGAAAAGATTCTGACTCAGTCAGGACGGTTATCGGCAGATTAATAAAAAGGTTATGACAGTGAGGTGTATTTTTTAATGCGACAAGCTGCGCTTCAAGCAGGGTTATCGACTCTTCTGCAGACTGGTGGCGGAAAAACGCCTCACTGTGCCGCGTTTCGGACATGATGCTAAGCACCTCAGCGCCAATCTGGCGCGAAGAGGTGAGGGCGACAATGGGCTCAAGTTTAATGCCGACGATGTCCTGAGAAAGGGCCTGTAACTGGGGGGGCGTATAGATCAGGTTTTGCGCTGTCACTCCATTATCCTGTTGTCTGTCAGCCTCCAGGCGGCCGGGATACCTCTTACTAGTGTGACGAGGTGACGTTCAGGAAAACAGCAGGCGTTACTTAAATGCCACTAAGCCTTTTCGCAGCGCATAATTTTACGGTGAAACTGATGATAATGTTGAAAAAACAGGCGTATTTACAACCGGCCAGGCGTAATTGGACATGAAAACGGAAAAGGCATTGACTCACCTGACATTGACCGTATAATTCTTCGCGTTTCACCACCGCGAAGTTCACTCTTCTCAGTGCGCCCTTAGCTCAGTTGGATAGAGCAACGGCCTTCTAAGCCGTAGGTCGTAGGTTCGAATCCTACAGGGCGTACCATTCAATATCAGTAACTTACGCCAGTTTCAAAC
>NZ_JAWUEI010000118.1:0-866 GCF_036663495.1 Enterobacter sp. 342
AAGCAGAGTTTTTGAAATGTAAGGCCTTTGAATAAGACAAAAGGCTGCCTCATCGCTAACTTTGCAACAGTGCCAATAAATCCTGGTGTCCCTGTTGATACCGGGAAGCCCTGGGCCAACTTTTGGCGAAAATGAGACGTTGATCGGCACGTAAGAGGTTCCAACTTTCACCATAATGAAATAAGATCACTACCGGGCGTATTTTTTGAGTTATCGAGATTTTCAGGAGCTAAGGAAGCTAAAATGGAGAAAAAAATCACTGGATATACCACCGTTGATATATCCCAATGGCATCGTAAAGAACATTTTGAGGCATTTCAGTCAGTTGCTCAATGTACCTATAACCAGACCGTTCAGCTGGATATTACGGCCTTTTTAAAGACCGTAAAGAAAAATAAGCACAAGTTTTATCCGGCCTTTATTCACATTCTTGCCCGCCTGATGAATGCTCATCCGGAATTCCGTATGGCAATGAAAGACGGTGAGCTGGTGATATGGGATAGTATTCACCCTTGTTACACCGTTTTCCATGAGCAAACTGAAACGTTTTCATCGCTCTGGAGTGAATACCACGACGATTTCCGGCAGTTTCTACACATATATTCGCAAGATGTGGCGTGTTACGGTGAAAACCTGGCCTATTTCCCTAAAGGGTTTATTGAGAATATGTTTTTCGTCTCAGCCAATCCCTGGGTGAGTTTCACCAGTTTTGATTTAAACGTGGCCAATATGGACAACTTCTTCGCCCCCGTTTTCACCATGGGCAAATATTATACGCAAGGCGACAAGGGGCACTGTTGCAAATAGTCGGTGGTGATAAACTTATCATCCCCTTTTGCTGATGGAGCTGCACATGAACCCATTCA
>NZ_JAWUEI010000119.1:0-839 GCF_036663495.1 Enterobacter sp. 342
CCGGGTTGCGGACAGTGTCTGGTGGGTAGTTTGACTGGGGCGGTCTCCTCCCAAAGAGTAACGGAGGAGCACGAAGGTTAGCTAATCCTGGTCGGACATCAGGAGGTTAGTGCAATGGCATAAGCTAGCTTGACTGCGAGAGTGACGGCTCGAGCAGGTGCGAAAGCAGGTCATAGTGATCCGGTGGTTCTGAATGGAAGGGCCATCGCTCAACGGATAAAAGGTACTCCGGGGATAACAGGCTGATACCGCCCAAGAGTTCATATCGACGGCGGTGTTTGGCACCTCGATGTCGGCTCATCACATCCTGGGGCTGAAGTAGGTCCCAAGGGTATGGCTGTTCGCCATTTAAAGTGGTACGCGAGCTGGGTTTAGAACGTCGTGAGACAGTTCGGTCCCTATCTGCCGTGGGCGCTGGAGAATTGAGGGGGGCTGCTCCTAGTACGAGAGGACCGGAGTGGACGCATCACTGGTGTTCGGGTTGTCATGCCAATGGCATTGCCCGGTAGCTAAATGCGGAAGAGATAAGTGCTGAAAGCATCTAAGCACGAAACTTGCCCCGAGATGAGTTCTCCCTGACCCTTTAAGGGTCCTGAAGGAACGTTGAAGACGACGACGTTGATAGGTCGGGTGTGTAAGTGCAGCGATGCATTGAGCTAACCGATACTAATGAACCGTGAGGCTTAACCTTACAACGCCGAAGCTGTTTCGGCGAAGAGACGACACATTCAACTCAGCTTGATACAGATTAACAGAATTTGCCTGGCGGCTTTAGCGCGGTGGTCCCACCTGACCCCATGCCGAACTCAGAAGTGAAACGCCGTAGCGCCGATGGTAGT
>NZ_JAWUEI010000121.1:0-834 GCF_036663495.1 Enterobacter sp. 342
ATCGGTGGAGCTGCATGACAAAGTCATCGGGCATTATCTGAACATAAAACACTATCAATAAGTTGGAGTCATTACCGTCGAGTTATTGCGGCCGACAGAGGCATAATCCTGATAATAAAGTGCGGCAACACCTGCAATCAAACTCAACGATGCCAGCACGGAGAGCAAACGGTAAGCAATGCCTTTATACCATTTTTCAGGATATTGAATTTTTATTGAAAAAAGGAGGATGGCAGGAAGGATACCGGTAAAGACGAACCATATAATAATTGAGCCATTAAGATAGGAATGCGCTTCCTGGGGGTTAGTTTCAATAATGTTTTGAATCATCGTTTGATCAAACATTACTTTATATTTTAGTGTCGAATAACTGACCAGTGAGCCAGTGATAAACAGTAAAGCAAAGAAAGGTTTCAGCAGAAAACGAACTGAGAAAGGCATAAAAACAACGTTAAGCGCCGCAACCAGAACAAAGGGAATAGAAATGACAAAACCAATTTTGACATGCTCTAAATGCGACAAAATCTCGTAAAAATGCAGCAATATTGGCCAGTTAAGTAAAAACGCAAAGATCATTGCCAGAAGTAAAACCAGCGGAATAACTTTCACCCTGAAAAGTACAGGCATTAACACCTCCGGAAAATAGTAAACCAGTAAAAACATTGATGATAATTACAACAATTCAATCTAATATTATGATTGCCTTATTCGCTGCAAAGCAGAGATTATCATTCTGAAATCTTAGGTTAACCTTAACGAGGCTTTGTTGAATAAATCAGATTTCGGGTAAGTCTCCCCCGTAGCGGGTTGTGTTTTCAGGCAATACGCACGCTT
>NZ_JAWUEI010000122.1:0-786 GCF_036663495.1 Enterobacter sp. 342
CTAAATAGCTGTTCCGAATAGTAGATCACCGGAGGAAGGGAACTCAGTCCAGTTTGTGCGATCTGATTAGTCGCTAAACAAAACAAGCCACACCCAAAGGACTGAGTTGATGCCTATCCTACCACCTCTGCCACGACCACAACGGCGCCGCATTCACAAAATCATCCATGCCACCCGTGATAAAGGACATGCTCGTCGCTTGATGGCCATCTTGCTGTTACATGAAGGACGCACGATCACCGATGTTCATCACCTTACCGGCGCTGCGCGCTCGACCATCGGTCGTTGGCTTCGGTGGTATCGAGATGAAGGCATAGATGCGCTAGAAGCCTTACCGGCTGGCCGTGCCCCAGTCTTACCTATCGCCAAGATTGTCACCTTACTGGTGCTGCTCATGCAGTTTTCTCCGCAAGATTTTGGTTATCAGCGCAGCCGTTGGTGTACTGAACTATTGGCTATAAAAATCAATCGGTTAACAGGGCTCAATGTGGCAGCCTCCACGCTCCGCCGATGGTTACCTCGTATGGGCATTGTCTGGCGCAGGCCCGTGCCGACCTTGCGGATAAAAGACCCAGCCTATCAGGAAAAAATGGCGAATATCGACGCCGCGCTGGCCCGCTGTGATGCCGATAATCCGGTGTTTTATGAGGATGAAGTCGATATAGACCTCAATCCCAAATTAGGAGCCGACTGGATGTTCAGAGCGCAGCAAAAGCGGGTTGTCACACCGGGGCAGAATGCCAAGCATTATCTGGCAGGCGTTCTCCACGCAGGCAACGGAAGGGT
>NZ_JAWUEI010000123.1:0-782 GCF_036663495.1 Enterobacter sp. 342
TGCGACTGGTGTGATAGCCGTCATCATTCAATATGATTGATGAAAATCATCATAAAGTTTGTGTTCTTTTAGTCGATTTTAAGTGTATATATATCATGTGCGCGCGATATAGAGATGTTTCCTTTCAAAGTCAATTATTTCATTGCTAAATCGTGCTTATTGAGCGGAAATCGTCCAATTCGCATTGAAAATCGATTGGAGAGATCCTATATAAGGAGTATAGTTAGTGACCCAAGAATTTAGAGATGCTGTAAAAGTGACAGATGCAGAAGCTTCTTTTCAAGAAAGGCAACTGTATCAGGTTCAGATAGCTGTGAAGGCTTTGATTGATTTCGTTGTCACTAGCTTTGAAGAGTTGGGTATCGAAAAGTTACATGAGCTCGTTGATCCGTCACTTGATGAGGTTCATGAGATCATTCTCAAGCTTGATACCAAAGCCAAGCAACTTGGCGCTCTTGACCTACAGCAGGTATTGCTTACCGCGCAGATACTGATTCGTGATATTAAACAGAAAAACCCAGATCTGTGTGCACAAAGCTCCAAAATTCTCAAAGGGGCTGTAATTTTTAAATAACTTTCTTTTGGATGAAACGAGGCACTGCGGAGGCGCATATGAATAAACTCCACACAATTTCTGAGATGCTTAAACTGGCTGGCCGTCTTAATGAAATCGTTGCAGAAATGCAAGCTCGCAAGGATGCTATCCTTGCAGAAATGAACAAGAAAGCTGCATAACCCAGTTCTAATGTTCATATTAAACCCGGCCACCGCGCCGGGTTTTT
>NZ_JAWUEI010000124.1:0-768 GCF_036663495.1 Enterobacter sp. 342
GGTGATGCTGCCAACTTACTGATTTAGTGTATGATGGTGTTTTTGAGGTGCTCCAGTGGCTTCTGTTTCTATCAGCTGTCCCTCCTGTTCAGCTACTGACGGGGTGTTGCGTAACGGCAAAAGCACTGCCGGACATCAGCGCTATCTCTGCTCTCACTGCCGTAAAACATGGCAACTGCAGTTCACTTACACCGCTTCTCAACCCGGTACGCACCAGAAAATCATTGATATGGCCATGAATGGCGTTGGATGCCGGGCAACCGCCCGCATTATGGGCGTTGGCCTCAACACGATTTTACGTCACTTAAAAAACTCAGGCCGCAGTCGGTAACCTCGCGCATACAGCCGGGCAGTGACGTCATCGTCTGCGCGGAAATGGACGAACAGTGGGGCTATGTCGGGGCTAAATCGCGCCAGCGCTGGCTGTTTTACGCGTATGACAGGCTCCGGAAGACGGTTGTTGCGCACGTATTCGGTGAACGCACTATGGCGACGCTGGGGCGTCTTATGAGCCTGCTGTCACCCTTTGACGTGGTGATATGGATGACGGATGGCTGGCCGCTGTATGAATCCCGCCTGAAGGGAAAGCTGCACGTAATCAGCAAGCGATATACGCAGCGAATTGAGCGGCATAACCTGAATCTGAGGCAGCACCTGGCACGGCTGGGACGGAAGTCGCTGTCGTTCTCAAAATCGGTGGAGCTGCATGACAAAGTCATCGGGCATTATCTGAACATAAAACACTATCAATAAGTTGGAGTCATTACC
>NZ_JAWUEI010000125.1:0-768 GCF_036663495.1 Enterobacter sp. 342
TGAAGTGAACCCCATATATTGGACACTTTCTTAACTGGCGGCTGACATGGCCTGAGTTCGGTATTGTACCGGACTCAGGCCGTTTAGTTTTAGCTTGATTCGTTCGTTGTTGTAGTAGTGGATGTACTCTTCCACCGTTCTTCGTAGATGGTCCGTATTTTCATACTCTTCGTGGTACCAACATTCTGTCTTCAACAGACCAAAAAAATTTTCTATTACTGCATTGTCCAGACAGTTCCCTTTGCGCGACATGCTTTGCTCTATACCTTTAACTTTAAGCTTTTCCTGATACCGCGCCATCTGATACTGCCAGCCCTGATCAGAGTGCAGTATCGGTCTGTCACCCGGCTTCAGCCTCTTCATGGCTTTGCTGAGCATGTTTTCAACCAGGTTCATTCCCGGATGCGTCGTCATATTCCAGGCTATTATCTCGCTGTTATACAGATCCAGCACTGGCGACAGATATAGCTTTGTCCCTTTTACATTGAATTCGGTCACATCTGTAACCCATTTCTGGTTTGGGCTGCTGGCCTTAAAATTACGGGACAGAATGTTTGGCGCGATTTTACCGTAGGTACCTTTGTATGACTGATACTTTTTACTTCTCAGGCATGAGGCCAGCCCCATCTTACGCATCAGTTTTCGTACTGTTTTATGATTTATTCCGTAGCCTTCATTGCGCAACGCCAGGGTAATGCGGCGGTAACCATATCGTCCTTTATGATAATGAAATAGTGCAGCTATTCTTTGCTGTTCGCCTTCAAAGCG
>NZ_JAWUEI010000126.1:0-738 GCF_036663495.1 Enterobacter sp. 342
GGCGCTCAATGACGCTTAGCACCTCTGATAGTTGGTTCGAAATTTCGATGGTCACCGCTACCCTCATGATGTCTAACGCCCGCCTCAACTGCCGGAGGTTAATGGCGCCTTTTTTGCAGCTCCACCGCAAAAAAAGGTGACAGTAACCGGAGGTCAGATTGCAGGCGCTTGTTAACTCTTTTGCCAGATTTGATAACAATAGTTAATGTTAGACTCGAAATCTTGCTCAAATACCAACTTGAATGTATCTGGGATTTCAGGAAAAACTATGTCTCCATCTCGCTCGATGTCGACTGTTGAAATATGCAAAGTATCTACTTTGGAAATCAAGCTTTTGTATATTTCACCACCACCAGAAACGATAACATGATCCGTGATTTCCTCTAAATTTATTAAGGCATCCTGAATTGAGGAGAAAACCATTACACCCTCATCATTCGTAGAAAAATTAGAGCGAGTTACAACTGCATACTTTCGATTTGGGAGAGCGCCCATTGACTCAAAAGTTTTGCGTCCAACTAAAAGCCATTGATTATATGTAATTGCCTTAAATAGAAGTTGCTCGCCTTTGGCGCTCCATGGAATATCTGGTCCATTACCGATAATACCGTTCTTCGACTTGGCAGCCATTAGTGATAACTTCACGATTTCTCCCTCGAGTTAACTTTGTTTTAGGGCGACTGCCCTGCTGCGTAACATCGTTGCTGCTCCATAACATCAAACATCGACCCACGGCGT
>NZ_JAWUEI010000127.1:0-724 GCF_036663495.1 Enterobacter sp. 342
CTCAACGAGAATTTTGTTCGCTTGTTCGTTCATAATTGCCTCTGTCGTTACCCGCTGATGCGGGAGAAATGCTTTGGTCGGTGTGGGCGGTAACCAGCCGCATGAGCCGCGCCCTCTTCACGATTAGGCCGTTCTCACTGACCACACCCCAAAACATTCCAGTTACGCACCATTGCCGCTCTCCCTGAGCCCGCCGGGCGTCCGACGCATGGTTTACTGTCGCGCCGTTCGACTGACCGAATCTCCACTTCGCCGCTGGCTAACTTCGCTCAGCTGTCGATGTTTCGTTTCGATGGGTTGATTATTAACTAGTGGTTATTTTCAGTCAATAACCAATGGTTAATTATTTTTGTGTTGGTTAATAAGGTTATGATTTTTTGGTTAATTTAGTTTGGTTATGAATTTACTCGGTACGTGATATGCTGCAAAAAACATCAAAAAGGAGTGGGTTATGGACTTGGATGAGGAAAAAGTGAACATGATGGCTCATGCCGCCGGGCGGGCGGTGATGGAATTGTCACTGGCTGATTTACCCATGACCCAGCAAAACATCATCGACAAGCTGGAGCAGTACCGGAAGGAAACAGGAAACGTGATAGGGAAGGGAGTGAACAGGGATGCGGCTGAGATGGTACGGAAGGGCAAATAAAAACCCGGCGCGGTGGCCGGGTTTAATATGAACATTAGAACTGGGTTATGCAGCTTTCTTGTTCATTTCTGCAAG
>NZ_JAWUEI010000128.1:0-705 GCF_036663495.1 Enterobacter sp. 342
CCCCTTCTGCGCCCGGATGGCGCCCCAGCTGTCGGTTCTGAGCTCAAAACCCTCACCGCGCTTCTGCTTCTCCGCATCCACCAGATGCCCAAGATTGAGCTGGCTCTTGCCGCCGTACTCCGTGCTGACCTTGATATGCTCTTTCCCGCGCTCGTCATCGAGGCGGATTTTATTGTTCGCCGGGGTGCGCAGCACGTTGCGTTTGTAGTTCCGGATAGTGACGTGGTCGCTGTGCGCCGAGTCGTGCAGCACACCGGTAATGTACGGCCGGTCCGGATTACCGTCCTCAAAGCCAATCGCCACCTCAGTGCCCGCCAGCAGCGGCAGATGCAGGCCGTAGGTATCCCCTGCGTACGGGCGGGACTGACGGACCCACAGGCTCTCAAACCCGGTCTCCCAGTTGTCCCGGTCAAACAGCATGTTGACGCGGTAGCGGCCGTCTTTGTCGATGTGCCCGTAGGTGTCGTTTTCCGTGGTGCTCGTGACTCGCGCTGGCAACGTGCCGGCCATCACCGGACGGTCACCGGGTTCCGGCCGAAAACCAAAATCGGTGTTATCCGGAATGCCGTCAAAATCAACCCAAAAGTCCTTATCACGGCGGGCATGTGTCTGCATCACCGTGATAACCACACCCTTGCTGAACACCTCAGCCACTTCGTAGCCGCCGCTGACCTTCAGCACCTGGCCCGGAAAGAGGGTCGGACA
>NZ_JAWUEI010000129.1:0-683 GCF_036663495.1 Enterobacter sp. 342
ACTGGGTTCGTGCCTTCATCCGTTTCCACGGTGTGCGTCACCCGGCAACCTTGGGCAGCAGCGAAGTCGAGGCATTTCTGTCCTGGCTGGCGAACGAGCGCAAGGTTTCGGTCTCCACGCATCGTCAGGCATTGGCGGCCTTGCTGTTCTTCTACGGCAAGGTGCTGTGCACGGATCTGCCCTGGCTTCAGGAGATCGGAAGACCTCGGCCGTCGCGGCGCTTGCCGGTGGTGCTGACCCCGGATGAAGTGGTTCGCATCCTCGGTTTTCTGGAAGGCGAGCATCGTTTGTTCGCCCAGCTTCTGTATGGAACGGGCATGCGGATCAGTGAGGGTTTGCAACTGCGGGTCAAGGATCTGGATTTCGATCACGGCACGATCATCGTGCGGGAGGGCAAGGGCTCCAAGGATCGGGCCTTGATGTTACCCGAGAGCTTGGCACCCAGCCTGCGCGAGCAGCTGTCGCGTGCACGGGCATGGTGGCTGAAGGACCAGGCCGAGGGCCGCAGCGGCGTTGCGCTTCCCGACGCCCTTGAGCGGAAGTATCCGCGCGCCGGGCATTCCTGGCCGTGGTTCTGGGTTTTTGCGCAGCACACGCATTCGACCGATCCACGGAGCGGTGTCGTGCGTCGCCATCACATGTATGACCAGACCTTTCAGCGCGCCTTCAAACGTGCCGTAGAA
>NZ_JAWUEI010000130.1:0-640 GCF_036663495.1 Enterobacter sp. 342
TTGAATGGGTTCATGTGCAGCTCCATCAGCAAAAGGGGATGATAAGTTTATCACCACCGACTATTTGCAACAGTGCCTCTATTCTGTCCTTGATGGCTATGAAAGTTATTCCGCGTTTCTTCAGGTCGTCGAGTAAAGTAATGACTTGACCCAATGAACCGCCGAGCCGATCTAGTGCCCAAACTACTAGGGTATCTCCCTCGCGCAATGCTTTCAGGCAGTTCTCCAGTTCCGGCGCACCTTTTTTGTCGCGCTTGGGGCCGCTACGTGAGGTCTGATCCTGATAGATTTGCTCACATCCAGCTTTTGTTAGTTCGTCAACCTGGTGCGCCACATCCTGAAGATGCGTAGATTTACGTGCATAGCCGATTTTCATTCTTTTCACGCTAATTAGTTATGGGGTTATTGTTATGTTGATATAGTAACGAGTTTTGTTACATGAGGGGAGTCATTTTTCGGGAGAAGTCAGGACTTTTCAAGACTGTCACAAAAACCATCGTTTTTGATACATTAATTTAACCAATAGGTTGCAGATCAAATCGCCTGTAACAGCCTTTCTGGCTGTTTGTCGTTTTCAGAAGACGGCTGCACTGAACGTCAGAAGCCGACTGCACTATAGCAGCGGAGGGGTTGGATCCAT
>NZ_JAWUEI010000131.1:0-635 GCF_036663495.1 Enterobacter sp. 342
TTGAATGGGTTCATGTGCAGCTCCATCAGCAAAAGGGGATGATAAGTTTATCACCACCGACTATTTGCAACAGTGCCAAGCTAACTGGTTTAACGATGCTCAGGAACACACTTTCAATCTCGATATTCGTGAAGTCACGCTCAGTGATAAACCTGAAGTACCTGAAAACGATGCCTATGCTTACATTAATGAGCATGTGCCGGATCATGATGTACTTCTAGCAGGTTTCCCCTGTCAACCGTTTAGCCTTGCGGGCGTAAGCAAGAAAAACTCGCTCGGGCGCGCGCATGGTTTCGAATGTGAGGCTCAGGGAACGCTTTTCTTCGATGTGGCGCGTATTATCCGCGCAAAAAAACCTGCCATCTTTGTTCTTGAAAACGTTAAAAACCTGAAGAGCCATGACAAGGGTAAAACCTTTAAAGTCATCATGGATACCCTCGACGAACTGGGCTATGAAGTTGCGGATGCAGCTGAGATGGGCAAAAACGATCCTAAAGTTATCGACGGAAAGCACTTTTTACCTCAGCACCGAGAACGTATCGTTTTGGTCGGTTTCCGCGGCACTGTTGCAAATAGTCGGTGGTGATAAACTTATCATCCCCTTTTGCTGATGGAGCTGCACATGAACCCATTCA
>NZ_JAWUEI010000132.1:0-593 GCF_036663495.1 Enterobacter sp. 342
TTTTGTGGTTCAGACTTTTGTGGTTCAGACATACGCTTGTCCTTTCAAATTTGGTTTGGATAGCTTAAGCTTACTTCCGTAGTTATGTACGGAGTCAAGCGATATGCAAATTAATTTTGAGAATCTGACCATTGGCGTTTTTGCCAAGGCGGCCGGGGTCAATGTGGAGACCATCCGGTTCTACCAGCGCAAGGGCCTGCTGCCGGAGCCAGACAAGCCCTATGGCAGCATTCGCCGCTATGGCGAGGCGGATGTAACACGAGTGCGGTTCGTGAAATCGGCCCAGCGGCTGGGCTTTAGCCTGGACGAAATCGCCGAGCTACTGCGGCTGGAGGATGGCACCCATTGCGAGGAAGCCAGCGGCCTGGCCGAGCACAAGCTCAAGGATGTGCGCGAGAAGATGGCCGACTTGGCACGCATGGAGGCCGTGCTGTCTGAACTGGTGTGCGCCTGCCATGCGCGGAAAGGGAACGTTTCCTGCCCGCTGATTGCGTCACTGCAAGACGGAACGAAGCTCGCTGCATCGGCGCGGGGGAGTCACGGGGTGACTACGCCTTAGCGTGCTTTATTTTCCGAATTCTGAGACGACCCCT
>NZ_JAWUEI010000133.1:0-548 GCF_036663495.1 Enterobacter sp. 342
GTCCTTCATCGCCTCTGACTGCCAGGGCATCCACCGTGTACGCTTAGTCGCTTAACCTCACAACCCGAAGATGTTTCACTTCTGATTGCGAAAATTTGAGAGACTCGAACACACCATTTAAGATGTGTCGTTTCAATTTTCAGCTTGATCCAGATTTTTAAAGAGCAAAACTTCGCAGTGCACCTTTTCAGGTTCACTCTGAAGTTTTCTTGGGTTCGCAGTAAAAGATGGTGGAGCTATGCGGGATCGAACCGCAGACCTCCTGCGTGCAAAGCAGGCGCTCTCCCAGCTGAGCTATAGCCCCATCGTTTGCAATCTCTGTACCGCTCATCCTTTAAAAGGAGTTTGGTAGGCCTGAGTGGACTTGAACCACCGACCTCACCCTTATCAGGGGTGCGCTCTAACCACCTGAGCTACAAGCCTGCAGAGATTTTACTGCTGTTTTTCATCAGACAATCTGTGTGAGCACTACAAAGGCAGGTTCTTTAAGGTAAGGAGGTGATCCAACCGCAGGTTCCCCTACGGTTACCTTGTTACGACTTCACCCC
>NZ_JAWUEI010000134.1:0-541 GCF_036663495.1 Enterobacter sp. 342
GGCACTGTTGCAAATAGTCGGTGGTGATAAACTTATCATCCCCTTTTGCTGATGGAGCTGCACATGAACCCATTCAAAGGCCGGCATTTTCAGCGTGACATCATTCTGTGGGCCGTACGCTGGTACTGCAAATACGGCATCAGTTACCGTGAGCTGCAGGAGATGCTGGCTGAACGCGGAGTGAATGTCGATCACTCCACGATTTACCGCTGGGTTCAGCGTTATGCGCCTGAAATGGAAAAACGGCTGCGCTGGTACTGGCGTAACCCTTCCGATCTTTGCCCGTGGCACATGGATGAAACCTACGTGAAGGTCAATGGCCGCTGGGCGTATCTGTACCGGGCCGTCGACAGCCGGGGCCGCACTGTCGATTTTTATCTCTCCTCCCGTCGTAACAGCAAAGCTGCATACCGGTTTCTGGGTAAAATCCTCAACAACGTGAAGAAGTGGCAGATCCCGCGATTCATCAACACGGATAAAGCGCCCGCCTATGGTCGCGCGCTTGCTCTGCTCAAACGCGAAGGCCGGTGCCCGTCTGACG
>NZ_JAWUEI010000135.1:0-532 GCF_036663495.1 Enterobacter sp. 342
TGGCCATGATTTAACCCTCCAGAACAGAACCCTTTAAGTGTAGTCCTGAAGAGCTGAATCATGGTGGTAATCAGGAATCCATTTACATACTCACGCGAGCACATCAAACCACTCAATGCGTGGTAAATATCGTTCAGCGATATACGCTTATGATGAGGTTCAGTATAACCAGGCTGTAAACATATTAGATGCCTGTAGAGCTGATTTTGAGCAGCCAGTCATTACTCAGGTTTATTTTTTTAAGGATTTTAAAGCGAATAAAACTGAGCTTATCGACTACTTTTATACAGCACCCAACAGACCATTTTGTCAAAGGTACATTCATCCAAAACTCACCTTCTTATTAGCACGTTTCAGCCACTATGTTGATACGCATAAATTGACAGAGTCAGGTGTAGAGTTAACATCGATATAGGCTGTGCTACTCTGCAAGTTCGAGCGTCATGATTACCAACTCTAGGGAAGGTGCGAACAAGTTCCTGATATGAGATCATCATATTCATCCGGAGCGCATCCCAGAGGGACATCATGA
>NZ_JAWUEI010000136.1:0-525 GCF_036663495.1 Enterobacter sp. 342
TCTGCGTGCAGAGACTACTGCTCACGAGAATCTGCAGATGCAGGTTGAGAAGCTGGCTGCGGAGAATGCGGGGCTGAGTGCGTTCGTCGATGCGTTGCTCTCTATCGCCTGGCAAGGTGGCTCCGTTGATGGTGCGGAAATACAGGAGCTGGCACTGAAGCATGGACTGCTTCGTCAGGAGGTCTACTCTGCTGATGAGTACGAAACACTGGTCGATGACCCTGGTAACTTTGAAGACGGCGACCCGGTTTACTTCCGCGTCGAAACCCCGGCAACGGACGCTTTCCTCGCTGAAGTGCGTGCTCAGGGCTTGGAACGTTTGGCGAAAGCTTGGTATGCGATTGCAAACGAAACATCCCCAGGAATTAGCATTAGCGAGTCATCTCGTCTGAAATATCGGCAACGCGCCGATGACGTAGCTGATTTCGCGAATGAAATTCGCAAGGAGGCCGCCCAATGAGCAACATCGAAATCTATGACCTCGAAAGTGTCTACGACGAGAAGATCAGCCCGCTAATGCAGCAA
>NZ_JAWUEI010000137.1:0-471 GCF_036663495.1 Enterobacter sp. 342
TCAAGCCTCGCAATCACGCGGGGCTTTTTATTTTCCTGAAGTAAATCTCACGCCATGCCCGGCGCAAATTCAACACAGAGCCCTACAGAAACGAACCTCGGAGATAATCGCTAAAGGCGGCGGCCTCTCTGTGGGCGGTTTTCTGGGCAGCGAGGCTCGTTTCTATAGGTAAATACGCATGAAAACTATAAGCATCCCTCTGGAAGAGGTTCGTCGAATTTTCGAATTAGACCCTAAGTCTCCATCCGGATTGAGGTGGATGGTTGCCCCAAACCACAGAATAAAATGTGGGATGCCAGCTGGTAGCAAAGTTGGAAACGGTTATTACCAAGTTAAAATTGCTGGTATTAGCTATGGAGCTCATAGAGTGGTTTGGTCTATTGCAAATGGCGAAATACCGCAAGGCATGACTATCGATCACATTGATAGAAATCCAGGAAACAATGAAATATCAAACTTGCGACTTGCTGA
>NZ_JAWUEI010000138.1:0-467 GCF_036663495.1 Enterobacter sp. 342
ATGTTTTTAACATAGTCGGCGTGGCCTGGGCAGTCTACGTGTGCGTAGTGGCGAGTCGGGGTGTCGTACTCAACGTGGGAAGTGTTGATGGTGATACCACGAGCTTTTTCTTCTGGTGCGTTATCGATCTGGTCGAATGCGCGAGCAGAACCACCGTAGGTTTTTGCCAGAACGGTAGTGATTGCAGCGGTCAGCGTTGTTTTACCATGGTCAACGTGGCCGATAGTACCGACGTTAACGTGCGGTTTTGTACGTTCAAACTTTTCTTTAGACATCGATTGTCCCTCTAAGACACGGATAAATCGGTGATATCACCACATCAACCAGGCGAAATGCCTGAATTGTTGAATACAGTAAAATTGAAACAGAGAGAAACGGGAAGGAGAAGTGAAGTGGTGCTGATACCCAGAGTCGAACTGGGGACCTCACCCTTACCAAGGGTGCGCTCTACCAACTGAGCCATATCA
>NZ_JAWUEI010000139.1:0-446 GCF_036663495.1 Enterobacter sp. 342
TTGGTTGCGGGGGCCGGATTTGAACCGACGACCTTCGGGTTATGAGCCCGACGAGCTACCAGGCTGCTCCACCCCGCGTCCGTCTTTCTACTTCTGTAGAAACTTACTTCTTCAAATTTGATTGGTTGCGGGGGCCGGATTTGAACCGACGACCTTCGGGTTATGAGCCCGACGAGCTACCAGGCTGCTCCACCCCGCGTCCGTCTTTCTACTGTTGTAGAAGATACTTCATCAAATTTTAATTGGTTGCGGGGGCCGGATTTGAACCGACGACCTTCGGGTTATGAGCCCGACGAGCTACCAGGCTGCTCCACCCCGCGTCCGTCTTTCTACTGTTGTAGAAGATACTTCATCAAATTTTAATTGGTTGCGGGGGCCGGATTTGAACCGACGACCTTCGGGTTATGAGCCCGACGAGCTACCAGGCTGCTCCACCCCGCGTCCGT
>NZ_JAWUEI010000140.1:0-432 GCF_036663495.1 Enterobacter sp. 342
AAGACGGGAAGTTTCGGCCCTTACGGATGCCCGGAAAACCTTAGCGTACGATTTTTTCCGAATTCTGCGGGCTCCCCATCAACACGGATAAAGCGCCCGCCTATGGTCGCGCGCTTGCTCTGCTCAAACGCGAAGGCCGGTGCCCGTCTGACGTTGAACACCGACAGATTAAGTACCGGAACAACGTGATTGAATGCGATCATGGCAAACTGAAACGGATAATCGGCGCCACGCTGGGATTTAAATCCATGAAGACGGCTTACGCCACCATCAAAGGTATTGAGGTGATGCGTGCACTACGCAAAGGCCAGGCCTCAGCATTTTATTATGGTGATCCCCTGGGCGAAATGCGCCTGGTAAGCAGAGTTTTTGAAATGTAAGGCCTTTGAATAAGACAAAAGGCTGCCTCATCGCTAACTTTGCAACAGTGCC
>NZ_JAWUEI010000141.1:0-428 GCF_036663495.1 Enterobacter sp. 342
CCAATCGTTCGTGGTTCTGCTCTGAAAGCGCTGGAAGGCGACGCAGAGTGGGAAGCGAAAATCATCGAACTGGCTGGCTTCCTGGATTCTTACATCCCAGAACCAGAGCGTGCGATTGACAAGCCATTCCTGCTGCCAATCGAAGACGTATTCTCCATCTCCGGTCGTGGTACCGTTGTTACCGGTCGTGTAGAGCGCGGTATCATCAAAGTTGGTGAAGAAGTTGAAATCGTTGGTATCAAAGAGACTGCGAAGTCTACCTGTACTGGCGTTGAAATGTTCCGCAAACTGCTGGACGAAGGCCGTGCTGGTGAGAACGTTGGTGTTCTGCTGCGTGGTATCAAACGTGAAGAAATCGAACGTGGTCAGGTTCTGGCGAAGCCAGGCTCAATCAAGCCACACACCAAGTTCGAATCTGAAGTGTACAT
>NZ_JAWUEI010000142.1:0-426 GCF_036663495.1 Enterobacter sp. 342
CAAAGGCAGGTTCTTTAAGGTAAGGAGGTGATCCAACCGCAGGTTCCCCTACGGTTACCTTGTTACGACTTCACCCCAGTCATGAATCACAAAGTGGTAAGCGCCCTCCCGAAGGTTAAGCTACCTACTTCTTTTGCAACCCACTCCCATGGTGTGACGGGCGGTGTGTACAAGGCCCGGGAACGTATTCACCGTAGCATTCTGATCTACGATTACTAGCGATTCCGACTTCATGGAGTCGAGTTGCAGACTCCAATCCGGACTACGACGCACTTTATGAGGTCCGCTTGCTCTCGCGAGGTCGCTTCTCTTTGTATGCGCCATTGTAGCACGTGTGTAGCCCTACTCGTAAGGGCCATGATGACTTGACGTCATCCCCACCTTCCTCCAGTTTATCACTGGCAGTCTCCTTTGAGTTCCCGGCCG
>NZ_JAWUEI010000143.1:0-425 GCF_036663495.1 Enterobacter sp. 342
AGCCTCATCGATGCCGCCAACAGCATGAAAGACGGCTGGTGGAACAAGGTGAAGTTCTTCATCAGCAACGCTTCAGAAATGTCCTTCGACGACATTTACCAGGCGCTGCGCATGTCCATAAAGCAGGACGACAAAAAGTGGCGCTACGTCGTCAGTGTCTGGCCTGACCATTTCGTTTACGAAGAGGATGGCGAAAACGCCAAGCCGAAGCTCTTCGACCAGAAGTACCTCATCTCTGACAAAGTCGTAACGCTTGTCGGCGATCCAGTAGAAGTCGTGCGCAAACCAACTGAGTACGAAGTCAAAACCAACGGAGAAACAAACCCGATGAAAGAGAAGATGATCGCCGCGCTCAATGCCGCAGGCGTTAAAACCGAGGGGCTGACCGACGATCAGGTCTGGGATGCCTACAACCAGCAGATGCA
>NZ_JAWUEI010000144.1:0-378 GCF_036663495.1 Enterobacter sp. 342
CTCATGATGAACCCTGTTCCATGGCTCCAGATGACAAACATGATCTCATATCAGGGACTTGTTCGCACCTTCCCTAAATCATCATCAGAAGCGCAATATATAGAGGGGCGTCAGAATTTACTCAAAATGATGCAGGAGATCCCGTTGACGGATGATGAACAGGCAGCAGTAAATAATGATATTGGTGCGATAGACAAATTATTAGAGAAATTAAAAAATATTGAAACACCAGACAAGCAAAGAAGATAAAATAGCGAAAAATATCCCGGTTAATTTGAATACCCATGTTATTCTTTTTTATCTAAGGAAGGTGCGAATAAGCAGGTCATTTCTTCCCAAGCTGACTCGCTGATTAAAATTTCGCGGATCTGGGCCGAT
>NZ_JAWUEI010000145.1:0-374 GCF_036663495.1 Enterobacter sp. 342
GACAGGTCTGCACAGATGATTTCATGTGTGTTGCTGTCAACTGCCAGATGCAACTTTCGCCATATACGACGGCGTTCCTGGCCATGCTTTTTGACTTTCCACTCGCCTTCACCGAAGACCTTCAGCCCGGTGGAATCAATTACCAGGTGTGCGATTTCACCCCGGGTGGGCGTTTTGAAACTGACATTAACCGACTTTGCCCGCCTGCTGACACAGCTGTAATCCGGGCAGCGTAGCGGAACGTTCATCAGAGAAAAAATGGAATCAATAAAGCCCTGCGCAGCGCGCAGGGTCAGCCTGAATACGCGTTTAATGACCAGCACAGTCGTGATGGCAAGGTCAGAATAGCGCTGAGGTCTGCCTCGTGAAGAAGG
>NZ_JAWUEI010000146.1:0-369 GCF_036663495.1 Enterobacter sp. 342
TCGGCCCAGATCCGCGAAATTTTAATCAGCGAGTCAGCTTGGGAAGAAATGACCTGCTTATTCGCACCTTCCTTAACAAAGCCATCAGCGTATTGCCGCTCTCCATCAATGCTAAATGTTCTCCCGGTAAATCAGTAGCGGATAAAGCGTACTTATTCGCTGTTGATTTACATTTCCCGCCATTCCCATTAATCATCAGGTAGCCTATAATTAATGTATCCTCTGCCTATTGTCTGACTAACCTCGTGAAGAGGGATAATGAACACTAAAATATTCGAAGACAACATTTTATCGGCTTTGTTGAATAAATCGAACTTTTGCTGAGTTGAAGGATCAGATCACGCATCCTCCCGACAACACAGACCATTC
>NZ_JAWUEI010000147.1:0-363 GCF_036663495.1 Enterobacter sp. 342
CGTATATGGCGAAAGTTGCATCTGGCAGTTGACAGCAACACACATGAAATCATCTGTGCAGACCTGTCGCTGAACAACGTTACGGACTCAGAGGCCTTCCCCGGGTTAATCCGGCAAACCCACCGGAAAATCAGGTCAGCCGCCGCCGATGGCGCTTACGATACCCGGCTATGTCACGATGAACTGCGGCGTAAGAAAATCAGCGCGCTTATCCCTCCCCGAAAAGGTGCGGGTTACTGGCCCGGTGAATATGCAGACCGTAACCGTGCAGTGGCTAATCAGCGAATGACCGGGAGTAATGCGCGGTGGAAATGGACAACAGATTACAATCGTCGCTCGATAGCGGAAACGGCGATGTACCGG
>NZ_JAWUEI010000148.1:0-354 GCF_036663495.1 Enterobacter sp. 342
CATGATGTCCCTCTGGGATGCGCTCCGGATGAATATGATGATCTCATATCAGGAACTTGTTCGCACCTTCCTTAGGTTTTTTACAAATTTAGGAAAAATCCGCACTTCCTGTAACAGCATCCAAATTAACCTAAAATACCGTTTCATTAACAGTAATTTTACAGATTCAGCTGAAGCCTGAGTTTATTATAACAAAAAAAAGGCCAGCAAGTATGCTGGCTTTCCTGGTAAGACAAGTTGAACTCAGAAGTCGATTGTACTGTCTCTCACCTATCTTGCGGCTTTGTTGAATAAATCGAACTTTTGCTGAGTTGAAGGATCAGATCACGCATCTTCCCGACAACGCAGACCGTT
>NZ_JAWUEI010000149.1:0-332 GCF_036663495.1 Enterobacter sp. 342
AATCGGCTCAAACATGAAGAAATGAAATGACTGAGTCAGCCGAGAAGAATTTCCCCGCTTATTCGCACCTTCCTTAGGCAGGTAGAACGAACATTTTGCACAAGCCATACGGTGTGGGCACTGTTCAAAAAAGTCATAACTACACAATCCGTGCCCAAGGTCATAATATCGCCATGGTTCTCCTTTCTGCATTTGTCCGGACGAAATTGCATCCTGATCGATCAGCACCGAAACCATACGACGGTTTCGCTCAAAGGGTGATGCTGCCAACTTACTGATTTAGTGTATGATGGTGTTTTTGAGGTGCTCCAGTGGCTTCTGTTTCTATCAGC
>NZ_JAWUEI010000150.1:0-311 GCF_036663495.1 Enterobacter sp. 342
CAGGTGGTGATATTCCCGCCCTGAGCCTGAATATCAATATCGTTATGTGAACTGAACAATTTCGCACCTTCACGGCTGTACAGACTGAGTTGCTTACCCACGGCCAGCGTGAAATCTTTCTGCGCCCCGACATCCAGTTGTTTGCCTGCGGTCAGCGTCAGATTATCACTGGCTGATAACTGCATATCTTCACCACTCACCAGCGCCATCCCTTTCGGTGCACTGCCCAGGATTACCTCTTCATGTAACTGTTCGATTTTTTGCTTCAGGAGTTTTTGCTGACGACCGACATCGGCAGCCAGTGCCTGAGC
>NZ_JAWUEI010000151.1:0-273 GCF_036663495.1 Enterobacter sp. 342
CACCTTCCTCCCCGCTGAAAGTACTTTACAACCCGAAGGCCTTCTTCATACACGCGGCATGGCTGCATCAGGCTTGCGCCCATTGTGCAATATTCCCCACTGCTGCCTCCCGTAGGAGTCTGGACCGTGTCTCAGTTCCAGTGTGGCTGGTCATCCTCTCAGACCAGCTAGGGATCGTCGCCTAGGTGAGCCGTTACCCCACCTACTAGCTAATCCCATCTGGGCACATCTGATGGCAAGAGGCCCGAAGGTCCCCCTCTTTGGTCTTGCGAC
>NZ_JAWUEI010000152.1:0-267 GCF_036663495.1 Enterobacter sp. 342
ATGGGTTCATGTGCAGCTCCATCAGCAAAAGGGGATGATAAGTTTATCACCACCGACTATTTGCAACAGTGCCCTTTGTCGTCACCTGTGCTCTGGCAAACAAGCTGGCCAGAATAGCCTGGGCACTGACGGCGCGACAGCAAACTTACGAAGCATAAAGGCAGAAATACACCAGTTTAAACAATCATTCATCTGGTTTTGCGAATACTGATATTGATGATACTAACGGCCCACCGGCCTGTTGAGGAACCTGTAAAACGGAAAGGC
>NZ_JAWUEI010000153.1:0-262 GCF_036663495.1 Enterobacter sp. 342
TGTTCGATTTTTTGCTTCAGGAGTTTTTGCTGACGACCGACATCGGCAGCCAGTGCCTGAGCCTGCTGCGCGCTGGCCGCAAGGGATTCCATCTCCACTAATGCTGCTGACAGCCTCGCGAGTGCTGGCTCCATCTCCAGCACCTGACCCTGTGCCTTTGTCTGTCCATCAGCGCTGATGAACAGCCCCTTCTGCGCCCGGATGGCGCCCCAGCTGTCGGTTCTGAGCTCAAAACCCTCACCGCGCTTCTGCTTCTCCGCAT
>NZ_JAWUEI010000154.1:0-231 GCF_036663495.1 Enterobacter sp. 342
TGATATGGCTCAGTTGGTAGAGCGCACCCTTGGTAAGGGTGAGGTCCCCAGTTCGACTCTGGGTATCAGCACCACTTTATACTTAGGTTAAAGTTCGGCAAGAAGTAAAAGAATTTGCCTGGCGGCTTTAGCGCGGTGGTCCCACCTGACCCCATGCCGAACTCAGAAGTGAAACGCCGTAGCGCCGATGGTAGTGTGGGGTCTCCCCATGTGAGAGTAGGGAACTGCCAG
>NZ_JAWUEI010000155.1:0-208 GCF_036663495.1 Enterobacter sp. 342
TCCGGGAGGATTCGAACCTCCGACCGCTCGGTTCGTAGCCGAGTACTCTATCCAGCTGAGCTACGGATGCATCGGGATTTACTACTGTACTACTCGATATTCATATCACTTCGAAAGCAATATGAAGTAATAGATGGTGCATCCGGGAGGATTCGAACCTCCGACCGCTCGGTTCGTAGCCGAGTACTCTATCCAGCTGAGCTACGGA